>DJFN01000146.1 GCA_002432085.1 Flavobacteriales bacterium UBA5871
GATGTATAAGGCCGTATGAAAAAAGCATTCATTCTTTTGCCATTTTTATTCGTCGTTCCTGTTCTTTTCGCCCAGGAATTGGCCGGAACCTGGAGGATCGATCATTTGCTCGATCTGGAGCGCAAAACCGAGTACAGGCTTACCGCGCCCGACAGCAACGAACACCACGTTTATGGCAACCGGCTGGAAATCCACTCGGACGGAACATTTGTCAGCGCCTATTCGGCCTGGTGCGGAAACGATTGCTTTATCACAAACACCGGCGTTTACGAATACGTGGACGAAATTCACATTCGGTTTACGCTTAAGGATCTAAGAACTTATAAAGAATGTGGTGAGAAACACCTTGAAGTGAAGCACGATCTCGGTGTGTTTTACATTCAGCGGGATTCGACGGGAGTGAAGCTTATCAGTGAACAATGAACAGTCTCCGGTATTCCGGTCTCCGGTTTATCAGATCGCGGTTGGCAGAAAAGGCTAACAAAAAACCTCCCTGCAGTGAAGTGCGGGAGGCTTGGGAACCCGGAGCCTGAGCTCCATGGCGGAGAAGACTTGTTAGTCTGTTGAATCGTTGAACAAAGAAAGGTTCAGCACGCAGTCGTTCCAGTCGTTGTCGGCTCCGGCATCGTTGGAGAAGAAATATCCCTGGTAAGAAATAGCCGCTCCGTCTGCTTTGGAACCTACTTCCTGGCTGTTGATCACTCGTCCCGAAAGTGTCGGAGAGTTGGTCGTGATAGTGACCTCGTACGGCATGGAAGCTCCTGTTTTGTAAACCGAAGACGGAATAACGTTCGTTGCACAACCCGAGTTGTTATTCGGGAATGTCACCGCTGAGTTCAGACCAGGCCCGGTGATGGATGCACTGTAGCTGTAGCTCGAAGTAGTGAAATAAGAGATCGTGAGAATAGTGTTCGGTGTGTTGTTCCAGTAAGGAGTCAGGTACACGGTAAATTTAAACGTGTTCATAATAAGTAAGGTTTTAATTTCCTACTCGTAAGGCTTTTCGGATTTCGCCCCTGTAAATGACCGCACAGGACGGCTCGTTTTTTCATGTGGTAGCTGCTCCACGTTTAATGTGCTATAGCTGAGGCAAAGATTGGATGAAAAAGATCCGCCGGTAAGAGGAAAACTATTCGAAAATGAGAACGGGTATTTTTCCCTGTTTTCGCCCGGAAGCCCCGTATTTATACCTGATTTAACGAACCCCGGGATAATCGCAGGCTTCTTTGCGCTAGGTTTGTGGCGAACGCTGTATGATCAGCCAGACACAATTAATCATTCCAACTCGACTCAATATGAAACAAACTACTGCTATCGGTATCATTCTTCTCGCAGGATTATTCGCGATTTCCGGCCAGTGTGAGAAAACACCCGAACCCAGGGCTACGGCCATTCGAGGAGCGGTTTACAAAGACACCGTCCACCTGGCAAACGCGCTGAACGACATTCAGAACTACGTGGATATGTGCCGTGATCATTTCGGAGATTCTGTTCCGATCCGGTCTTATTCGATCAATAAATGGGACCTTTTCGGCGTGCTGGGCGTTACCACCGTTCCGGATTTCGAGTTCGATCACTGCCGGGTGTATCTCGGTCTGAGCGACAGCAACAAGTTCAAGCTCTATATGACGCCGACGAGAGCGCTGCCAGGCACTTACCGCAACAGCGATACGTTGTATGTCGATACCATTCCGTACGACCCGGCTCTCAGGACATATTTCGTTTACGACCTGAACGCGCCGTGTCCGAGCACCTGCGACAAGAAAAGCAAGCTCTACATCAACGGAAATTAAAAGGCAGAACAGCATGAGTGTCACGAAGATCATCCTCATTTTATCCCACGTGCCGGTTTTTGCCGTGGCGCTCTATGCTGCTTTCATTTACAAAACGCTGCCAACGGGCCTGAAGCTGTTTTCCTGGTTCCTGTTCTGTTCGGGAATATTGCAGCTGATTTCCCTGATCTTATGGTTCCAGGGAATCAACAACCTGTTTATTCTGCATCTGCTGGTGCCGCTGGGATTTGTCTTCCTGACGGCGTATTACCGCAATGTATTGGAAGGCTTTCTGAACAAAACGGTGCTGTCAGGTACGGCCATCGGCTTTGTGATCTTTTCGGTGATTAACACGGTCTTTTTCCAGCCGCTGTCGGTGTTCAACTCCTTTGCGTTAACGACTTCCTGCGTTGTTTTGATCATTCTGTCGCTTTCGACCTATATGCTGCTGCTCGACAAATCATCGGAGCTTCATCGCCGGCCTTCCTATGCCGGACTCAACAGGATCAACTCGGGGTTGTTCATCTACCATGCTTCCACCTTGCTCATTTTTTACTTCGGTGAATACATTACCAGTCACATCGGGCTGGAGCTGAGCCGTTATACGTGGGTGGCGCATTCCTTTTTCTCGGTCGTTATGTATTACTGTTTCTGGAGAGGCTTATGGAACCGGGCAGTCATATAACCTTCATCAATACGCTGCTGCCGTTTGCCGGGATTGTGTTCATCATCGCGGTGGGCGTGGCCTTTCTGAGTCAGCAATTTCGGAAGAATCTTTACCGGAGACAGCTGGAACAGGAACAATTGAAAAAACAGCACCAATTGGATTTATTGCGCTCCAGCATACAGGCACAGGAGCAGGAACGCAAGCGTATCGCGCAGGATATGCATGACGAGCTGGGCGCGGCTCTGTCCATCACCCGGATGCATTTACTGCAGGTGGAACGCCAGCACGGCTTGCAATCGGAACAGCTGCTGGAGGATTTGAAGAACATTCGTTCGCTGACCGAAAGCTCGCTGGAAAGCATGCGTCGGATCAGTCACGAGCTGATGCCGGCCCAGCTGGAAAAATTCGGGCTCATCCGCACATTGGAAACAGTGATCGAACAGTTGCACGCCGCGGGAACGATCGCTATCGGGCTGCGTGCACCAGGTGATCTTTCAGCACTCGATCCACAGCTGCAATTGATCCTGTACCGCGTTTTCATGGAGCTCATTAACAATACGCTGAAACACGCAGAGGCGAATAAGATCGAACTGGAGCTGCAACTCGAACACGACCGTCTGACGGCCCGCTATACCGATAACGGCAAAGGATTGTCACACGAAACGAACGGCAGCGGTTTGGGCTGGAAAAGCATGGAAGGCCGTATCAGTGCGATCGGCGGAACGCTGGCGCTGGAAAACAACGAAACGGGCTCTTTTCAGGCGCAGCTTTCTATTCCGCTGAATCCGGGCCATTAAAAACAAGACGATGAAACAGACAATCAAAGTAGGACTGGTCGAAGATCAATTGCTCTTCCGGACGGGAATCAAGGCGATCCTGCAATCGTGGGAAGAGCTCGAAGTGGTGTTCGAATCCGGCGACGGCTATTCGGTGATCGAACGGCTTCAGGATTTAAAGATCATTCCGGATGTGATGCTTGTGGACCTGTCATTGCCGCCAAAAGGTTTGCAGGAATATTCGGGTGAACATCTTACAATGGATATTTGTCGTCATTTTCCCGAAATGCGGGTCATTATTCTTTCCGTTCACCGCGACGAAAGCTATATCGCGCGCCTGATTGAAACCGGTGCACACGGTTACCTGGTCAAAGACAGCGATCCGCAGGAAGTCTTTGAAGCGATCGAAGCAGTGTATAAAAAAGGGTCTTACATCAACCAGCTAACGTTGAAAGCGATCCAGCAAAATATGGGAATGAAATCCCGGCCAATTCAGCAGTTTGCGGCTATTACGAAACGGGAAGTGGAAATTTTGCAGCTCACCTGTCGGCAATATACGGCGGAAGAAATCGCGGCCAAGCTGTTCATCAGTGTGAAAACGGTAAACGGACACCGGAATAACCTGCTTCAGAAAACGGGCTCGCGTAATGTGACGGGACTGGTAATTTATGCGATAAAGAACAATCTCGTTGAGCTTGTTTAATTAGCAATTATAAAGTATCAATTATCAAGGATTTGTCGCGGTGAAAGTTAGTTGGAGGTTGTAATGTTTTGGTTTTGAGTGTGATTGTGTGCAGAAGGAAGAGTGGCAAAGGTGAAGAAGCCAAACGACGATCAAAAATTCGTAATATTGGGTTTCAACAACGAAGCTATGAACGAGGAAATCCAGGCATACAACGATAAGCAGGACGCTATTTACAAAGCAATTTGCAACCGTCTCGCCGATGAGATCAACCGCGGTTTGCCGGAAGCCGAAAGCAAGATCTGGCACGCGCATCCGGTGTGGTTTCTCGATGGAAATCCGATCACGGGCTACGATAAGCTGAAGACAGGAGTGCGTTTGCTGTTCTGGAGCGGTCAGTCGTTCGATGAGCCCGGTTTGCAAAAGGAAGGAAGCTTCAAAGCTGCCGAAATCCATTACAACAGCGTCGACGAGATCAACAGCGAAGAGTTGCAGCGCTGGTTGGCTAAGGCTCACAATATCCAATGGGATTACAAGAATATCGTTAAACGAAAAGGCGTTCTCGAGCGGCTGAAATAGGAAAGAAAGCACCGCGTCAAAAATATGTCCCTCCCGAAAGCGCTTTATTACCTAGGATTGACCGTCATCATTGCCGTGTCGTTCCTGTTTTTTGGAAGCATCAACGATCCGCTGATGAATTCCGACGACGGCGTGGGCGTTCTGATGACGCATTACCTGGATTTTCCGCATGACATTTATTTCTGGGGACAAGACCGTTTAGGGTCGTTTGTGCCGCTGGTCAGCCAACTGTGGACGAAAATCGGTCTGTCGCCGCTGGCCGCTTATTCTTTTACGAATTACCTCTTGCTGACACTCGGTTTCCTCGGATTCTCGACCTTTTTCCGTCGCCATACGATGAAGCTTCTGTTCGCGATCGTGTGGTTTCTGCCGTTCCATCATTTCGCCGATCTGCTGCATTATCCGATCGGAATGGGCTACAGTATCATCGGTTCGTCGATTTTGCTGATCCGGTTGCTGGATTTCAAGCGAAAAAGCCTGTTTTACTGGAAAAATCACCTGATTTTGCTCCTCCTGGTGCTTTGGATAGGNNTTTCGTTTACCGATGGAAAACGCAGCACAAATGGTTTCCACGGCCGGAAGTGATCTTTTGGACCGTCATCGGAGCGGTTTGCTGGGCAGCATTCATCTACTACGCGAAAGTCAATTCGCCTTCCAAAACGCCCGATTTTCAAAGCCTGAACACGCTTGCTGATGTCGGACGCTCGTTCGGATTCCTGTTTGAAACCACGCTGGATCTTTTTACCGGCAAAGGCATCGATATCGTCAGCACGCTCTATTCGTGGCTGGTGCTCGCACTTTTGGTGGTACTCATTGTTTTGCGTTTCCGCGGAAAGATCCATTTAACGCCCGAAGCCCGGAAATGGCTGCTCTTTCTGCGACTGGATTTCCTGCTCGTACTGGTCGTGCTGTTTTCGCTGCACTGGGTTTTGGTGAACGAAATGAACCGGCGCTATTTCGTGGCCAGCTACATCGTTCTGAGCCTGATGGCGTTGCTTTATGCCGAACATGCGCAGCTTACAGCAAAAGCGAAACGTCTGTTTACGGGATTTTTGCTGCTCGTCGCATTGACAGGCGCGGCGAGCCATTTTTCCTACATGCTCACTATTCGTCCGAAAACTTTGCAGGCAGCAGCCGATCAAACGCAGGAATTTGAAAAGTTCGGCCGTATTGGAATTATTGCCGACTACTGGCTGGCGTACCGTCATGCTTGCGTCGATCCGGAACACATCAAAGCCACGCCACACGACATGAGCGATGTGAAAAACCGCGCTTTGATTCCGGATGTGTTTGCCCAGCCGCGTTTGTTCGTGCTCCGCGACGGCTGGATGCAATCCTTTCCCGATACGCTGATACAGTTCAAAATTCCATTGAAACGCATCGGGAAGCCGTTCCGCATTGCCGGAAACGATGCTTGTGAATACCACCGTTTGCCGCTCACGCACCGTTACACGATCAACGAGCTCACCATTCCCGATGAAACGTGGAAACAGACTGCCGGTTCGGAAACCGTTATCCGCATCGGAAGCGGCGACGAAATGCGCGATAAAATCGTGCTCTCGGGACCTTTCTGTACGCTGGTTCCCGGAAACTACTCGGTCACGTATCGCATGAAAGTCGATTCGCTTTCGCAGCAGGATTCCATTATCGGCGAGCTGCTGATCGCTGCCGAGTACGGCGCTATTCCGATCAGACAACAAGCCGTGAGTATTCGGAAAGACCAGCTCGGAACCTATAGGGAATTCAAAACCTTGTTTACGCTTCCGGCTTTTACGTTCAATGTCGAATTCCTGTTCCGCACGAAAGGGAACGCTGAGCTGGAAATTTCAGAAGTCTTTTTGAAAGAGTTTTAGCCTCTAAACGGCAAACCGCGTATCTTTATCCNNGGAATCGTTCGATAAAAAAGCACACTGGGAAAACGTTTACGACACGAAAGAATTGCCGAATGTGAGCTGGTATCAGCCCGTGCCTGAAACGTCGCTGGGTTTGCTGCGTGATCTTCCGTTGGACGCACATATCATTGATGTAGGCGGTGGCGACAGTTTTCTCACGGACCATTTGCTGGATCTCGGCTACCGGAATCTGACGGTGCTCGATATTTCCGAAAAAGCATTGGANNGGTTCGATGGATCGTTTCCGATGCTGCAGCCTTCGAGCCGGATCAAGCATACGATTGCTGGCACGATCGCGCCGCCTTCCATTTTCTGACCGATCCGAATGACGTGGAACGCTATCTGCGAGCGCTTTCCAAAGGCGTAAAACCAAACGGAATGACGATCATCGGTACGTTTTCCGAGAACGGACCGACAAAATGCAGCGGCATTTTCATTCAGCAATATTCGGAAACGTCGCTTATCGAACGATTAGCTCCCGAGTTTGAAAAGCTAAGCTGTTTCACAATCGATCACCCGACGCCGTTCGATACGACGCAAAACTTCGTTTTCTGCAGCTTCCGGAAAAAATCAAACATATGAATCATCGCTATCATCGGCCAGATGCGGTTTTGTCGCCTTATGTGCGAACCGTGCTACTGTTGGATGGAAGCGAGCCCGAAACAGACCAGCTGCCTTTGTTCACCAACGGCATGCAGGCTTTGGTTTGTCGGTTGGAAAAAGATGCTGAAGGCAACGAGATCGTGCAACAGCTGACGTTATTCGGCAAATCCGTTCCGATCGACAATTGGACGATAAGCGAGAACAGCACGGTCCTGATCTATTTCTTTCAGCCTTTCATACTGGCTGCGATCTTTCATTTGCCGGTTGCTCAGCTTATGAAAGCACCGATTGATCTGGCAAGCTGGAATCCGCAGCTGATCAATGCTCTGCGAACCCAATTGCTCTACGCAGCCTCGACCGAACAGAAAACCGCCGCGCTGGACCATTTTATCATCGGACAATTGCAGCAAAACGAACGGGAATGCGCCATCATCCGCTTCGCCACCGACCGGCTCATGCATCATTCCGGCGCCGACGCACTTTCGGGTTTACTCGACGAGCTGCAGCTCAACGAACGCACTTTTCAGCGGATCTTCAAAAAATACGTAGGCATTACGCCCGTTCAGTACCGCCGCATCTGCCAGTTCCAGTTGTCGTTCACGCAGCTGAAATCAGGCAACTACGAAAAGCTCACCGACGTAGCTTTCGACAACGGTTTCGCAGATCAGAGCCACTTCATCCGCTCGTTCCGAGAATTCACCCAAACAACACCCAACGACTACTTGCGCTCGGGATTGAAAGAGAAGTAGCGGGATTTCTTTTCCCCGCGAATTAGCGAATTGCCGCGAAAGGCTTTTTGTTTGATCGGTTTGCATGCTGTGAGTAATACATTTTATAATGCCAAGTATGCCGGCTTATGCCTAACCATAATCATTCGTGTTAATTCGTTAATTCGCGGGAGAATCTTTACTTTGGGCATAACCGCATCTCTGTGTCGGTTTTATTCTATCCTGCCCAGAACGGCTTCGATAAGTTTGCAGAAAGATTCAGAATTATGAAAGAACAAATCACACCCTGCCTTTGGTTCGACGGCCAGGCACAGGAAGCAGCAAAGCTTTACTGCTCCGTTTTCAACGATGCGAAAATCGTGGCGCAATCGCCTATTGTGACGGAAATAAGCGTTTCCGGACACAGCATTACTTTACTCGACGGCGGTCCGCAATACCAGCCCAATCCTTCCATTTCGTTCTATTACATCTGTGAAAGCATGGACGAGCTGAACCGAATCTGGAAGGCTTTTCTTCCGGAAGGCGACGTATTGATGGAGCTCGGTAGCTATCCGTGGGGCGAACACTACGGATGGATCGCCGACAAATTCGGTATTTCCTGGCAGCTGGCTCTCGGAAAGATCAGCGATGTTGGGCAGAAGATCACGCCGTGTATGCTCTTTACCGGCCGGGAATACGGCAAAGCGGATGAAGCGATTGAGCACTATACGTCCGTTTTCAATGATGCGAAAGTGGAAGGCATTCTCCGCTACGGAGCCGATGAGCACCCTGATAAGGAAGGCTGTATCAAACACGCGCAGATCGAGCTGAACGGTCAGAAATTCATGCTGATGGAAAGCGCAGCCGATCACCGTTTTGCGTTCAGTGAAGGCATTTCCCTGACAGTTCATTGCGAGACGCAGGCAGAGATCGATCATTACTGGTCGTTGCTGACCGAAAACGGAGGCAAAGAAAGCATGTGCGGCTGGCTCAAAGACCGGTTCGGTGTTTCCTGGCAGATCATTCCGAACGTGCTCGGGCAAATCATGAGCGATCCGGCCAAAGCAGGAAAAGCGGCACAGGCTTTTATGTCGATGCGCAAGCTCAACATCGAGCAGATTGTGCAGGCCTCTATCGCATGATGTGACGAGCGGTTAATTGTCGCAATTGAAAAATAACGTACTTTAAGACGGGTTTCTGTTGATTCAGGCACCCGTTTTTAGTTGAATCAAGCCAACGACGATGAAGCTCCTTTTCCTTACCGCGTATGCACTTTTGACAGTTCTGTTTGCCAACGGACAAAATCCGCCCGACGAATACTTCGAATTGATCAAGCAAGCCGACTCGCTCTACACAGCGAAAACATATCCGCAATCGACGAAGAAGTTTTCACTGGCATTCGAGTCGTATGGTTGGAAAGGCTTACCGAATGATCGGTACAAGGCAGCCTGTTCGTGGGCATTGGCAGGAGTTCCGGACAGCGCATTTTACAATTTGAATCTGATCGCGGCAGTGGCGGATTATTCCAATTTTGACCACATTACAAACGATCAGGATCTGGCTTCCCTGCATGAAGATCCGCGTTGGAAACCTTTACTGGAAGTCGTGGCCGAGAACAAAAGCAAGGCCGAGCCAAATCTGAACAAGCAGCTGATGCTGGCCCTGTACGATATTCACGAGGAAGATCAGAAATACCGCAGGGAAGTCATGGAGATCAGCAATAAATATGGCTGGGATTCGCCCGAAACGAAAGCGAAATTGAAGATCATGGGCGAAAAGGATTCGGTCAACCTGATCAAAATTAAAGCAATTCTCGACGAATACGGCTGGCTCGGGCCTGAGGTTGTTGGTTTCAATGGAAACAGGACATTGTTCCTGGTGATTCAGCATGCTGATCTGGCTACACAGGAGAACTACCTGCCGATGATGCGCGAAGCTGTGAAAAAAGGCAAAGCCGTTCCGGCACAGCTGGCTTTGCTGGAAGATCGTGTAGCGCTCGGACAAGGTAAAAAACAGATCTACGGAAGTCAGATCGGCCGTGACCCTGAAACAGAGCTTTACTATGTGTCACCGCTCGAAGATCCGGATAACGTCGACAAAAGAAGGGCAGAGGTTGGTCTCGGACCGTTGACTGACTACGTTGCACAATGGGACATTATCTGGGATGTCGGGCAATACAAGAAAGACCTGCCGCGACTGGAAGAGATCGAAAAAAAGCTCCCTAAAAATTGATCGCCGGCAGAATCTCGAATTGATTCGAAGAAAGTTTCTATTTTCGCTCCCGAACGTTCTTTGCATTTCCATCAACCGGAATGGTTTCACTCCGCCTCAGGCGGACGAAAAGGGGAATCGTGTGAAAATCACGAGCTGTCGCGCAACTGTAATCCGCCTCGGGTGGAGAGCCAGGTTACCTGCCTTCCGTATTGACAATGCTTTCGCGTTTGAAGCAGCAGTCAGGTAAGACGTGTCATTCACGGTGGCCCGAATCGGGTGTCATCGATCATTTCTTCTCTGATGCTTTCGTTCTGCGGAAAGGAAGTACAGAGAAGCTAAAAAAACAATTGAATGACAACAGCAGAACGTATCTGGCAAGCGGAAACACGCATTTTTAAAGCCGTTTTTCCCAACACAACGAATCATTATGACACCCTTTTCGGAGGCACAGCCATGCAGCTCATGGACGAAGTAGCTTTCATTACTGCAACGCGGTTCAGCCGCCAGCGCATGGTGACCGTGAGCAGCGATCGTATCGATTTCAAGCAGCCCATTCCGGCCGGAACGATCGTTGAGCTCATCGGAAGAGTGACGTATTTAGGAAATACCAGCCTCAAGATCCGGGTGGAAATTTATGTAGAGCAGATGTATTCCGATCAGCGCGACAAAGCCGTGACAGGAGAGTTTACGTTTGTAGCGATCGATGAGAACAAGCAGCCGGTGAAGATTCTGTTGTAATTATCAATCCGCCGCGGCGGATGAAAAGATGGTAGGGTTACACTTGTTCGGTCTTTCGGGGAAGCAATCCTATAATTCCGAGGGCGTAAAAAAAGATCCAGTGACCGGAGAACAGACGTACTTGTTGTGAACAGAAAAAATGGTATTCCCATTCTGTAATCTGTGAAATGGAGCCTTTTTGATTCAGTACGTACATTCCGTCCTGAATTTCAGGAGTGCCGTGTCCTATACTACCAAGGGCCGAGAAAAAATTAATAAACGCATAGACCAGGCACATAGCCAGTAACACAACTGTTATCACAGGAAGTCCTTTAAAAAGCATCTTGTAGAACTCAGATAGATTCATTCTTTCCTTTTTCAATGGGGATTGAAAGCCTTGCCGCTTGGATTCCATAAATACCGGAATCACAACAGCTATTGCGCCAAGGTGAAAAATGGAAGACCCGGCAAAGCCAAAACCCGAGTCTATATTAAAACAACTCATTACATTGACGATAATCGATCCCAGGAACCCGGTAACAGCAAAAAAGAACAGAAATTTACGGAGGTACGGATGCATGTCAGTTAACGATCGATCTTGTAAAACGTCCGATTCTGCTTCCTGTAGTTGATCACCACCGAGTCGCGGTAGGTTTTTTTGATCGTTACGTTGTCGAGGGCGGCGTCGCCTTGTTTGAGCTGGTAGAATACGCCGTCGATCGTGAGCAACGTTCTTGGGACGGATGAAGAAGTTTTGCGCACCAATCCGTAATAGCGAATCACAGGCCATTGCGGCGGCTCGGGCTTGGGTTTTGGCATCGGTGGCTCGACCGGGATCATTGGCATAGTAGCCGGCGTCGGCTCGTTGGTCATCGCTGCCAGGCTTCCGGTGAACGGATCGCGGTAGTTGACGCGTAACGGGAAGGATTCACGCTTGCTGAGCCATTGCTTGCCGTTTGTCAGCTGTTTCTGGACAGGCAACGTATCATCCGCGTCGATATTGGATTTCACGCGCATAAACACGTTGTACCAGACGGCGCCAACGATAATGACCAAAGCAATTGTCAGTCCTTTGTTTTTCACGGGAAGAGCGTAAAGGTGTAAACGGATGATGTCGGCCCTGCGTTTCCGGCTTCGTCGACAGTTTTGATGCGCCAGAAATAGACGTCGTCGGTGAGCGTAACGGAAACGGATGTGCCGGTCACGGTTTGCGTGTGAGCGATATCCGTGAACTGGTTGTCGCGTGCGATCTCGATTGTCGAATTAACGGTTGACTGAACAGTACCCGGATTCGTATAATTCCAGGAAAAGGAAACCGTAGTGTTTGGCACGATGGCGTTGTTGGTCGGCGACGTGAGCGTTACAGGCCCCGGATTCGTTGTGTCGATGTAAAACACGCGTTTGGTGAACGCCGTTTCGCTGCCGTCTGTCAGAAATGCTTTCACGCCCCAGCTGTAGGTTCCTTCTTCAAGATCGGTGAGTGCCAGTTGCACGGAAGCCAGCTGATCTTCGGAATAGACGGTAGGCGAGGCGAACGTCGGCCCGCTGTGCAGCTCGAACGTGTAGCTCTGCAGATTCGGAACGGAATTCCAGCTGAAGGTTACGTTGTCGGAGTTCACATACGCATTGGAAGCCGGAGCGGTGAGCACAACGCTTGTGTTGCCACCACCAGCACTTGCACCTACGCTGAACGGAATGATGGCCGAAGTTTTCGACGTGTAACCGGCATTCAGCGCCGTGATCCGCAGCTCGTAATCGTTGGAATCGAGGCTCACGAAAAAGTTCGTTCCCGTAACGGTCGAATCGATCGTATACTCGGAAATGCTGGCAAACGAAGGGCTCACGATCTCGATGCGGTAACGCGTGGCGCCTTTCAGCTCGTTCCATTTGATGTGAACGGGATTCGCGTCGATGGTCGCGCCCGATATCGGCAGCACCACAACCGGTGTTTCTTCGGAAATATCCTTGGCGATAACGTCGTCGCAAGCCGTTGTTCCCAGCAGCAGAAGGCCGAGCAGGAACAGGACGAAAGGGCTATTTTTTACTGCGTACATAGTTTTGTAATAATAACGTGGATATTAAGTCGGTCTTGCCGGTAGCAAGATCTTTTTTCAATTCGAATCGTGTGTGGATCATTCGTGCTTCGTCGAAACGCGTTTCCAGCTTGTTCAGAAAGCGCACCTGAGAAAGGTAATCACCCTTCAGATCGATGCGGAAGGTGTTGATGCTGAAATCCGGATGATCGAAAGTGTACACTTCCTCGATCTGCTGCACGGAAAGTCCGGAGCTGTGCTGCGCGAAGAAGTTCAGAAATCCTTGCTGTACGCGTTCGATCGACACATTTTCCTTTCCAAGCAGCTTATTGATGTTAGCAATTTCCAGCTGCAAGCGACGAATGGTCTCGCGGGATGAAACGGCCGCTCCTTTTTTCTGCTCCAGCTCCACGATGTAATCCTGTGTTTCGAAGGTCGTCCGGAACGAACGCTTGTAAGCCACCGCACACAGCAACACGCCCAGCACCAATAGCGCCAGGTTTTTCTGTTTGTAGCTGTATTTGTCGAAAAATGTCATGAGCGGATTTTTACAAGCAGGTTAAACGTGGCTTTTTTATCGCTGATGCGCACGTAATTCATCAGCTCGACACCGGCCACCCATTTTTTCTGTTCCAGCTGCTCCATCCAGTCGTCGAGGACTTTGCTGTTGCTGCTGTAGCCGGTAATGGAGATCTGTTCGCGGTTCAGCTCTACTTTTCGTTTCGGTTTGAGCGCTTCGGAAAGGNNCTTCTAGGATTTCCAGCTGAATGCTGGCCGGAACGGAAGCTCCGAGCTCATCGAGGTAGAACGTGAGAAAGCGCGACGATTGAATGCCCGAATTGTCGACCAGCACGATCTTGCGCGATTTTTCCTGTTCGAGACGATCGATCAGCGCGAGGTCTTCACCGAATCCGGCAATGTCGCTTTCGAGCTGCGCGGCTTTGTTGTTGAGGTGATTAACGTAGAAGTAATTCCCCAACAATGCGAAGAAGAAAATCGAAAGCATCCCGATTCCCAGCTTCACAAAACGGCTGAATTCCTTGTAATTGCTGCGTGTTTCAGCGCGAAATTCTTCGGAAAGTCCGTCTTCGTAGCCTTCGGTTTCGTAGGCCATCAGCTCGCGGAACGCATTCACGTAGGCTTCGTCTGTGGAAAGGAAACCTGCCGGAAGCGCGAGCCGTTTTTCATCGCCGGTATTGCGTTCCAGCTTGCGGATATCGCCGTTTGCGACTTCGATCGTGAAGTCCAGCTGCGCGGAAGTCTCGTTGCGATCGATCAGCGCCATTAATGGAATGGGGCCTGCGTGCAAGCCCCAGACAAAGGCTTTTCCGGCTGTGAGCTCGTCGACGAACGTTTGAACCAGCGACACGCGCAGGAAAGAAACGGCGATCGTGCTGCGGAACGCCATCGAGTTGAAGTAGAAATCTTCTTCGTGGCCGTTTACCAGCAGCGTTTCCTTGAAATTCGGAACGTTTTCAACGATACGTGTCAGTACGCCAAAACCGCGGAAATGCAGCACATACGGCAGCGATTTTCCGGCTTTTTTGAGCAGCTCAGCGGCATTTTCAACCGTTGTCCATTCCACAGCAGTCGAAGCGGCTTTCGTTCCGACAACCGTATAACGGATTTGCCATTCCTGCTGCTCCAATTGCAGCTGAACGTAGACAAATTTCCGCGGGGAAGGATATGTGGATTTAAACAGCATTAATACGTTACGGTCGGACGGATGAGAATGTGCAGTTTCGATTTTTCACGCTCTTTCTGGCGGCTGCTGAAAAACCATTTCAGTACCGGAACACGCGAAATCAGCGGAACACCGGAACCGGAGTCGTTGTTTTTCTTTTTGTCGAGGCCGCCGAGCAATACCACTTCACCGTTTTTCACGCGCACCATCGATTCGAAGGTTTGCTTGGAAATGTTCGGCGGAGCTGTCGGATCGATCTTGCCGCCAAAATCATCCTGTGTTACGGTAATGGAAAGCGTTACGTTTTCGTCGGCGGAAACAAACGGCTTGATCTTCACCGTCAGGTTGGCGTCGACGGATTTCCATGTTTTGGACGACAGCACGCCCTGGTTCACCACGGAGTTTTGTACATCGACCTGCGTTTCCTGGTAATAAGTTGTTTCACCGATGGAAATGTTGGCGTTGTGACCATTCAGCGTCGTGATCTTCGGTGTGCTTTCGATCGCCACCACGTTGTTGCTTTCGAGCAATTGCAGGGAAACGTAGAAGTTTTCCGTTACGTTGCCGAGATTCACGATTCCGAAACCGTTGATCGCGTCGAGAATGTTGTTGATCGTTTGCGCACCGGCCTGGACGTCCATTTCCGGGTAAAGCGTTCCGCTCGTTGTGGTCGGTTTTTCCTTCAGTCCGGCCTTGATCCCGGTTTTAACGGTGCTTCCCTTTTTCGACAAAATGATCATCACGTCGATCTGTATCATTGGCACCACGATATCGATGCTGGAAAGGAAGGCTTTCAGTTCTTCGATCTTGCGTCCCGAGCCGGAAACGATCAGACCGTTCAGCTCGAGGAATTCGCTCACTTCGAGGTCGGTCAGGAGATCTCTCGGAATCGCCGCTTTCACGTTTTCGATCGTGCGGTTTTCCATACGAATCAGCTCTGTAGCGCGAATCCCTTCGGTTTTCACTTCGCCGATCAGGAACACGCGGTTGTCTTCCTTATAGGAATATTTCGTGCCATTGAACAAGAGTGAAAGCAGATCGGGAAAGGTCGCATTTTTGATCTCGAAGCTGGCTTTTCCTTCCGGACGATTGTAGAAGAAATAGTAAGCGTCGAGCTCTTTCGCCGCCAGGCGAATGATGTCTTCCATTTCGGCGTTGTTCGCAATAATGTCGAGTGTTCCGAAGTTGTTTTTTTCGAGCTGAACGCCCGTTTGGTCGGACGGCAAAGAATTCGGCTTGAACACGTTCGTATTGCCGCTGCCTTTTTCGGAATTTGGTGTCGTAAACAGGTAATAAATGCCACTTTCGTCTTTGTTCGATTCCAGTCCGTTGGCTTTGGCGATCATTTCGAAGACCTGGTCGAACGGACGGTTCAGGAAGTATGCGCTGACCTGCTTGTTGCGCACTTCGGGCGCGAGCACGATGTTCTTTCCGCTTTCTTTCGTCATGGCTTCGACCACGCGGGAAAGCGTATCGTTTTTCAGATCCACGGACAAAAACTCGTTCGATGGATTGTAGCTCAGATCGATCTTGTGCGGCGGCGGAATGTAAACGATTTCTTTCTTCGCAGCGCGTTTCCGAACGGCGAGAATACTGCCGATGAACTGGTATTCGATCTCGAAGTTGTCGTAAAGAAAGACCAGAACGTCTTTCACCTGTGCATCGAAGAAATTGTAGGAAATGGCCTGGTTAAACGACGGATCGATGCTGATATTGAGGTTGTTTTCCAGCGCGATCGAATTCAGCAGCTCGGCCAGCGGCAATCCGGCCACGTTGAGCTGAACGGCGTTGTTGTAGCCCGGGTATTTCAGACTCACGCTATCGAGCTTGGCGCGCAGGGTTTCCTCCGTGTATTGCTGGGAATACGCGCTCGCCGTTGCGGTCAGGGTCAGAAGGATGATCAGGAACTTTTTCATTCAGAGTTCGGTTAATAAGGGGTAGGCTTCTTCCAGGGAAGTAACGCCTTCGTGAATTAATTGCAGGGCCTGTTGTGCCAGGCTGACGATACCGCGCTGCTGCAGAAGCTCTTCAACGCGCAATTCGCCTTTTTTGATGGATTCGGCCAGCTCAAAGTCGATCGGAATCACTTCGTAAACAGCTGTTCGTCCTTTGTAGCCCGTATAATGACAGGCATCGCAGCCAACGGCCACGTATTGGGTTGCCGGCGCGTGTGACGTATCGATTGTACGCGGCCAGTCTTTTAAATCGGTTTGTTGTTCCGTTTTGCAGGATGTACAGAGCTTTCGTACGAGTCGCTGTGCCACGGAAGTATTCATCGTACCGGCCAAAAGGAACGGCGGAACGCCCATATCGATCAGACGGGAAATCGTTCCCCATGCCGAATTGGTATGGATGGTCGACAGCACGAGATGGCCCGTCAAAGCGGCACGAATGGCCATCTGGGCCGTTTCGCCGTCGCGGATCTCACCGAGCATGATCACGTCCGGATCCTGGCGCAGGAAGGAACGTAGCGCGCTCGCAAAGGTCAAACCGATGGATTCTTTCAGCTGGACCTGGTTAATACCTTCGAGCGTGTATTCGATCGGATCTTCGACCGTCAGAATGTTGCGTTTTTCGTCGTTCAGCAGCTTGAGCGTGGCGTATAGCGTGGTCGTTTTTCCCGAACCGGTCGGACCGCTGATGAGCACGATCCCGTTCGGGCGCTTGATGCCTTCCATGTAGCTTTCCTGGTCGCGTTCGGTCAATCCGAGCTGGTCCATGCGAATGAACGAAGCGTCTTTTCCGAGAATACGCAGCACGATCTTTTCGCCGTGAAGCGTCGGCAGAATGGAAACACGGATATCGAAATCTTCGTATTGAATACGGCCGTCCTGCGGGAGGCGTTTTTCGGAAATATCGAGGTTGGAGCGGATTTTGATTTTGTTCACCAGCTCTGCATAATCGGCTTTATCGATGGCGAAACGCTCGATCAAATGACCATCGATACGAATACGGACACGTGCACGATCTTCATACGTTTCGATATGAATATCACTGCTTCCCAAATGATTCGCGTCACGGATAATGCGGTCTACGAAGTCGATCTTGGCATCAAAAACAAGCTGTTGTTCATGTCCGGCCTTGCGGAAGTGCTTTCCAAGATTGCGCTGGATTGCCACACTGTCAATAGCTTCCAGCTCGACCGTACAGCCGAACAAGGCTGAAAGCTCTTCTTTCACCAGTTGCAGGTTCTGCGTTTCATCGACATAGAATTGTGCTTCCGTATCGGAGATCACTTTCGGGATCACGCGGTAGTGCCATGCGAGATCGGATCGCACTGCCTGCTGCAATTCGGCGGTTACCGGTAAATTATCCCAGGTGTTCATATCAGTCGGTTAAAAGATGAAACAATTGGGGAAAAGCCGTATCGGTAATCAGGTACGTGGCCGTGACCAGCGAAAAATAGCCTGCATACGGAATTGTCGGACTTTTGCGAAATGCCAGTACCACAAGGTGAACGAGCAGCACGCAGATCGTTCCGGCGGTGAAGAACCACACGAATCCGCGGAACGGAAACAGCGGTGTCAAAGCGAGCAGGAACAGGAAATCGCCCAGCCCGAAGTAATTGTTGAATGGATTTTCCAGTTTGCCGAAACGCAATCGGATGTAAAGCGTCAGAAAACCGATCAGCGCCGTTACAAAAGCTGCGTTGTATGCAATTGTCAGAACGGACGTAAATCTCCAGCGGAGCAGCAGCAATATGGCGAACAGCATAGGCGGCAAAAACCACCAGATGGAACGCGTACGCAAATCCTGCCAGAAAATGACAGCCAGTACCGGCAATGCTATGTAAGCGAACAATTGCATTTAGTCGGGCTGTACTTCTTTTGGTTGTCCTTCCTGGTCGATTTCCCAGACATTCATTTTGCCGTCGCCGTTGAAATCCACGACAGCTTCCGCGCGACCTTTAAACGACGTCGGGCTGGATTCAGTAATGGAAATGCGGTAGTTGGCCGTTCCGCCTTCGGTCGTCAGCTTGTGGGGCAGGTAATTGATTTCGCGCAGGTCCATGGAATACTTGGAAAACTGCAGAAAGTAAGCGTATTGCAGGTTGTGGATCATGCGCAATTCCTGCTGCGCTTCCATGCTTTTGGTACGCGTAGCGATTCCTGTCTGGTTCGGGACCACGAGCATGATCAGGATACCCATGATCGCCAGTACGATCAGGATTTCGGCCAGGGAGAAGGCTTTTAAGCGGCGAATCTCCCCCTTTGGAGGGGGGCATGGGGGGAGGATTTGAGTGATTCGTTTCATATATTTTCTATAGTTCTTCATAACTATGTATTATCATTAGTTGATTCAGATTCCAAAAGCCATTTTTGGGGATTTCCTCCCCCTCGGTCCCTCGGCAAACGCTTGTGTGCAAGCTAGCCTCAGTCTGCACGAGCTGCGCTCGCTTTTCCCTCCAAAGGGGGAGACAGGTTTCATCATTTGATCACATTACTCAGATTAAACATTGGCAGGTACATCGCTACCATGATCAGTCCGACCACGAGTCCGATGATCACAATGATCGCCGGTTCGATGATGGTTCCCATCAGCTTGGTGCGGTACTCGATTTCGTCGTTGTATTGCTTGGTCAGCCGGATAAACGTGTGGTCCAGCTGGTTGATTTCTTCGGCAATGCGGATGAGCGAGATCAAACGCTTGTCCATAATCGGAAAATGGCTCAGACCGGTGTGTAATTGATTTCCGGCCAGGATTTCTTTCTTAGCTCGCTGCAACGCGACTTCCAGCGGATAGAAACGGATCATTTCTTCCACGAGGTCGAGCGCTTTGATGAGCGGTGTGCGCGATTCCATCAGCAATCCCATGCTCTGGCAGAAACGGGCGAGGTAGATCTTGCGGATCAGCGGTCCGAAAACCGGCAAACGCAATACGACCGCACTGCTGCGCTGACGGAACCAGGCTTCTTTTCGCTGAGTATAGAAATAGGCTGAAAGTCCGACAGTGATGAGCAGAAACCACATCATGAACGATCCGAAATGCTCCGAAAGCCACACGATGCGTTGCGTGAGCCACGGCAATTCCTGGTTGAACTGCTTGAACACGTCTTCGAACATCGGCACCACGGAATTGAGCATGAAGTACAACACGCCGATGGTGATCAGCAAAACGAAAACAGGGTAGGTGAACACGCTCACCAATTGGCGTTTCAGCTTCACTTTGTCGCCGAAGTAAACCGCCATGGAAAGCAAGACGTTGCGCAGACGACCCGTTTCCTCACCGATGCGGATGCTCTGAAATTCGTAAGGGGAGAAGTTGCCCGAAACTTCCATGGCTTCGGAAAGCGAAGCACCGGCAACGATCCGCTGCTGCAGTTGTTCCAGAACGGCCCGAACGCGTTTTTTGTCCTGTTCGTCGATAATGAGCTGAATGGCACGGCGCATATCGATCCCGCTTTCGATCAGCGAAGCGAATTCATTGTAGAATTGCTCCTTGACCTTGTCGCCGAAAGGATTGCCAAGCTCAATTTCCCGTTGGAAGAAAGCCTTTTTTTCCACTTGCTGTGCTACTGCCATTGTTTCTTCAGGAAATATGCGTTCATGCGATCCGCCAGGTCGGTTTTCAGCGGATAGCTCAAAATCATTTCTTCGTTTTTCCACAGCACGCGGAAATCGACACATTCGCTTTTGCCGTGTTTTTCCTTGCGAATGGCAGCCATTTCGATTGGGAAAGGCGTGACCGTTTCACCCGATTTTCGCACAAGCTTATCGTTGCTGATGCTGTATTCGGTTGGCTTTCCGGCCAGGTAGATCGTCGCTTTGTCCTTTTCCACGTGAATGGAATCGGCTTCGTCGAGCTCGCGCCACAGATTGGAACGCACCGCGAACCATTCGTTGAGCTCGTTCTTGATGTTCGTTTCGTTGCGGATCTGCTCGTTGAAACGGTTCAGCGCTGCGAAGAATAAGCCCGACAACAACGCCATGAGCGCGATCACGACCGTTACTTCCAGGATGGAGAACGCAGACAAACGATATGGAGCCATCTTATTTTTCATAGAAGAAATCCTGTTCCCAGATCGTTTTTTCGTTGTCGGCCAACACCAAACGGTGGTGAACGGAAGAATCCAGCGGCGTGGCTTCGTCTTCGATAGCGCTTAATTCGCCTTTCCAGTCACGGACAGACGGCATGGTATCGTTTACAAAAGCATTCAGCATGAAGGACTGAAACTCGGTTTGTTCTTTTACTTCCTTGAATTGTACGGTCGAGCGGTTCGACTGCAAGAAGACCTGCGATGCCACCGCAAAGCACACGGCAATGATCGTGAGCGCGATCACCACTTCTGCTATCGTCGATGCCGGAATCCGTTTTACAGCCATGCGAGTACTTTTGATTGCACTTTGCTTTGTTCTTCGAGCCAGAGCGGCATGAGGAAATCGGCCGGAAGATCGGTTTGCGAGATCAGCGCGTCGACCAGGTGATTTCCATAGCTTCCGCCGCCCACGCGGGCAATGAGCTGATTCGTATATAAACTGCCGATCACCGTGCCGAAAATTTCGGTTTCACCGCCGTTGTAGACCAAACCGGCAATTGTGGCATCTTTCCGGATTTCCAGGAAAGGCGGTTTTCGGTAATCGTACTGTTGAGTGGTCACAAGCACGCCGCCAAGCACCATAGCACCTTCTTCCAGCAAAATGTGTCGTCTGGAAAGCGGATGTTTCAGTAGCAGCTCGTTCAAAAGCAAGACGCTCGGGTAGAGGAGCTGGACATTCTTCCCGCAATGAATGCGTTCGTGAGCGATGGCCTGTACCGATCCGGAAAATCCTTCCTGGAAATGAATGACAGGTGCGATGAGAATAACGTTTTCAAGTTTCGCTTCCGAAAGCACGACAATGGAATCGAAGGAATGGATGATGACGTTGCCGGCGATGTTGTTGGCGATGGCGATCGGCTCGATCGTTTCGTAACAGGTTGTTCCATTGTGAAACGAATAATTGCTGTCTTTCGCCAGGTAAGGCAGATGCGGCAGGTTGGCCGTAAAATCCTGCGCGTCGATGTCGAACCATTCTTCCCGCAAAGCTGGGAGTGCCGTTTCGGCTGTTTTCGTTTCGCCGAAGATCATTTCGTCGTAGGCGTAATTCTTTCCGGCAATATACGCTCTTTCAACGCGGGCATTTGGCAGAAAAGCGACACCTTCCACGCGGGTTTCGCCGGTTATTTTCAGTCCGGAAGCATTTCCCGGAAGGTAAAGCGCCGGCAGCTGCGGCACCTGTTTCGACCCGATGAGCGCTGAGCGTTTTTTATGCTGATTGCCTTTGAAGGTCTGCGTTGTGACCATATCGAACGCGCCCCAGCGGATTCTGCGGATCTTGCTCGTATCGCCGTTGGCGTGAATGAACTGCGCCGAATCGTCCACCGAAAGATGCTGCATACCGTATTGAACGGCCGCATAGCTGTCGAACAGCACGCGTTCTTTGTTATTGTGCAGCACTTCAATGCGCTTTTGTGTCGAGGCAATAAACAGCACGCCCGAGCAGATCAGACCGACCAGCAGGGAAAACACGATGGCATAGGAAAGTGCTGCAGCGCGGATCATGTGGATTTGCGTTTGAATAATGGCTTTTTCCCTGCCTTGCCGGCAGGCAGGTTTGCCTTCTTCTGCGGAATGCCGGCCTGCTTCATCAGCTCTTCCTTCTTTTTCGCTTCCTCGATCTTGGCCNNTGTTCGGTCTTATCCTTTTTGGAAAAGCGTTTTTTCAGTCGGACAAAGAAGCTTTCCTTCTCACCATCGACCGAAGCTTCCGGCTGATTTTCTGTTTTCTGTTTTTTTTCCTTTGCCGGAACAAGCTCGCCTTCGCGGTAAACGGTCGTTGTTTTTTCATCGCCGCTGTAGGTTTCCTGCTTTCCGTGAAGCAATCCTTTTTTGTAGCGGGCCACAGACAGCTTTCTGCCAAGTGAATCGAACACGGTTACCTGGCGCGAATTCCCCGAGAGCTCGATCAGGCTGTCACCCGAAGTCGTGGTGGCTTTTCTGCCGCGAATGATCGTCGTTTTGTAAACTTCGCCTTTCTCGTTGTAATAGAGCTGTGTGCCGTGCTGACGGCCATTTGACCATCTTTCCTGGGAAATCAGCGTTCCGTCTGTTCGCCAGTGATTCCATTCTCCGTCTTTCAATCCTTTGCAGTAATCACCTTTNNCACCTTTCTCGCACAACTGTTTGTTGCTGTAAAACGATTCGAACAGGCCGTGAAGGAGCTGTCCGGAGCTTCCGCCCTGCGTTCCGATCACTCGCTGAGCTTTGTACCAGTAATAAATCTTATCTGATTGGTGGTGCTTAACGCCTTTTTTGTCAGGATCGAGTACGGTGAACTGCATGGAAAGTCCGTCCTGTTTCATGTTATGTCGCACCGACAGATCGATGGGATCCTGGGCGGTGGCAATAAACGACAAAAGCAGGAATAACAAGATGGTGAGGCTTTTCATAAAGTAATTCAAACGGCTGACAAAATTAAGGATTTGTTTCCACAGTTTCGGAGTGGGCAGGCGTTAAATAGAAGTCCGATGTGGAATAGTTATACACAGCATAAATGAGAAATTATACAGATTGTTAACAACCTGTGGAAAACGGATTTATAATACTGAAGTTCAGCTAATTACTCCGGTTTTATTTGCGATATCAAAGATTTTTAGTTATTCGCAAAGCAGCTTGCTGATACTCTGTAAATTGGATTTTTAAATGATTAGTAAAACGCTTTTGGAGATCGTAAATTATTTACGAAGGTTAGGATCTAGCTTTGCTCATTCAAAAGTTGAAAATGAGTTTAAATGTTGAAAAAACGATCCGTTATGAATGACTAAAGTATTTTAACATTGCACTGTGATGCCACCTAAGCAGGTTTGCCACCTATTCCCTGGTCTCACAAATTGATATACATGGTATTCTGCCGTTTTGGCGGATGCAGGTTTGTGTTACACCTATGAAAACTAATTTATTGAACTGGCTGCCGCTACCAGCTGTAAGCCCACCGACTGTTAACCATCAAGGCATGCATCTGCATGCTTCCCTCTTATATTATTCATCTTTAACTCAACCATCATGCGTTCATTTCTCAGGAAAGCCTGGTTACTGTTGTTACTTATAGGCACGACCAGTTACGGGCAAGTCACGAAGGATAGTATCTCAGCGAGTCAGGACATTTATGTCAATTATACCTCGCAGGCGACTTCCAACACAACCAACCTTTTGACAAGGGTTACAACAGTATCGAGTAATTACGACCGGATTGCGCTCCAATTCAACATCGCATCTCTTGTTCCGCCCGGTGCTGTAATCGTTTCGGCAAAACTGAAACTCACAACTTCAGCACCCGAAAATATCACAAGTTTGATATTGCAAACGATCACCAACAGCTGGACAGAGGCTTCCAATCCATACACACCGACAACAACTACGACCGGTCAGGTGACCACGTCGACTTTAGTCGGCTCACAACGGACTTTCGATGTAAAGAACCTGGTTCAGGCAATCGTATCCGGTGGAACCAATAACGGGTGGCTGGTTTACTGCAATCCTGAGACGTCGACGACAGCTGGTAACAGTTACCGCAGCCGACACGTGTCTCCTACAACGGCGCGTCCGTGGCTGGTGATCGAGTGGTATACGCCCTACAAAATCACTACGGCTACGATCAATCATACGAGTTCCATTGGTACTAGTGACGGTTCCGTTGCTGTAACTTTTACAGGCGGTTCAGGCAATCCGAATACTTCTTACGAATGGCGCAACTCGGCGGGAACACTGATCACATCAGGTACCGGAACAACCGTTCCTACGTTAACCGGCAGAGCTTATGGCTGGTATGGCCTTAAGCTGAAAGGAACGATCGATTCCACCTATATGGCCTTTCTGATCGGCGTGGATTGCGAAGTCGTACCGATTACGTTTGCCCCGGGGCCGGAGTATGTGGATGATGCTAACGTCTCTTCCGCCCCCCTATTAGTCAATACCAATTCCGGATCGAGCGCACAATCTTCAGCCAGTATTGTCAATACTGGTTTGCTTATTTTACAAGGAACAACCAAAAATCTTACCCGTTTCAGACTCTGGATGGATAACAACCTGAATCCGGTTCAGTCGAAGCTTTATCTGACCGGTTACAGCCACACTACTACAGGAACCAACTCATCGAAGCTGGATTGGATCACTCAGGATTGGATGGAATACCTCGTAAGCTGGAACAACGCTCCAACCAACAGTACTGCAATCACCATTCCATTGACAAATGTGACGACCGCGGCGCAGAATCAGGTGATCGAAACAGCACCGTTCTGGTATCAGTGGAAACTGGACAATACACAGAATTATGGAATGATCCTGAGTGTAGCAAATGCAGGTACGACGCAAACCTACAATTCTTCGGATGCCTCTACGGTTGCCAATCGCCCGAAAATCGAGTTCCTGATCGACGATGCGACCTGCGACCGGACGAACTACACGATTTTCAAACGGGAAATCGATGCAGGCTACGCGCCGACATTCAAAGGCAAGCTGAAGTTTTACTTCGTGGAAGAATACACTATCGATCCCGGGAAGAAAATTCCACTTTCGCTTTACGATGAGAACAATGTGCTGATCGCAGCTATCGATGTGAACGGAGCAGCTATTTCAGGTAAACCGTTGCTTCCGGCTTTCAACTACACTTTCGACGATAACCGTCAGGTACTGAATCTTACCAGTTACGGGCTAACAACAGGGAAATTCTACATCCTGCAGCTCACGCACGATAACGGAACGAAGGAATACATCAAATTCATTTATACCAATTAAGCGTAACCACCATGAGATTATTAATGCATACAGATAAACCGCTGTTCAAGGCATTGAACGTGACAGTGCTTTATGCGATGTTGCTGAACAGCTTCGCGCCGGTATCCTATGCCGCTGCGTCGAATTTTCCTTTAAAAGGAGGACAAAGGGAAAGAATTCTGCCAGGTATTTCTATTGAAGCTCCGGTTTTAGCCGAACAACCTGCTTCTGGAGTTGAACAGCCTGAGCAAACGAACTTTATTACCGAACAACCTGATAAGCTTTCAACAGGAATTCAGGAAGCTGATGCCGTTTCGTTAGCCGTAACAGGCGGTCCGAGTCAAGCTGAAAGTTCCGGGTTTTCACTCGGTTCAACCGACGGAATGGTGGATAAATTTACCGGTGATTTCAATTACAGTATTCCACTGGCTGACATTGAAGGCTATCCGATCGTATTGAACTACAATTCGAATGTAGGAATGAACTCGGAAGCTTCATGGGTAGGTTTAGGCTGGGATCTGAACGTTGGCTCCGTTTCGCGTGAGATGCGCGGTCTGCCGGATGAATTCAACGGTGAACAAACCATTAACCGGACGTTTAATCAGGCAGAAGATTTTACTACCGGAAAAAAACTGGGAGTATTTGCCGGTGGCGGTGTTGAGCTGTTTGGTTTTTTTACTCCCAGCGTTCAGGTAACGGCGCTTTGGGGGAAATACGATAATACCTACCTTGGAATAGGTAAAACCTTCGATTTCAGCATTGGAGCTTCCGTATCTATTACAGGAGATGACGGTTTATTTATTGCGCCATCTTTCGGTTTCGGCTATTCGTCCGATAGCAAGCGTGGTATTGGAAAAGGCCATTCATTCGGTGTTGCAGCCGGAATGGAATCCGAAGTAAATAATAACTATTCCGTTGGCCTTACATTTGGAAAAAATTCCAATTCACGCCTTGGTCTCACTGAGCGCACAGTTGGCCTGGATATCTCGAAAGAATTCAAGAACAAGGGTGTTGAGCTCTCCTACGGTACAAGTACTTCGATTACTTACGGAACAACGACTGCTGTCCCAAGCACACGCTTCAATTCTTATGCTGAAACAAAGTCCAGTGGCATTGAATTGTATGCAGGACAAGGAAACAACCTCTGGAATTACCGCGTTGGCCTTAAGACCCAATGGACCAATACCGAAGTAAATCGTTTGACATTGGGCTCCGGCCAGGTGCTCAGACAACCTGCGATCGGTTATTTTCATAACGGTAAACGTGCGGCCTGGGAACCGCCTGCATCTGTTTATACGACGGCATTACCATTGATGGATTTTAACCGTGCGAACGATTACGAGTTCTCCCAGAATATGACCAACCTGCCGTTTTCTATCCAGACATACGACGTCTTCCGTGTAAATGCCAGCGGTCTGAATGCTACATTCCGGGGACGAAGACATGATATAGGAACGTATTATGATCCGACAACGACCAGCGATAACTATGTAGACGGAGTGAACGGAAAACTGGGTGCGCTGTTTCCATTGCCCCCAGCTCCACCGCTCATCGTAAAGATCGAGGTCGGTTTATCGGATGTATCTTCTACAGGTGATATTACCTCTGGAAAACTGGGGGCTAATGGTGGGTCGACTAATGCACTCGAGTTTGCAACAGAGGGTAAAGGAAATAACTTCGACTCCCGCATTTACTTCAAAGGAGTAGGTGAGATGACTCCCGAAGATATGGACGATTTTACGGCGCTCGGTGCTGTTGAGCCGGTTCGTTTTGCTATGAGCGAGGTTTCTAACGAAGAAATTCAGCTTACAACAAGTATGAAAGGTAAGCAAGGTTTTACAGGAACAGCCAGCAGCACTACTCTGAATCAAAAAGAGGATTTCGTACAGGCCACCTGGTACGAACCTTATACAGCCGAGCAATACAGCACTAAGAGAGGGAACTATGGATTTTATACTGTAAACGATTTCCCGGCAACGGGCAGCAATATCAATTCGGTAACACGTAACAGCAATGCTGTCAATAACAACGCCAACTCGAAAAATCACCTTTCAGCTGTCGAAGTCACTAATACATCGGGTATTCGCTATGTGTTCGGTATACCTGCCTACGATCTGATGAGCTCACAGGTGAGCTTTTGTGCAACAGGTATTACACCGGCGGCAGGTAGCGGTGTTTGTACTTATAGTGCAGGCGATAATACCATTGGTAATACCCGTGGCATTTCTCATTACTACGATCGTACGGATGTGCCTGCTTATGCGCATTCGTTCCTGCTCACTGAAATGCTCAGCTCCGACTATATTGACCGCACGAATAACGGTCCGACGCTGGATGACGTGGGTAGCTACTTTAAGTTCAACTATGCGCGCGCATATGGTGACGGATCGGGACAACAGCGCTACAAATGGAAGTCTCCAATGGGTGTCAATAAGGCTATGTTCACGCAGGGTATGATGGGAACTACTTCGGACGATGCTGCAAATTACAGCTACGGTGAGAAAGAAGTCTGGTACATCCATTCTGTCGAATCACGGAATATGGTCGCAGAATTTCATCTGACAAAACGATTGGATGCGTATGGAGTCAGTAACGAAACAGGCATTATCGATACAAGCCTTTCATTGAAAAAGCTGGAAAAAATTGTTATTTACAACCTTTCCGAGCGAATGGGACCGAACGGTGCGAATGCAGTGCCATTGCAAGTCATCGAATTTGAATATACCTACGAGCTTTGCAAAAACTATCCCTCCAATATTAATACCGGGGTTTTGCCTGCAGAATCGGGGAAACTGACACTGACGAAGATCCGTTCTTACACCGGAGCTTCGACTGAGATGGGATTGTACAATTACGAGTTTAAGTACGATGCAACGAACAACCCGAATTTCAGCTACGATAACAGCGATGCTTGGGGTAATTACAAGCTTTCAACAGCTGCAAAACCAAACAATCTGCTTCCTTATCCTGCTCAAACTGAAACGGAGGCAAATGCATCTGCGAAATCATGGCGATTGATTGAAGTGAAAACACCTACGAACGGAACACTTCAGGTTAGCTATGAAGCAGATAACTATGCTACAGTACAGGATCAACGTGTAATGAAGCATATGGATATCAAAGCCATGACGAATATTGCCGAATTCAATGAAATTCAGGCACTGTCGACGTGGAACATCACCACCAGCACGAAAGTATATAAGACATTCTCCAAAAACCTGAGTGGCTATGGTGGATCGATTACTTCGCTACAAGATTACATGGAGCAGTTCGGAAAAATGGATATTACACATGTTCCGAACAACATCATCATATTTAAGCTGGATGAGCCGGTTTCTGATGCAATGTCAAAAGAAGACGCGGGCGAGTTAGTGCGGAAAAAATATTTTGTCGATTCCGCTGCTCACATTACGCTGAGAGAACTGTACATCAAATTGCATGTCAATGTTAAAGGAAGCGTACAGGAATTCCTGCCAACCTTCTGCCGTATTTCCAATACTTGGTCAACAACACCGGTCATCGGAGTCATGCCAAAATTAAATGTCGGATCTGGTTACGAATATGGTTATGTCGTTATTGATCCGGCTTTGGTGGAAGAAGAATCCGATCATCCGGTTGTGATCAACAGTCTACAGCGCTCAGCTTTGGAATTTATTCGACGTAACCTCCAGGATGTACTTTATGGATCCTGTCCAACCTGTGTACCTAATGACTGGCTGGATAAAGCTGTTGCAAAAAAAGGTGACGATGTGAACAGAGCCATGGCTGATCGTGGTTGGGGATCAGAGATCATTACCGATTATACATCTGTCCGGTTGTATATTCCTTCAAATAAGAAATTCGGTGGAGGGTCACGTGTAAAATCACTCACCTACAAAGATAACTGGCTCGCGATTTCAGGCGAATACGATGGCGTTTACACGTGGAATTATGAATATCCTGCCCGTGCAAAATCGTTGGGTAATGCTTCCTTTGAGCCGCAAACGATGATTGATGAATGTGCGCTTTATATGTGGGAAACTTATGTAAATGTTGCTGAGAAATTTCCGGATGAAACAAAATTTACACCGACGCCAATAACATCGTTGCTGTTCCCGGCTCCGGTTGTCGGCTATGAGCAGGTGAAGCTAAGTATGAGCGGTACGGCCAATCTGGGCTATTCACTCACAGAGTTCCATACATCCCGCACCCATCCTGTATTTGAAGATGCGACACAGCTCGATCACAGCGCTGAAACTCACAAACCGCATAATCTGCTGACCGGTAAAACAACAGATCGTTATGGCCTTTCACAAGGATATGTCATTCATACAAATGATTTCCACGGACGTCAGCACCAGAAAATGGTGTACGACATCGACGAAGCGGAAGATGCACAGCCGGTTCTTCAGACGCGTGAAACCTTTCATTATGTAGGCAATGATAACAAAATCAGCATGAGCGATCGTGTGGGAACGATCCGTCCGGAACGCGTTTCCCTGGAATACGATATGCATGCCGACAGTCGTTATGTTGAAAACAGCTACCTGCATGAAGAAATAGGATTGAGCCTGAAGGTACGTATCCTCGGAGCGCCACCTTATGTAATTCCAATCCCGGTTCCGAGCTACTATAAAACGTCACGCACAGAAGGGTTCTATGCACATACGTTTATTAAACATCTCAATACTTCAGCTATTGTGAAAAGCGTTGAAACGGAGACTTTAGGTTCCATCAACAGCGCCGAAAACCTGGTCTTTGACCGTTATTCAGGCGAAGTAATCATGAGCGCAACCAAAGATGAGTACGATGACTCCCTGTTTACATTGGCTTATCCGGCTCACTGGGCATATCATGAGCTCATGGACATTGCAGCGTCTAAGAACAATCCGGTTGTAACAGCAGTGCTGACGGCTGATGGAGGTATTACGACAGACGTTTACAACAAGCTCTCACCGGGCGATTATGTAAAGATCACCAGTATCGTCGGAAACCCGCAGGTGTGGATTGCTAAACGCAATGCGTGGACGAATAACCAGAAGCTGTATCTGATGAAAATCGACGGAACAGCGTATCTGCCTTCTGCCGGCACACATACCCTGGAAATTGTTACGACCAACAGAAGCAATCGTATCGTTGAAACAATGCAAACCATTTTTTCGAAGAAACGTCCGACATACTTCCAGTCATCGCAGGAACGTATCCAGATGGCTCCTACGGAGGTGATTTCCGCGAGCGTAAACAGCTACAACGACCGTAACAACTTTCAGTGCTTTTCAAACGGTCCTGAAAAACCAGGTGAGAACAAAGAAGTGGAAATGAATAACACTGCAAATCCATATTCTTTTGGTGCCCGGGGCGATTTGGTATTGGAATCTGTTTATACATGGCAGTCGGAGCGAATCAATGCTACCCACGCCTATAAAACCCGCTTCGACGGAACGTATACTTCCTATATTAATTTCTACAGACCGGATGTTAACGGTGTATGGCGACAGATTTCACAAACTCAGCACCCGGATTATTCGGCCTACAATGCCGGAAGTCCTAAATGGCGCAAGCAGGCACAATTGCTGGCGTTCGATCAGTTTGGTAAACCGATCGAAGCCCGTGATCAGATTCAGGTCCGTTCGGCGATACTGTACGGTTATGACAGAAGCCTCAATATTGTTCCGGTTGGGAAAGCAGTAAATGCCCGCCAGCAGGAAATAGCGTTTGATGGCTTTGAGGACTATTCCTATCATAAAACCTTTACCAATGGCTGGGGCGTTACCAATCCGCATTTTGATTTCAAAAGCTCTCCGGGAGGAACGATTGACAGCACTTTACGTCATAGCGGACTTTACAGCTTAAAAGTATTGACCGGAAATACCGCCAGTGTCACCAAAGCTGCAGGAATTGTCTGCGATGCTTCTTCGGTCAACGACTCATTGGTAAACCGTTTCAGGGTATTGAGCTGTAACTGTATAAAAGATTTCGAGCCAACACCGGGCGATTATATCATCAGCGGCTGGATTTACAATCCTGATCCTGCACAAGCTGCGGATGGAATTATCCAGGTAGCAGTTACGGGATTGCCGACGCTGTCTTTCTTTGCTTCAGGTCCTGTATTGGATGGCTGGCAGCGCGTTGAAGGAACATTTACCGTGCCTGCAGGAGTAGGTGTGAATGTAACGGTTTCCTTGAGAAACGCCGGAGATTACTATCCCACGTATTTCGACGACATTCGCATCCATCCTGTGCTTGCAGGTATGACAACGGTGGTGTACGATCCTAAAACCTTATTGCCAATGGCCACCCACGATGGCAATAACTTCACCACTTTCTATAACTACGACGAAAACCTGCAGCAGGTGCGTGCGCGTGTAGAAACCGTGGAAGGAATCAAAACATTGTCTGAAGTAGAAATGGGTGGTAATAAACAACCTCAATAACCTGATCTGAATTATGAAAAAGTTAAGCTTATTTCTCATAAGTATTCTGGCAATAACACAGGTTGTTTTTGCCGGTACGGAAACATACAGCGAACGCCGGGAAGGATCTGCATTGACGACATCCTCAACAGTTCCGCTGTTAACGGTCTACGATCAGCAATATCTTACGATGGCGACAACAAGCTGGAGTAATAATTTCCTGAACGTTAGTGTAAAGAACTTTCTGCGCATTGGTATCAATCCGGAAGCAGCCCAGAACGATTACCTGGAAGGAAGTATGACCTTCACCATTAAAACATGGAAATGGACGGGGAGCAGCTTCACGGTTTATACAGAAGCAAACAGGGTTCTTTCGCTGAAATATGATCATGCGAATCAGCTCACAGTGCTGACCGATGAATTGTCGGCCTACGACTTTAGCGGTGCTCACCGGATTGAAGTGTATCTGACGGCTATCAACAACGTGTCGGGCTTTAATGTGAAGGAGCTGTTTGTGCAGTCAGAAATCAAAGTCGAACGCTATTACATGCTCGATAGTAATCCTGTTGCGGGAACAGATATAGAACCCGTTGCAGGCTCGCCTTATTATGAATTTCAATGGAATCCTACTGCCGGCGCCGAATGGTACGAAATGGAATGGGTACATATTCCCAACACTAAACTCGACGGAACGGAAGAAACGGATCTGACCAAACTGAAATACAACTTTTACCGAAACTCTACGCGTATTGTTGTAAAAGGCAACAGCTACCGTATTCCGGCTATTTTCGATCCAGGGTATATTGTATTCCGGATTCGTGCGGTCGGTTATGTTGGCTTTGGAATCAGGAAAGAAGGAGTTTGGAGTGTAACAGCCGAATCCGGAACTGTTAGTACTTACCCCGCCGGCGCTACCATAAAAGTAACCACTGAATATGATCCCGGTATGAACTGGACACATGAAGTGTCTTATGCTGATGATGGAAAACGTTTTGAAGGAGTTGTATTTACCGACGGACTCGGACGCACCCGACAGACAGTTGCGCACAATACGGAGACACAGCAGGCAGTTGTATCCAATACTTACTATGATGAGCTGGGAAGACCTGTTATCACAGACCTGCCAACACCTGTTGACGGCGAAGAGCTGGAACATTATCCGGCGTTCAACAAAGCTGATGGTACATCAATAGCTTACCAGGCCAGTCAGTTTGATGCGGGGGGAGATGCCTGTAGTCCGATAGGGAAAGGGTTTTCCACTTCTTCTGGTGCCGGACAATACTATTCTTCTTCGAATCCCGATCAGGATGGTGCTAATGAGCGCATTCCGGATGCTGAGAAGTACCCGTACAATCGTGTGGTATATGAGAACGATTTTACAGGCCGGATTCAGAAAGTAAGCGGCTTCGGAGACGATTTAAAAACCGGAAGCGGCAAAGAGACTTACTACAGTTATCCTTCTGCAAACCAGAATGAATTAGATCGTCTGTTTGGCGCCGAAGTAGGAAAAGCGAGCCACTACAGTAAAATGGTGACCGTGGATGCTAATGGTCAGGTGTATGTAAAATATGCCGACATGGGGGGGAAAGTTGTTGCGGCTTACATGGCCGGAGAAAATCCAGCTTCGCTTGATCCGATTGAGGGTAACGGAGGTTTCAATTATACGGTTTCGATCCTTCCACAAAATGAACAGTATGTGAACCTTACGGTTCCGTCTTCGACCTTAACATACTCGGAGTTCATTTACGCCGATGCATCCTACACATTCAATTACGCCATGACGCCGGAGCAATTCCATAATGCTTGTATGGTTGACGGAATTTGCCTGGATTGCGTATACGATCTTGAGTTCCGTATCCTGAATGCATGTGATGATACTGTGTATACTCACACGGAAACATTGCTGGGATCAGACCTGGATAAGTTCTGTGTAGACGGTAAGCCTGAAGAAACCTTTATCTCTTCACCGATACCGCTTGAAAAAGGAGCTTACACTTTTATCAAAACACTTTCGGTCAATCAGGATGAGCTTCAGGATAACTGGTGTTATTACATTGAAAACAGTACTTGTGTAGAGCCTGTTTCAGATATCTTCAACGAGTTGTATGAGGCTGAAGGATTTGACTTATGTGAAGATATTCCGAGCGAGAATGAGCCACTGACCGGTTGTGATTTCTACCGCGATCTGATGCTCAGAGATATGTCGCCTGGCGGACAATACGCACAATTCGTAACCAATAATGGAACACACCAGGCCATTCCTTCCGGAGCTACCGTTCATTCCATTTTCACAAGTAATAGCCTCGGAACAGGAAACAACTGGAACAATCAGTCATTGAACTATCTCAATGCCGACGGTTCACAAGCATTGATAAATGGTATCGAACCGGAAGATTTGCCTACTGTACATGACTTCATTATCAATTTCCAGCCGAGCTGGGCAGAAGCGCTGTTGCCTTTCCATCCGGAATATTGCTTCCTGGTAGAATGTGAGGAAAATGAAGCTGCTGGCAGTCATACGTATGATTCACTTATGATGGTGACACACTCCTATCAGGCGGCCTGTTCGCTGGGATTATTGAATCCGATTACGGGGTACACGCTTGTTTCTGGTTGCAGCACGAGCTATCCTGATCCATTCTTCGAAACGGGTGCGAATGGGGAAGACCTTGATGACGATATGAAAAACGCGCTCGATAATTACGACGCCAGCGGATTTACTGCGTGGGAAAATGCAATTCACCAGGTATACTGCAGCCAGGGCGGAGGCGACATCGCTACCTGTCTGAAGCTTTTTGAGCGCGAGACAGATGCTTCCTGCTACATGGATCTGATCTGGGTGACTTACCGTCGTATGTATCAGGAGCTCAAACAGCAGTTTGTCTACCAGGCTATGCATGCGGCTTGTGATAATTCTCAGATCGGTGTTCATGCGAATTGGCTCGACAAAGTCGCTCGCTGGGGCAATCTTGCTGAATTTACCACGCTCGATACCGATGGTTCTGGTCCGGATACAGGAATTACACCTGATCTGACCTATTTCCAGGGTGTTATCGAAGATAACTGTGAGACAGCCTGCGAGGCTTTTGCCAACGACTGGATAGCACAACTGGAAGGCTGTGACTTTGTCGGTGAAGCTGTGGATACAGTTCATCTTAAAAACGATCTCATAGAATTATGTATGAGTGGTTGCGACTACGAACATCCGATGGGGGCTACGACAGCTCCTCCGGGCTACAGCGGTCCGTACAGCTCTATTCATGAAGTATTATTGGCTCATCTTGGGGCTGGATATGAGAATAACCTTTGCACAGAGTTGTTGATTTCGAATCCGGGACCATACCAGAGCACCGAAGAATTACAAGGCTTGCTTGAAAAACCGCTTGACACCTGTGCATGTGCCGCTATTTTCGATGCGGAGATCATTTTCGAGACCAGCAATCCGAATAACTATTCGCTGGAAGAAATCCTGGCTATGAATACCGGTGTAACACTCGAAGATGCCAATTATCTGCTTTGCGCCTGCCGTAAAATTCATGGCGGTGAATACGATCCTGAAGATCCGAACTGGGTTGCGGCAACTTACCCCGGAATTACCATACCAGCTACGCTGTCGTGCTCCGAAGGAAACGGCTGTGTAGGTTGTGCGGAAGTCACAACAGCCTTGGGGGATTTAAATGAGCGTTTTTCGAGCGTTGCGAATTTCGAAACAGCTCTTAATTATGGAACGATACTGACTAATTACCTCAACAACACACTTAGTTTCCACCTGGGGTACATTGATTACAAGGATTTCATTGGTCGTTGCAATGCAACCACCGACAATCCATATTGTTCAGTGAATCCTTTGGCTGAAGAATGGGTGGCCGTAATGAAGCTGCTGACATTCCGTGGGCAATTGCTTAATGGTTCAGGTAATCCGGTTGATCTTCTCGCTGACAATATCGTTTATGCCGAAGGTGAATTGCAGGAAACTTTCAACGGAAACAACTACTGGTCATCGCGATCAGGAAATGTGCTGACCGTTTACTTCGGGACATCGGGCGATAACTGTACGATCAATTTGACACTTCCTGATGGTGCTGATTTCACCTTTGCCGATATCGTGTCATTCGGTACCATTCTGCCAATGACAGAAGAATGCCCGGGAAATAACAATACATTCACCGTTCAGGTTACCTATAAAGACTGCGGACAATTCTCGGTTGGCAAGCTAACAGGAGTCAGCAATTGTATGGAAATCAACAATTGTGTATGTGATACTACCGGGCTGCGTCTCTGTGATCGACTTACACCTGAAGGCACAGCTTGCTACCAGCCGCGCCTGGATGAATTGTACTACACAGCACAGGATCACTACCTGGATGCCATTCAAGCCATGTATCAGCCGTTTGTGGCCGAGTTCAATGCTGCCTGTGCCGAAGCATTCAGTACCGAGAAGTTTAGTTACACAGGGCCACGCAATACCTATCAGTATACATTGTATTACTACGATCAGGCTGCAAGACTGGTGAAGACTGTTGCGCCAAAAGCCCTTAACAATACATTCGATCCATCCTATGCTGAAGAAGCTCGCGAAGATGTCGTAAGCTCAACGGTATACAATGCCCCGGGATCCTATCCGGTAAATCCGATGCCGGTATACGGTTACCAGAGAACTTATGCTTACAATTCCTACAATCAGTTGGTAAATACAACCAATCCTGATCAGCAAGGAGCGACCAAATTCTGGTACGATGCTTACGGTCGCCTGGTTGCATCGCAGAACCCTGTTCAGTTTGATGAAAACAAATACACTTATGTGCTGTTCGATGCGCTGGGTCGTGTCATTGAGAACGGACAGGTGGTGAAAGTCGGTGCATTTCCTGAAGCGACAGTGAAGACAGAAGATCTGGGAACAGGATTTAAAACCTGGGTTTATGCAGGTGCAAGAACAGAAGTAACTTATACCATTTATGATAAGCCGCTTTCAGGAACCATTTCAGCCAAGTTTGCAAGTGGTTCCCAGGAAAACCTGCGTTTACGTGTAGCCTCTACAACCTATTTCGATGCCGTTTCACTCGGAGCGGCAATGCCGACCACCGGATATGTAAGTGCAACGCATTACTCCTACGATATTCACGGCAACGTGCTTGAAGTATTGCAGGATGTGCCAATGCTCGCACCGGTGCAGCAAGATGTGAAATCCACGCAGTACAAATATGAGCTCATCAGTGGTAATGTGAAAAAAGTCGAATACCAGAAAGGTAAAGTCGACCAAAGCACCCATACCCTTACTTACGATAAGCTCAACCGTTTGACGGAAGCCCATCACTCTGCTGATGGTGGAGTGAACGAAAGCCGTGAGGCCCACTATTATTATTACGATATGGGGCCGATAGCGCGTATAGAAATTGGTCAGCAGAAAATACAGGCCAATGACTATAGCTATACTATTAACGGGTGGACAAAAGGGATGAACAGCAATACGCTGAAAACCAATCGGGATGCCGGATACGATGGTGGTTATGGTTACGAAACAGTATACTACCAGAATCGTAAGTATGCCCATCAGCAGATCGCATCCGACGTTACCGGATACACCATCGGTTATTTTAACGGTGACTATAAGAGCATCGGAACAACAGCGTTCGAAGCAACGGTAGGAAGTGGTAATAACATGGCTAACGCTATCCGCAACCTGTACAATGGGAATATGTCGCACACCACGACGGCCATTAGCGGTTACGATATACAGGCTGGTGTTTACAGTTACGATCAGCTGCAACGACTTACCAAAATGCGCGTCTTCCGAAACCAAAGTACGCTTCTGGCTTCCAACTCGTGGACAGGAAGTGCCGAGACACAGGAATACTATTCAGATTATACCTACGACAAAAATGGTAACCTGGATAGCCTGAATCGCAATGGTACTATAGCTACAGGTCTGGATATGGACGAATTCAATTACGAATACACGACGGGAACTAACCGTCTGAGACACGTGGCAGACAATGGGACCAATTATGGCGGTTATACGGATGTCAAGACGGGACAGTCGGGAGACAACTATACCTACGACAAGCTTGGAGAGCTCACCGGCGATGTTCAGGAAGGTATGGCCTTGACCTGGAGAAGAGGGAACAGGATGTTACTGAGTCAGAAAGACGCGACCAAACAGTTGGACTACATTTACAGTCCATACGGTCAGCGACTGGTAAAAATCGAGAAGCAGATCGTTAGTGGTGTTGTACAGGCAAATAATGGAGCTACTGCGTGGAAATACACCCTTTATGCATACGATGCTGCTGGCAATGTGCAAGCCACTTACAGCGCCTCAATGCCAACGAGTGGTACGAAAACTGGTTCACTGGAAGAACAGATGATATATGGTCTGAGTCGCCTGGCAGTAAAAGACGACCAGCGCGCGCTTTATAACAGTGTACTTGTATTGCCGGGAATTCCAGAAGTTAAGGTTAATCAGTTGGGTAAAAAACGTTACGAGCTTACCAACTACCTGGGCAACGTAAATGCTGTGATCAGCGATAAAAAGCAAGTAACGCAGAACAGCTATATCGACGATGTGCATCTATTCACTTCTACAGTAGAAGGCTGGACAGCGAATTCGCCTGCAGTGGTTGCTGCTATTGGTGGCGATCTGAGGGTTACTACAAGTACGACCAACAACTTTGCCTGGAAAAACTTCACTACGGTAGTCGGGGAAGAGTACACGGTAGCTGTGAATGCTACATTAGGCACGTCGCCGGGCTTGCAGCTGGTTGTTCCGGGTGCTACGGTAACCATCACAAACGGAGTGACCAGGTACATTACCTTTAAAGCAACTGCCGTTACCAGTCAGGTACAGGTGAAATCAACCGGAATTTCAGGATCTACGATCTTCTATATCCAGGATATCAGTATCAAAACCAACGCACGCTACAACGCCGTTGTATTGATGAAGGCCGATTACTATCCGTTCGGTATGACCATGCCGGGACGAAACAACCAGTACATTGCTGAAGGTTATCGCTATGCCTACAACGGTATGGAGCAGGAAAACGAGCTGAAAGGCAACGGGAACTCCTATACGACCGAATTCAGACAATACGATCCGCGCATTGGAAGATGGCTGAGTCTCGATCCGAAAGCACACTCCATGCCTTGGCAGTCCCCGTTCTGCGCAATGGACAATAATCCTGTAATGAATACGGATCCTCTTGGTGATAGCGTCAGATACGAAAAATTCAGGGACNNATCGCTAAAATCAAGAGCAAGGAATTCAGGGAGAGCCACGAAGCACGAAAACACTCGCGCCATACTTACACCTACAGGAAGCGGGATAAAGAGCCGGATCTGATCAACGATCCGAACATCCAGTATGATGGAGGTTACGAGGAAACCATCGATGCCGGTAGTATGAGAAGAACGCAGTGTGTCGATGACCTCAGCGTTCTGTACGACAAGATCGGCGGCGGTGGCGGCCCAACTCCTGGTCCAACTCCTGGTCCAACCCCAGTTCCAATTCCAATCCCACCGGTTGAACCGCATTATTTGACCATTACTTTCACCAGATGGAAGAAGGCAACGAGTTATAAATCATTTACGAAGACAGAATCTTCAAGAACAACAACAGTGAAGATGTCTGCCGGAGCAACAATTGATTTCCAGACCTTATCGATTCCGGATCAGTTGAGAATTTATGACAGTAAAGGCGTCTTAGTGGCTCATACCGTAGGAACTGATGGTAATACGTCAGCAAAATATTCCGAGTTTATGGCACTCAATCCTGAGCATGTACTAACTAATGACGGTACCGTTACATTAAGTGTTACAGCAGATGATACGTATAAGCTTGTTGTAAATGAATCAGGGCAGGCTGAAACCAATGATCCTGAATGTAAAACAAATCCGACGACCTTTTACCTGTGGATTGAAGGTGAAAACAAAAAGACCCGGAAACTTAGAATTATATGGTTCAAAGATGCCGTTTGGAATCCAGAAATGGGAAAAAGGTACAAGAAGAAAAAGAAAGATTAATTAACCAAAGCTTGTTAAGCTCAGAATAACAAAAACAAGAGGCATTCAATTTATGAATGCCTCTTGTAGTTTATCTAAAACCAAAGATTCGTTTATAGACTCCTTAGACCTGTACATTTCCCCCAAATTTTCCCCTTGACACAACGGCCATTCTCTTACATTTGTCAAAACACAACTTATGAACCGTTATTTATTGAGCATAGTCGGCTTGTTCTTCGTCATGCAGGGGTTCACACAGCATGGCATAGCATGGGGACCGGAGATCACTATAGCTGATGGCGCTACGTATGGCAATGTGCGTCCGCGGATGACCGTTACGCCGGATAACCAGCCGGTGATCGTTTTCGGCAAGACGGGCGGAGCGTTGCATGTTGCGAAAGGAAACGGGACCGGTTTCAATACGCCCGTTCCGATTTTGCCGGCTGCTATGGGAAGCTACCTGGCTTACTGGACAGGACCCGACATCGCTTCCTTTGGTGATACCGTTATCGCTGTTTTCAAGGCATTGCCATTCGAGACCGGAAACATTTACGCTGTTCGATCTGTGGATGGCGGCGCAACATTCTCCGATACGATCCGCGTGGATTCGCATACCGACGGACGCGTGTTTCTGCCGGCGCTGGATATGGATTTGCAGGGAAACCCGGTTGTTGCTTATATGGTCTTTACAGGAAGTGCGGGCAACCCACGTTATGTGATGGCACGCTCGAACGATGCAGGTCTGACATTCGAACCACAGATCGACATGACTTCCGGCATCGCTGAAGAAGCCTGCGACTGCTGTCCTTCCGAAATGGTCATCAACGGCACGCGCGAAGTATTGATGTTTCGCAACAACGAGGACAATATTCGCGAAATCTACGCCGTGCTCACGAACGACCAAGGCGCCAATATCGCCGCTACGGAAAATATCAATCACCTGGAATGGAGTGTAAGCTCTTGTCCTTCGACGGGACCTGCAGGCGTTCTTATCGACGATCAGCTGCTGTCCGTTTCAGCTAATAAGAAAACAGGTCAATACCGCGTGTATATCAGTGCGGCAACGGTGACCACAACGGATGTTTCTCACCAGGGAACTATAACGGTGTTGCCGCCTTCCGATCCGGACGGTAAGCAGAATTATCCGCGTATCAGCGGCGAAAACGATACGATCGTCATGGTTTGGGAAGAAAAAGATCCTACCAACGCCGATATCTTCTGCACCGTTACTATCGACGGAACGCAGGAAGGACTGGCCGTTTACAAAGAGCGCGCGAACGAAACCACTACCGGCTCGCAAACCAACCCGGAAGTGATCTACAAAAATGGCATCGTCCATTTGGCTTACCAGGACCAGGCTGGCGACAGGGTCGTTTACCGCAAAGGAATTATTCAGTCGGTGGCCGGTTTGAACGAGCAGCAGACAATTCCATTCAACGTTGCTCCGAATCCTTCGACAGACGGCGTTTTCACGTTAAGCAACGTAACCTTCAACGACATAGAATCCATTCAGCTCATGGACCTTTCCGGCAAGATCGTCGAACACACATTTGGTCAAACACCCAACGGAACAGCGCTTCGTATCACCGAAACGGTTTCAAATGGAGAATACCTGCTCATTATCCGCTACAAAAACGGCGGCATCAGCTCTGGAAAACTCTTGCTACAGAAGTAAAGCTTTCTTTCCGCGAATGCTTTTTTTAGAATTGAACGAACTGTCAGCATAGCTGGCAGGCCTGAGAACTAATTAATCCATTCGCGCAAATTCGCAAATTCGCGGGAAGCAAACCCGGAACGGTGGCTAAGGCCGCCGTTCGCTATTTACCCGCAAAAGACTATCAATCTCCTCACACTCATCATCGGTAAGCACCATTGCTTTCGGGTTCTCCGCAAGCGATCGCCAGACCGGTGGCAGATCAAAATCATACTTTCCGAAAATAACCACCGGCGTACCATTCCTTACAACCTGCTCTCCGTTTTCAGACAATTCCCATGGCTCCGCCCAATCGTAAATCCACTTCGCATCGACTTCGTTCAACCGGATACAGCTGTGACTGGCCGGATAGCCCGGCAGCTCGTACTGGTGAAACGCAATGCCGCCTTTATTGTGGATATTGTAATACCATGGCATGATCCATTCGGCATTCACTGTGCTGATCTTCTTTCTTGCTCGCCAGTTCGTATGATGAAGTCCCGATGGTGTAGGATGGCGCTTGCTTCCCGAGCTCACAGGACCACAACGAACCAGCTTTCCCGATTCATAAGCCGCAAACGACTGGATGCGCAACCCGACGAGCAGCAATTTGGAAAGCGTATCTGCTCCAGCCAGCGATTCAGGAAAAGTGGTGTAATCCCGGAAGGTCGGCAGAATTGTATCAGGCAAAACGAGAATAGCTCCTTTCCGCAGCTTGTGTATGCTCAGACGATTGAGCTCAAGAATGACAGCTAATTGTTCGCGCGAATACTGTGCAATCAACGAATCGCACTCGGCTTTTGATTTTAGGGTATCGAGCCGAAAACGAACAGTCGCTGTTCCGGGCATCGAGCCGCACGTAATGACAGGAATATTGACCCGGGAACGTTCCTTTCGTACAATCTTTTTTGGATGTTGATCCGACTGACAGCCGACGAGCAAAGCTCCGAATAGGAAAATCCGGTACATGACGTGTTGGTTACGATCCGTTTACCGGAGCAGTTTTCCGATCGTTAGCAGCAGAATCCGTTTTCCTGCTTTCCCAAGTCCCCGCGCAAAGGCATTAGCTAAGCTTCGTAACATTGGATTCGTAATTTAAATGACTCTGACTAAAGCGCAATGCCGCTTCTTCATCCATGGAATCGGTCGTTACGAGGTGTTCGCGTTCTTCCAGCACGACATGCCCGGCCGAGCGCAACGTGTCACGTAATTCGTATTTAGCTTCGGAAGGACCGAAAATCAACAGACTGTGTGCATGCCCGAGCCGTTCGATCACCTGGCTGCAAAGCTCACGTATGTGCTCGCGTTGTTGCAATCCGGAAGGAATGGCAGCTGTTGTTTCGGATTCGGATAGAATAGGGCGGGCGAGCTGTTCAACATAAGGTGTATTCGGCTGGTTGTGATCTACGGTAATCACAAATGAGCGCTGATCGTCAATGTAAATAGCATAATCAATAGGGTATTGTTGCGTCTTCATGGTTTCGTGGGTTTGTGCATGACTTTGATTGGATGTTCTTCGGGTTCCAGTGTGCCGAATTCGTTGTTGTAAATCTTGAGTAAGAGAATCAGGTAGCTGATTAGGAGCGGGCCGAAAATGAATCCCCAGAAACCGAACAGCTTCAGTCCGAGGATCACACCGATAATCGTAATCACCGGATGCACCTGTCCGATGCGCTTGAGAATACTCATCCGCGCGAAATAATCGACGTTTCCAATCACCACGGCGCTGTAGATCAGCATCCAGGTGGCGTTTCCGGTATCACCGGTTGCATATTGACTGATCACCAACGGTATCCAGATCATCGCCGTTCCGACAATAGGGAAGAAGGCAAAAATCCCTGTGATAAAGCCCCAGACAACGAAATCTTCGATGCCGAACAACCAATAGCCCAATGTGGCACAGGAAGCCTGAATCAGTGAAATTAACGGAATCCCGATGGCATTCGCGCGCACCATATGTTTGGTTTCCTGTCCTAACAGCTCCACGTTCCGGTCTTTCAGCGGAATAAAATTGCAGATCGCTTTTTCCATCTTGTTGTGACCGACCAGCATGAAATAAGCTAAGAAAATGATCAGCGCAAAGTTCCCGATCACCAACGCCGTTCCGCTCAGAATATCCGGCAGCATATTGCTGAATTTGGTAAGGATATCCTTCGAGCTCTGTTCACTCAGCACATCAAATCCAATGGTTTTCTCGATGTTTTTCGAAAATACCTCGGCTTTTTCCATCAGCTGATCCGGGTTTCCAACGAATTTCCGGATTCTCGGCGCCAGTAACGCGGNNCAGGATAGCTGTTGCGTGCTTGTTCCATTTCTTTTTAGTGACAAGCCGCGAATAATGATCTTCACTCAGAATGTAAAGCGTAACGGCTCCCAGGAAACCGGGTGCTAAAAAATACAATTGATTGATAAACAGACCGAATAGTGCCAGCAGCAATAGCAACAGCAGTAGTTGTCGCACTCGGTTATTGAAGACAGTGTCGGAACGGGCCATACGGAATACCTTGGTTCCTACCGAAGTTAAGACAACCGTAAATTCCTTTTGCAATCGGAGTGTTAATCTTCCTTAATAGGTCGATATCAAGACTTTAAGACTTCAGGATGTCAGGACTTTACGCAATCCGAATTCCGAGCACCGTAATATCATCGATCTGCTCATACGTCACTTCCTCCGTGTTTTTCCACTCCTCCATGGTCGAATGCAGGATGTGATTCTGTTCCTCCATCGATCGGTGAGCATTGTCGGCAATGAGCGTTTTGAAGTTTTTCGACATGAACTTTTTCCCCTTCAAGCCGCCGAACTGGTCGGAATAACCGTCGGTGAACAGGTAAAGCATGTCGCCTTTTTTGACCTTGATATCGTGGTTCGTGAAGTCCTGCATATCCGGATAGATCGAAATCGGACGTTTATCCGGCTTGAATTCGGTCAGTTTGTTCGATGAAACGAGGTATAGCGGATTGTTCGCGCCCGACCACTGACATTGCAGCGTTTTCGTGTTGATCAGCAATAGGGAAATATCCATGCCGTCCATTTGTTCGCCCTGAATGCCGCGTTGTTGAAGGGAATTGATCACTTTTTCGCGAAGCTCGTTCAGAATGATGCTGGCTTTCAACACTTCCTGCTGACGTACGATCTCATTCAGCAAGCTGATACAAAGCATGCTCACGAAAGCGCCCGGCACACCGTGTCCCGTACAATCGGCAACGGCTACGAGTGTCCAGTCGTGGCGCTGTTCAACGAAGAAGAAATCGCCGCTCACGATATCTTTCGGCTGGTAGAACACGAAATAATCGCCCGGAATTTGTTGACGAATCGAATGATCTTTCGGCAATACGGCGTTCTGAATGCGGTGAGCGTAACGGATACTGGCCGTGAGCTCGAAGAGGATTTTCTCGATCTGTTCCTTTTGCGTCGAAACGATCAGGTTTTGCTCCGAAAGCTTTTGCAGCGACTGCTTTTTCTGGTAATAGCTGCGGTAAAGAACGTAGGCAATGATCACGATCAGCGCAATCACGACAAGGAACAAGCTCAGGATCACGCGCTGCATACCGATTTCCTTCAGCTGACGGATCAGCACGCCTTCCTGTTCGCGGATCTTGGAGCGCTGATCTTTCAGAATGTCTTTCTGCTGATCGATCGTACTGTCCTGTGCACTCAGTTGATCTGCCTGCTGTTGAAGCAAACCGGTCTGTTCGTCGAGCAATTTGACTTTTTCTTCCAGCGTCATCTGCTGGTAATTGATCTTCGCTTTTTGAGCCGAAATGGTTTTCTCCTTCTGCGCCAGCTTGGCTTGTTCCTGGCTCAGTTTCTGGGACGATTCGTCGAGCAGTTCCTGCCAGTTGCCCACATCGCCTGTCTGAACATATTCTTCGAACTGCTGGGTGAGCTTCAGACCGGCTTTGGCCATATTATCTGAATTCACCTCGAAATCTTCTTTCTGAAGTCGTCCGTTGAAATCCACCATTACGTAGGCTTCTTTCCCGCAATTGTCGGTGATCAGAAGCGTGCCGCGAGCTGGAATCGCAGCAACCACTTTTTCAATCTTCCGGTTGAATTTCCGGTCAACGACCAGTACTTCCGGTGAGCCCCAGATTGCTTCAATAGCTTTGAAATGGTAGATTTTAACCGCTTTTCCCTTGATGGTAACGCCGTTGTACTTACGGCGCAGGGCGTTGCAAAGCGAAGTGTCGCTGTCCAGAACGCCAATTTCGAATTCCTGGAAACTGGCTTGATTTTCCCACTTGGTATTGATCAGGATGGTGTAAATACTTGCTGCCATGGATTCCTCCGACCGGGAAAATTGCGCAGACGACAGCAAAGGAAGCAGCAGGCAAAAAACCGGCAGCAATACCTTTATTGAAATCTGGGCCCGGATAGCAGCAATTGAAAATGCGGTAGCGCGTTTGAGGTGCATTTATCAAAAATTATCGGGTCTGTAACGTGTGCTGCAAAGATAGGAAAACACGTTAAATCGGAATGTTAAGGAATTGGTTGTGACTACTCCTGTAGTTGTTGATATTCATCGTCTTGATACTGACCGGTATGCCTGTTTTCGCAGCAGAAAAGGACTTCAGACGAATCTGCTTCCGACAACGGGAATTTCACTTCTGTGAGATTCGCCACACAAAGGAAAAGGGTCGTTAAAAACGCGTTAAGCTATTGCGGAGCAGCGCCGCTTGCGCCGTCGGCAGGTGCATTTTCTTCTTCCTTGATAATGGCCACTTCACCAACGCCCTTGCGAACCTGCATGAACAGCCATTCGTACATCTCATCCGTGCGGAAAACTTTTTCCAGGTCGCCGTGATCGGCCCCGCGAACTTCCGTGTAAATAAGGTTCTTTCCTCCGTTACATTTCCTGATCGCAGCTACGATATCGCGTGATTGGGAAACCGGAACGGCTTCGTCGCGATTGCCATGCTGGATCCACATCGGAATAGAAGCGAGGTTGCAGGCATCTTTCGCACTACCGCCACCGCATAAAGCAACGGCTGCCGTAATTTTATCGGCGTGTTTTCCTGCAAAATGCATCGTTCCGTAGCCACCGAGGCTCATCCCACAAACATAAATGCGCGAAGAATCGATGTTATAAGTCTTCTGAACATATTCCAATACTTCCAGCACTTTATCCGGATCCCACGATCCACGGGCAACTTGCGGAGCAACGACAATAGCAGGAACCTGTCGTCCTTTTTCGATCTCATGGATAACACCGTAGCGCTTCACACGATTCAGATCCGTTCCCGAAAGGCTTTTGCCGTGAAGAAAAATCAATACAGGCGGTTTGTTATTCAGAATGCTGTCGGCCGGAAGATTGATCCAGAAAGGGTAGAAGGTCTTTCCCCTGACGGCACTCAGTTGAGCATTCGCAGTAAACGTAAACAGAAGCAGGAAGGCAAAGACTAATCGTTTCATTTTCCGGTTTTGAACAATAAAGCGGCAAAGATAGGGATTTTAGTTTTATGGTCTTCAGTCTCCGGTCTTTAGTCTTTCGGTTCCACGTTACCATAAACAAAAATCCCCTCACCAAAAGATGAAGGGATTCTCAATATATAAGCTCAAAGATTATCTGATCTCGTCAGCGCGTTTCTTATACTCCAGCGCTTTTTCCGTATTCTTCAACGCCTTGTGGATCTGGTAAAGCGAGATCAATACCGCTTTTTCATTCGGAACCGCAGCAACATATGCTTCCAGCGGACCAGCAGCTTTTTTATAGAACTCGAGGCTTTGTGCGATCATCGCGTCGTATTTTTTCTGCTCTTTCACGTCCAGCTGCGCCGCTTCGTCACGCAGACGGGAAGCGATATCCAGGTAATGTTTGCCCAGCTGGTATTGCGCTTCGTTGAATTTCGGGTTCAGCTGAACCGCTTTCTCGAGATTTTCCGTCGCTTTTGCCTCGTCTTTCAGGTCGATGTACATCGTACCGATGTAGAAATAGAGGTATTCGTCGTTCGGGAATTTCTCTACCGCTTTCTGAAGGAATGTAGTCGCTTCTTCGTTTTTACCGGCGTTGATGAGCGTAATCGCGATCTTTTTGTAGATCTCCGGAACACGGTAGTTCAGGTCTGCACAACGCTTGTAGTAATCGGAAGCTTTCTCCCAGAGTGAAGCGTTTTCCGCACAGATACCAGCGTTGTAGATCGAAGACGTATCGATTTCGTTGATCGCAGAGGAAAAATCTACCTGCAGGTCGTACAGCTCGATTGCTTCAGCATACATCTTGTTGGTGAACAACATTTCAGTAAACTGGTAAAGGAACATTTTCTTCTCACCGATACCTTGCTTGATATCATCGTCGAATTTGTCCGATACCTCGTAACCGCGCTTGTAAGCTGCTACTGCCTGGTCCAGACCATCGTCGCCGATTTGTTTCATCAGCACAGTGTCCATCGACTGCATACCGAAAATAAGGTAGTTGGAATAAATCTCACCTTTATAATAAAGCGTCTTGGGGCTGTCTTTCGTATCGGCATGGGCCGCAGCCTGGTCGATGAAGCCTTTTGCTTTCTCCAGTGATTTTTTCGCACCGTCCATATCCTGGCGCATCAGCTTGTCCTTGTAATTACGGAATTCCAATGCAGCAGAAGTTTCAACTGATTTCTGGGCAGAAGCAGCACCTGAGATCAGTACGAAGCCTGCCGCGATCAGCCAATTGATGTTATTTTTCATGTGTTTCATTTACAAATTTCATTTCGTCCGGATAACATTCAACTTCTGTGCCATCCTGTTCAGAGATGCAATTTCGGAAGAAATTCCATATTATTCCTCGGAATTTTCCTCAGGTGTGTTGTCCATAGACTCACCGCCTTCGAATCCTTCTTCATTGTCTTCTTCCTCATCGCTGCGTGGAACACGTGCTACGGCTGCGATTTCGGAGTTTCCTTTCAGGTTGATCAGACGAACGCCCTGTGCCGCACGGCCCATCACGCGGATCACATCCATGTGCATACGGATCGTAACACCGCTCTTCGTAATGATCATCAGATCGTCTTCGTCGGTAACGGTCTTGATTGCGAGCAACGGACCTGTTTTATCGGTGATCGTGATCGTTTTCACCCCTTTACCGCCACGATTGGTGATACGGTAAACCGGCTCGCCGTCTTCCGGATCGTTCAGGTACGAACGTTTTCCGTAGCCTTTCTCGGAAACAACGAGTACGGTCTCGCTGTTGTCTTTCACGCAGATCATACCCACAACTTCGTCGGAAGCACTTTGCAGCGTCACGGCGCGTACACCGGAAGCGTTACGGCCCATCGGACGCACTTTCGATTCGTTGAAGCGGATCGCGCGCCCCGCTTTGGTTGCAAGCACCATTTCGTTCGTTCCGTCGGTCAGACGTGCTTCAAGCAGCTCGTCGTTCTCGCGGATCGTGATCGCGTTGATACCGTTGGTACGCGGACGGGAATAAGCCTCGAGCGAAGTTTTCTTGATGATACCTTCTTTGGTACACATCACGATGTAGTTATTCTCGACGTATTCCTTATCTGTAAGGTCCTGTACTTTCACATACGCCTTCACCTTGTCGTCCTGCTCGATGTTCAGGAGGTTCTGGATCGCACGGCCTTTCGATTGTTTGTTTCCTTCCGGAATTTCGAACACACGCATCCAGAAGCAGCGTCCTTTTTCGGTAAAGAACAGCATGGTGTGGTGAGAAGAAGCTACGAACAGGTGCTCGATAAAATCTTCCTCCCGGGCGCGGCCGCCTTTGGCGCCACGGCCACCGCGGCGTTGTGCACGGAACTCAGTGGCTGAGGTACGTTTAATGTAACCCAGGTGAGATATGGTGATCACCACATCTTCTTCCTTGATCAGATCTTTGATGTTCATCTCATCATCAGCATAAGAGATCTCGGTCTTTCTTGCATCACCGAATTTATCCTTTACTTCCATCAATTCTTTCTTGATGAGCTCGTAACGCATCGGTTCATTTCCAAGCAACTCTTCAAGGTATGCGATGGTCTTCATCAACTCATCGTATTCAGCCTTGATCTTATCGCGCTCCATTCCGGTTAGACGCTGCAAACGCAGTTCCAGTATGGCTTT
>DJFN01000114.1 GCA_002432085.1 Flavobacteriales bacterium UBA5871
TATTTTTGGTTATCCCGTTTCTTCCTCTCTTCCAGGTCTTCGTTGAGGATGTCCATAACTTCGATGGCGCTCTTGAGCCTGTCAACTTGTTCCTCATGTGATGGCATCTTACCGTATTTATCTTCGTGTTTTCGGCGTCTTTTTCGATCTATAAGCCAATCTGCCACAAGGAACACGATAATAGCGCCCAAGATAACACCGACAATAATCAGCACGTAGTCCGTGGTAGTTGTGTCCATGATAAATCACATAACTTTTGTTAGAGCAAACCATATTGCCCCAATAATTGCTATGGATGTAAGAATGGTAAAAAATACAGCTATGCTCTTAATGGTTTCAAGGTTACGTAAAATCTGGCGATTCACATCAATGCTCTCATATTCCCTTCGATCACGATTTATTCTATCCTCCAATATTGGGTCAATTTCGTCATTGTTTCTACTTACTTTACCCTGTGTATTACTGAATATATCTACAGCTTTTTCAAACTCTTTAGGGTCGTTGACGTCTCCTTTTTCCATGAGTGAATAGTTTGATTGTGAATTATCAAATCTACATTTTCATATAGGAAAAAACAAATCAATTTGTTCTGTTCATCCGGAAAGGTAATTGTGAGTGGTCATATCTTACGCAGAGTCTAGAGTAGAATTCAATAGGATCAATCGAAAGGCATGCACAGTATTTGTAAATCCAGTGAACAGTAGGCATTACGTGACCTAATTCGTATTTGGAAATGTTTTGCTGGTTGTTATTCATTCTGGCAGCCACTTCAGATTGCTCAAGTTTTTTTTCGATCCGTAATTCACGGATGACATCACCTACAATCGTTCTATGTTGCGCTACATCTATCACAATTCGGGCAATGTCACACTTTTTTGAAACTAACCATACACACTATAATGTGTTTGGCTTATATTTGACGTGCTAAACAAAACTGTCTAACATGAAATATGCTGTTATCATTGTAACATTATTTGCAGTTTCCTGCACCCATAATAAGGTTAAACCTAATTTGGATGATGTATATGTAGATCCCCAAGCAGTGGAGGAATCTAAAGCCAAGTTCTACGAATCACTTAAATGGGATACCGTGGGAATGACACAATCAGGAATTATTGTCACGGATGCCCGGTTTGTTCGAGAAGAATATTCCCGATTTAAAACAGTTCGCATTCGATACAAGAACGTTTCCGGAAAGAAGATTAGAGCAATCAAGTTTAAATGGCATGGAACGGATGCGTTTGGCGATCCTGCTGACTGTGGAGGTTATGATCCAGGATTTGGAGGTGGAATCACTGATGATCCTATTTCAAATGGTTCCACTGAAACCAAGTATTGGGACGTACTTAGCAATAACGGAGACAAAATAACTATGGCGTGGCCTACAGAGGTAGCTTTCGCAGATGGTACTAAGTGGGAGTCAACCTATAAGATGTCACATTGATTTAGGCCTAACGAATACAAAGTAATTCATGGAATGCCCGGCAACCATAGCCGTAGCAAAAAACCATGTAAATCCTATGAACCATCCAATCCATAGGAAACCTACGTGAACATAAAATCCGAGTAATACTGATAAGTCATTCATAAGTAAGTCGTTTTTACCATCTTTATTTCGATGTGTCAGCCACACATCGAATGGCCATTGGTGCTTCCAAAACGCCACTGCTTTGAGCATGCGCACCTGGATGAAGATCAGGATCAGGAAGGCTAGTTTTAAAGGTGTTGTAATCTTTTTCATGTCTTTTGTTTTTGAGTAATTTGTAACCCCGGACACTACCAACATCCGGGGTTTATATTCACGATTTGATGCAGTAAACCATGAATGAGAATGATAAAATAGATTTGGTGTTAAGTATATTCCAATCATACGGTGAGCCTCAAAGTGAAAGTGATGTCCTAGTTAGAATTAAGGCGTCCAAAATAGGGTATAATCCTTCTGATGTAGAAGTTCAATCGATCATTGATAAAATGAGAAATGAAGATCTGCTTTACTTCAGAGGAAACGAAATATACCTTTCGCTTAAATCGAGAGATATTATTAATTCGAATGTTAACTATTCCGGTCATTTGAATAGACTTAAACGGAAGTCTATTTCCGAGTTACTAACACAGAACATCATAACTATAATTGTGTCTATAATAACAGCCATGACAACTTACTTTGTTATGCAGCTTTTTATATAGACCAATAGAATTATCAATAAGCTGGTCGTCATTGATGTTATAAATGAAACTATAACTGTTTCTCTTATTTTTCCCCTGTCCATACTCCTCATTTTAGTGAGGGGCCGTTTTTACCCAGCCCCATTGCTGAACCTAACATTGAACTATGACACGTCAAATTTAGATGCGTTTGACGTGCCAGCACGATGTATGTACCCGCAACCAATTCAGCCACTGGTATTTTCACAGGATCTGAAGTTGCCATCATTTCCTTGCCGTTCAGATCGATGATGCGAAGGCTTCTGATATCGAGATCCGTATCGATTGAAATTACGTCGTTTGAAGGGTTTGGATAGACTTTTAGTCCTGTCACTGACAGGATTTCGGATATAGATTCACCATCTTGATTACCAGAATTATTCGGGTCGATCATCATAGCATTGATAACTGGACAATAGATACTTGTATTCTGATCCCATATTTTGGACCAGATGGCTACAGGATTACCTAATAACGTGCCAGGTGCAAAGTTGTGCCATTCAACGGTGTTGATCTGCTCGTACAAAGCCCGTATCTGATTATATCCTGTACCGGCAAAATCACCTGCAACAACTCTTCCGGTTATTTTAGACGCTGTATACGATGTACTGGCCATATGCAAATTTGCCACCATAGATGAACCATTCGATTTGAAAATATAGAGGTTGGTATTGGTACCACCGGCATCGAAAAAGGCTGCAACATCGTCGTGTTTGCCATCGTTGTCGAAATCACCCGAAATGTAGCGTTTACTTGCCTGCATTGCTGAGCAGGAAGGTCCGTTCCAGAATTCAGATGCGGCAAAGGACGAACCGTTGGAGCGGAACCCCCAGGCTTTCGTTGTGCCGTTCCCGTAATCATAGAAAGTCATAATATCATCGAACTTTCCATCGTTGTCGAAATCTCCGCTTACAACGTTGCCCTTGATTTTAGTGGCATCAAAAGAATTAGGAGTTGACCAGAAAGAAACAGCACTGAAATAGCGTGTTCCATTTGTGTTGAGCATCGACTTAAATACCCATGCTGTCGTAGAGTTACCGCCATAACTGTAAAAACATGCGATGTCGTCTTTAAAATTGTCATTGTCAAAATCACCTGAAACGAAGCGGTATTCAGCATTAGCTGGATTGAAGGCAGAATTACTGTAATAATCATAAGCACTGAACGAGCTGCCGTTGGACACAAATACCCAGATTTTAATCACCGAATTTCCGTAATCGTACATGGCGGCGATATCGTCTTCAAAACCGTCGTTGTCGAAATCTCCTGCTACCACCTTTCCTTTATATCTGTCAGCGTAAGTTTGAGTACCATGCCACCAGACTTTATCACCGGTATACTCTATTTGGGTTGAAGCCTGCTTCCACACATGAATGGCTGTTGATGAGCCATATCCATAAAAGCCCGCGACATCGTCTTTCTTGCCGTCGTTGTCAAAATCTCCTGTTACTACACCGTCGGTTAAGCGTTTGGCATCATAATTCGGCGTATCACCACCCCAATTCAACACACGTTTCGCTAAACTCGTTTCTTCCATATGGTGGCGGTAAATAGCAGCAGAATGGTAACAGGTTTTATTACTCGGATCGATCCACTTTGCGGTCATATTGACCAGGTTTTTAAGAGAAGTGCGTTCTGTCTCGGTGAAATAGTAGCTTCCTTTTGACAAGTAATAAACCCGGATCAACGCATCCATTGTTTTGGATGGATCGTCGTGTATATAATTATAATATCCGGAGGAAGTCACATATACAATATTCCTTGATGGTGGAAATTCCCTCAGATCCCACAGATAAAGAAAACCATTCCTGCCAGGATATGTACGTTGTTGAATTAAGTGATTCAAGCCCTTTTTAAGAGCCTCCACAGTTAAGGTAGCTGCCATTCCCTGCGGCATGACACTAAATGCTTCTGCCAGCCCCCTAAGTATCATAAAGTGGTAGAAAATCTTCTGATCATGGAACATCGCATACCAGATTCCACCGTATTCATGGGATTCTTGTCCACCAGTTCGCCACTGTCCGTCAGAGTCTTGTTCGAGATAAACGGTATTGGCAATTGACATGATCCTTTCTAATGTTTCGCAATTCCGTGTAACCCGATAAATATTAGCTAACGCCCATAAGCCAAGTCCTCTTACATTGTTGTTGGTATTGACGATCCAATCTGCATTATCACGCAAATAAATTTCACCATCAACAATGGCATCCCACACTTCGCTTCTCCGATAGTCAATTCCCGAAAGCTGATATTCGCACAGGGCGTGCAATCCATAGCTTGTCTCGTAATCATCAGGAGTGTTTGAATGGAGATCCATATTGTTGAGCAAACTGCGTTTCTCCCAATATATATACTCACCGCTTGCTGTGATATTCGCAAGTAAGTAATCTACACCATGTTTGATTTGTGTAAGGTTTTCCGCCGTATTGATGCCCGATAAATAATCATACAAGTGGGCCGTAAAAAAATCATGACAATCCCTGATAAGAGGATGTGCAGACGGGTAGCCATCGTTAAAAGTCATAAACTCTGATGCAGATAATCCATCCGCGTACCCACGTCCCCAGGCACCTTGAGGCCAGAAAGCTGTAGTAGAATAGGTGTAATCCGTCGATGTAGCGCCAGTCACTTTAGAAAGACCTTTATAAGCAAAACTCAAATCCTCAAAATTTTCCATCTGCGGTACCGTAAAAAACCGGTAGCTGTTGTCCGTTACACCATTGACCGTATTGGAAAAAGGAACAATGGTCGTTTGCGCGGAAAGGGATTCGCTCTGACCGATTAGGAGAAGGGCCGGCAGAGCCATTCGTAATTTGTACCAGAAGGTAAGGCCTGTTACGGGCAATTCAGATGGTATGTTCATACAGGTTCATTTTTAGGGTTCAAACGTATAAAAAACAAACGTTTGTCAGGAAACTAACGTTGAAATCTGTAGAAATGGGTTTTTTAACGGGTTGTTTGTGAGACTGAAATGCAATTAACGGCTTCACAACTTCGGCTCTTTTTCATATTTCCTTACTTTTGCCTATCTGTCAATGAAGGCAGGCCCAAACGATTTTGTATGGTATTATCAATGNNATGACGGGCTACGGCAAAGCCACCGGCACTTTCGAAGGAAAGAAGGTTGTGGTGGAGATCCGCTCGCTGAACAGCAAAAGTCTTGACCTCAATATGCGCATGCTGCCGGCTTATCGTGAGAAGGAGCTGGAACTGCGCGCCATCGTTGCGGAACACCTGGACCGCGGCAAGGTGGAAGTCAATATTTCACTGGAAAATGCCACTGATAACCGCAATTTCGTTCTCAATAAGGAGCTCGCCGTTGCCTATTACAACGAGATCAAAGCTGTTGCCGGAATGGTGGGCGAAGAATCCGGTGATCTGCTTTCAATCGTGATGCGCATGCCGGAGATTTTCTCCAACGAAAAGGAACAGATCTCCGACGAAGAAACGGAATTCCTGCTGGCGCTCATGCGCGTGGCCTGCGATCACCTGAATACGTTCCGCAAACAGGAAGGCGAGCAATTGAAAGCCGACCTTGTTCACAATGTTTCTCGTATCTCCGAGCTGTTGACGCAGGTTCCGGCTTATGAAAAAGAACGTATTGGTATCGTTCGCGAACGCATGCGTGCCGGATTGGAGAAAATCACTTCCACACCGGTCGATGAGAACCGCTTCGAGCAGGAATTGATCTTCTACATCGAGAAGATGGATATCTCCGAAGAAAAAGTGCGACTGGCACATCACCTCAACTATTTCCTCGAAACGATGGAGATCCCGTTGTGCGGAAAAAAACTGGGCTTCATTGCGCAGGAGATCGGTCGCGAGATCAACACGCTGGGCAGCAAAAGCTACCACATGGAAATGCAGAAGATCGTGGTGGAAATGAAAGATCACCTCGAAAAGATCAAGGAACAAGTGCTGAATACGCTGTAAAATGCAAACGACCCAAACAGGAAAATGCGTGATCTTCTCCGCTCCTTCCGGGGCCGGAAAGACAACGATCGTTCATCACCTTTTAGGACAAAATCTCGGACTGGAATTTTCCATTTCGGCCTGTAGTCGCGATCCGCGCGGCGCTGAAGTCGACGGCCGCGATTACTATTTCCTCGGTATCGAAGGCTTTAAGCAAAAAATCGAAGAAGGCGCATTCGCCGAATGGGAGGAAGTTTATCCGAACAATTTTTATGGCACGCTGAAATCGGAGCTCGAGCGCATCTGGAGCAACGGCAAAACGGTTATTTTCGACGTCGACGTCGTAGGTGGACTGAACCTCAAGAAGTTCATCGGCGAGAATGCCCTAGCGGTTTTCGTTCAGCCTCCTTCCTATGAGATCCTGGTACAGCGCCTGACCGATCGCAGCACAGAATCGGAAGAGAAGATCAATATGCGATTGGCCAAAGCGATGCAGGAATTGTCGCAGGCGGATAAATTCGATTACATCCTGCTTAACGACGATCTGCATAAAGCCTGCGCCGAAGCACGTAAAGTGGTGGAACGGTTTTTAACCCTGTCATGCGCGTAGGACTGTACTTCGGCACGTTCAATCCCATTCACGTGGGCCATTTGGTGATCGCCAACTACATGGCCGAGTACACGGACCTCGATCAGGTCTGGCTGGTCGTAACACCACAAAATCCTTTAAAGAAAAAATCATCGCTGCTGGCGGATTATCACCGTCTGGCACTCGTTCGTGTAGCGATCAACGATAACACGAAGCTCCGTGCTTCCGATGTCGAGTTCGGCCTGCCGCAGCCCAATTATACGTCCACAACACTCGCGCACCTGAAGGAAAAATACCCACAGCACGAGTTCAGCATGATTATGGGCGAAGACAACCTGCGCACGCTGCACAAGTGGTACAATTACGAACACCTCGTGGCGAATTACCGCTTTTATGTTTACCCGCGCGTGCTGACCTTCCAGGAAGAAGAAGAAGTCGTTGAGATCGGTATGCGTACGGAACACAATTTCGCCGGACATCCATCTATCATTATGTGCGAAGAAGCGCCCGTGATGAAGGTTTCAGCCAGCTTTATCCGGCAATCGATCAAAGAAGGGAAAGATGTGCGTTACCTGCTCACCGAGCCGGTTCACCGGTATGTGGACGAGATGAATTTTTATAAATGAGATAACCGCATTTTTTGACCGGCAAACAGGAGCTCGGCTATGCTCCCCCGTTGTTCTTAAAACGCCCCTACAAAAAAAACCACCCCTACCTTCCGGTAAGAATGGTTCTGTTCCTGTTTTACAGCTTTGCTTAAAATGCACGTACTGCCCGCACATTGAAGGTTGCGGCCTTGTTCACCGAATTGTCGGAAACTCCTCCGGGAGTGATGAGCACATAGCGCGCGTCGGTGGCACTTATTTCTACCGAGCTCCAGTAGGGACTGGTTACCAATGGTGTACCGCCGTTAGCCGCTGCCGTGTTATCGACAATGGTGTTGCTGGCGCCGATCAGGTAGAGCTCATCCACCGTTGGCAGGTACCAGTCGCCATAATCAATGCCGTTTTGAGTAATCACAAGATCGCTACAAGCAGATGCCGCATAAGCCGCTCCATCATCGCCGAGCACCATCTGTGCGCTCATAATCAGGTGAGTATTTCCTTCGCCGCCGAATGCTCCGTCGCTGGCGGCACGTGTTGAACCATAGGTACCGGCAAACCATCTCAGGGTGCCCGGGATGTCCGAGGCTGAACAAACGAGGCCGTGCTGGCGCGTCTCATCCACCCAGAAAACGATTCCACCCTGCGCGAAATCTCCGATTTCGTAAGTTTTCAAATCCTTCCAGTTGGCGGTATCCGCAGCTGTGATGCCGGCAGCAACCGATGCATCGAATACAGGATCGAGCTCTGTAATTGTTGCACCGCTTGACAAGCCATCCGCTACACTTGCATGGAAGGCGTAAGGTACGCTCATGAGCTGGCTCGTTACCGCAATGGTGTATGTGGTGCCACCTGTCGGGTCGGTTTCGGACTGAATGTAGTACGGCCCGTTTGCCCAGTCGATCGTATTGAAGGTTCCCGAAACGACTGTTCCCGTTCCGATTTCCAGGCTCACCAAACCGTTTGTGTTGGTTGTCGGAGCGTGTGTTTCCTGATATACAACCGTACCGGCCGGAGCTCCCTGGCGGATGCTGATCCGCATTCCCACAACCGCACCGTCGAGCAGGTTGCCATCGAGGTCCCGGATAACGGCCTGGTAGCTCATTTTTTCGGGTGCCTGTCCGAAGAGAGTGGTTGACGACAAGATCAACACAAAAGTCAATACTGCTTTTATAATGGATTTCATATTTTATTTCAATTAATTGTTAGACATAAAAAACGGTTCTATCCTGTGTAGAGGACGTATTAATGTTTGACGATCGTAAATGATTTCACACCGGCATCTGCAGAGGTTACTTTCAGCACATAAGTGGCTGATTGCAGCTCCTGCATCGGAATGCTGACCTGGAGGCTGGTAATCGCTTCCTCCCGGATCAATTGCCCCTGGCTGTTGTACAGTGCATAACTGTATTCCGAAAGACCGGCGTTTTCCAGGTGGAGCGTAAGTACGTCGCTGGCAGGGTTGGGAAATACGGACAGGTGAATACCATCCAGTTCGTCGCCGGTGCTGCTGGTGCTGATGTCGTACGGCTGCTGCACACCCTGATTCGACGAGCCATTGGTACCGGATCCGGCTGTATAGACAACCTGTCCTACCGAATAACTCACCGACCCGTTTCCTCCGCTGGCATCTCCTCCGGCGGCAGGAACGGCTTCCTGTGCATGCATGTACCCCACATTCAGCATCAGGAACATCAGCCCTGTTTTTGTTTTGTTGAGATTCATATTAATTTATAATTAGTTCCAATTTTTGCAGGAACGCAATGCCTCACGTCCCGGTGATGTCAACCCGGATTCTTTACATCCGCATGATCTTCATTTCTATTAACGCGGTGGATTACATATGGTTGGATTCGCTTTTTCACCGAATCCGGCAATGGTGTGTGAATCCTGACTTCCGGACAAACATCGCCCTCCGACGACATTTCGGAGATGACCATTATGATGCTATAGCTTAAGACGTTGGAGCTCTGTGGCCGGAAAAATCAGAATTGGAGAAAAGGAATCGAAAATAAGGTCCTTCCATCCGATGGAAGTAAGAAAAACAGATTTTTCCATTTTCAAACGATTACAAGATTCGAATGCTGTTTCCGCATAATTGCCGGAAGCATTCATCCAAAACGGAAACCATTTTGGCGGTCTTGACGCAAAGACCCTTCAAAAAAGATGAGATCAGGATTTTTTCAATCCCTTGAAAAAGCCGATGATGCGCTTGCGGAAAAGGAACATCAGCAACAGATACGGAACAGCCATCAGGTAAAGAATACCGGTGTTGATGTTGCTTCCGAAGGAATTTTCATCCAGCTCGCTTCCCTGCTCGGCCAGCAAACGGCATTGCGAGCAGCCCTGCCCCCAGGCAAGATCCACGACCAGCAGCAAAACAGCGAGGAGGAATAATTTCTGTTTCATGCTGCAAAATTAATGATTTTCGGAACGACTGTTTGTTAAAACCTCTTTCAAATCCACTAAACGAAAAACCCCGGCTTGCAATCACAAACCGGGGTTTCTATTTTCGTTAATCAAGTCAGTTCTTCACCCAGCGAACGATAGCCGTTTTCGTGCCATCCGTTACGCGAATCATATAGATTCCCGGAACCAGTTGCTGTACCGGATGCGTCATTTCCGCTGTTTCGAACTGGCGGCTCAGCACTTCCTTGCCATCTGCAGAAACCACAGCTGCTGCGATCGTACCATTCCAGCTGCCCGACAGCTCGATCGTTACTTCGGTTGTTCCAGGGTTCGGGAATACGCTTGCTACGCCCATTGTTTCTTCGCCAAGGCCAACGTTACCATCCAGGCCGTCGCAGTTTTCATCGATGGTGTTGCCGGTGATTTCCGTTGCATCCGGGTTGATGTTTTCGTCCGTATCGTCACAGTCGGTGTTATCCAATACATAACCTGCCGGCTGATCGCAATGCATGATGCTCATATCCGGGTCTCCGAATGTATCGCCGTCTGAATCGCTGTACCAGGTCTGCATGGTGAGGCCTTCGTCTTCCTGACCGTTGCAGTTGTTGTCGAAACCATCGCAAATTTCCACAGCATTCGGATGAATAGCGTTGTTGTTGTCGTCGCAATCATCGTCGTTAAGAACATGATCGTTCGGAGCTTCACAAGCTACCACGCCAACAGAACCGTTTTCACCGAAACCGTCGCCGTCAGCATCGATATAATAAGTCAGCGCTCCGAGGATATCCTCGTCCGTATCGTCGCAATCCGTGCTGTCGGATACATAATCAGTTGGCTGCAAACATTGTGTCAGCGTGTTGTCGGCATCACCGAAACCGTCGCCGTCGAGATCAGCGTACCAAACGGCACCTGGAAACTCCTCGGCGTTGTTGTCATTGCAGTCGGTGTTGTCGATAACGTAACCCAGCGGATGCTCGCAATCAGATACAGAGCTCGCAGCGTCGCCAAAGCCATCGTTGTCTTCGTCGGCATAGTAGGTCTGCATCGGCAGCGCGTCAATGCTTCCGTTGAGCTTCACGTTGTCCATGCGGTAAGTAGAGCCTGCCTGACCGATATTCGTGATGTAGAAGCGGAATGTTACGGAATCCGTGATGTTGGTGAACGCAGCCGGAAGCGCATTCATCACGTTCTCGTTGGTATTCGCCACAGCAATGGTTGCCGTGAATACGTCTGTCGTAAAGTTATCCAGGCTGGAACGAACCGTTACAGTTGGGTTTCCACCCGTACCACTCGTGCGGTGCAGGAAGGACAGGCTTGTCAGGTTCAGCTCGTAGCAATCCGCCGGTTTGATCGTAAACGTGTTGTATTCCGTCAGATCGATCGTTCCGGTTGTGTTCCAGCCGCTGTTGTTAAATACGTTGGCCGCCGGTGTACAGGTCGTTCCAACTGAGTTAAACGAATTGAAGGTCGCATTTGCAGGTTGAACGTCAACGTCGATAGCTGCTACCGGGCAAACGGCTGTATCGGCAAATTGGTAAATACCAAGTGCTGTGCTCAAATCGCCGCCGATGCAGTCTTCATCGATTCCGTTATCCGCAATTTCCGTTGCTCCGGGGTGAACGGCGTTGTTGTTGTCATCGCAGTCACCGGTCTGTGCCGCATAGCCTGTCGGAAGCGAGCAATCCACAACCGATGTAGCTGTTCCGTAACCATCGTTATCGTTGTCGAGGTAGTATGTCTGACCTGCACCGATCTGGTCGTCAGAATCATCGCAGTCGTCGTCGTTTGTTACCGTTCCCGCAGGCTGTATACATTCCACCACTCCTGTTCCCGGCTCGCCGAAACCATCGTTGTCGCTGTCTGTATAATAAGTAACTGTCGCTATACCGATGTTCTCATCGCTGTCGTCGCAATCGTCGTCATTGAGTACATAATCGGTCGGTTGAGCGCATGCATCCTGCGATACGTCCGGATCGCCGAGGCCGTCGCCGTCATCATCGAGGTAATAAGTCAGCGATGTTACGATCGTAAGGTTGATTGTGATGACACTGTCGCATCCATGAGCGTTCGGAATCGTATCCATATATGTTCCTGAAGCAAAATGCGTTTCATCACCGCTTGGAACGATATAGCTTCCGCAAGCCACCGGGCTGATGGTGCTCGTTGTAGCGTTATAGATTGTCAGGTTGATCGTAATGATGCTATCGCAGAGCGCCGCATTCGGAATTGTATCGGTATACACTCCGGAAGTGAAATGCGTTTCATCACCGCTTGGAACCATGTAACTGCCGCAAGCCGCAACGTTGATCGTATTAACCGTGTTGCAGGTTGTTCCCCATGAAACCGTTACGTCGTCTATGGCCAGTCCGTGGTCAGCGCCCGGTACGTGATCAGGGTCAACCCAGCGAAAAATGACATATTCGCCATTGGCTAAAGTCAAACCACTGATAGCCGTTGGCGCAATAACAACCTTATTGGCCGCATCATTTCCCACCAGCGGAGAAGCAGTTCCTCCGGTGATCGGGCTTGTACCCATCAATGCGGTAACTTCTGTCCATCCTGTATTATCGATCGGAGTGAGATCGGAAGAAAAAACAGACATTACTTTATACCAAAACGTAATGCTTTGTGCTGCTGCCGCGCTGTTTCTCCATTGCTCAAGCGTATATCCCAGCTGGAAGTTGGAAATCGCGCCTCCGGAAGTGTTTTGAAAAGCAACACCGTAAGCGAAGCTCCCGACTGCGGCATTACCTGAACCAAGTGTTCCCAAGGCTCTTTCTGCAACTGTAGGAGCTCCGTAGCTGTAAAGGTTTCCTGCATTGTTTGATCCGTCGTTCGCAACGATCGTCGTACCGGTACCGGTGCGCTGGGTATACCATCCCGGAATCGTTGTGTTGTTTGTCCAGGTTGCCGATCCCGAAGGAGGAAGCGTATTGAAATCCTGAGTGTGGTTACCCGGCCCGCTGATAACGATCTGTGCCGTTGTGCTGAGCCCGATTAAGGTGATTGATAAAAAAAGTAATAAATGCCTCATGCCATATTTTTTGGCAAAGTTAGGAAAACAGCGTCGAGGTTTCCTACTTTTTAAAGTGCTCAATCAGAGAACGATGCGTTTTATTTTAATCATCAACTAATTGATAATTAACTATTTATTGATTTGCTAAATCGTTTTAAGAGGGCGTATTACGAAAACGTTAATCTTTTCGCTGCTGCATCAAACGGGCCACGTATTTGCCAATAATGTCGAATTCGAGGTTCACGATCGAGCCCGGTTTGAGCGTGTGGAAGTTCGTGTGCTCGTGTGTGTAGGGAATGATGCAGACCGAAAACAGGCCTTCTTCCGAATCGACGACTGTCAGACTGACGCCATTCACCGTGATCGAGCCTTTTTCAACCGTCGGCTGGCCGGTCAGGTAGCGAAATGTGTATTTCCAGCTGCCGTCCTGGTCTTCGATGGAAACGCATTCGGCGGTTGTATCCACATGACCCTGCACAATGTGTCCGTCGAGGCGAGCCCCTAATTGCATGCAACGCTCGAGGTTCACTTTGGTTCCAACGGTCCATGCGCCGAGATTGGTCTTATCGAGCGTTTCCTGGATAGCCGTTACCACGTACTGATCGGCTTCAATGGCCACTACGGTCAGACAGCAGCCATTGTGGGCCACGCTCTGATCGATTTTCAGCTCATTGGTGATAACCGATTGCACGGTGAAATGGATGTTGGTGTGGTCGCGTTCGATCGCGGTCACTTCGCCCAGCGTTTCGATGATTCCTGTGAACATTGCCGTTTTGTTTGGTGCAAAAATACGGATTAAAAACGCTGCACCTGTTTAGCTTCGGAGCCAACAACACCGGACTGCAGACGGGCATCCAGCGCGATAAAGATCGCGCACATGCACCAGATCGGAACGGCTGCTTTGTCGGTGTCGAGGTAATTGTTCAGCAAACCGTGGATGAAGTAGGTAGAAAGCGCCAGGATCATTCCCATGATCAGCGTCCGGGTTTCCTTGTCGGTTGCCGGCCAGCGGTGATAGAGGTTGATTCCCTGGTAGAAAATGGCAATAACGATCCCGATCATGAGGAGCATGCCGGGTAATCCCATTTCCGCCAGCGGACCGAGGTATTCACTGTGTGCGTTCCCGCCGTCGCCGAAGTTGGTGGAAATGATCGTCAGGTTTTCCGGTCGCTGGAAGCGCGCGTATTCAAAAGCATACGTTCCCGGCCCGAAACCGACTAATGGTCGTTCCTCAAACATGGAAATCGCGCAGGCCCAGCGGTTGATGCGCTCCAGGTTGGAAGCGTCAGTAGTTACGTTTGTGGCACTTTGCAGACGTTCGCCGAACTCTTCCGTGGTGTGCTCGAATTTGTTGCGCTCCAGGTCCTGCTGAATGCCTTCCCAGGAATACCAGATGAAACCGACAATGAGCAATAATCCGGTGGCAAAAACGCCAAAGCTGACTCTAAACCGCACGAGCGCCCAAACCCCCAGGGCAAGGATAACGCTCAGCCATGCCGCACGCGTGTAGGAGAAGTACAGCCCGAGCAGGCTTACGAACATAAATCCGATCAGGATAAATTGTACCAGCGGCGCGTGTTTACGGGAAAAATACAAGGCGAAAATGAGCGGCACGATCAATGCTACCAGTGCGCCGTAAATCGTATGGTCCTTAAAGAACGGCCACATTACCCAGTGTCCTTCTTTTTCGCCGAAACGATAGGTCATGTGAACGGAAAGCGTGTACAGGATCGCCACGATCATTCCCGAAACGAACAGCCAAAGAAACCAGCGGATCTTTTTCGGATCGTAGAACACGTTGCTGCCGTAAAACAACAGCGGAATGATGAACCAGAGTCGCGCGAGCAGGTACTTGAACGACGCCATCGGGTATTCGCTGGTGATCGAGGTGACGAAAATCCAGATCAGGTACAGCGAAACCAGCCAGATAATCGGGCTTTTCCGCAAATAGCCGGGGAAAACGGGTGAATACAGCGATTGCAGAAGCAATAATACCATCGTCCCGAACAACAGCGGCTCGGTGGGCAAAAACAGCCCGAAACCGTCGACGTATTCTTCGATGTTGATCGAAAGCGGCGTGGCGGCTATGATGAAAAAGAAGGTGTATTCGGTATAGAAAATCGCGACATACAGCACGATCAGCGCATACGGCAACAGGTAGCCGATCCATGAATCGTTCACGATGCTGTAGGACAGGAAGCCGATGAACAGCGCCCCGAAAACCAGCAGCCAGCTATATTGCCGCAGGAAGGCCACTTACGTGAGCTTTCGCAGTTCGTTGATCTTATCCCAGGCAAGCAACGCGAACACCATGAAAACAAAGGTGCCGAACGTAGACAGGAGCATGATGATGAGTCGTTTCGGACGATCTTTCTTATCGGCCACAACGGCTTCTTCCACGACGAATTTGTGGGTAAATGCCGTGTTCGCATCGGACTCGGCCTGTTCGTAGGAAACGGTGAAATCCGAAAGCTTCATGATCTTTTCGTTGCGGATGAATTCCAGTCCGTCGAAAGTCGCACCGTATTTCAGGTTCGTATCGATGCGCGCTTTATAAGCTATGCGGTCTTCCTGGCTCTTGGCTTCCATGTAGGCGGAGAAGAGCTGAGCGCGCCCTTCGAGCGGAACGACACCTTTCGCTGCGAGTGAATCGAGCTGTGCAAGCAAAGCCTGCTGATCGGCTTCCATCTGTTCTTTTTTACGCTTGTTGATCTCGAAAGCCGGAACCGTACGAGCGAGTACCATTTCGTTTTTCACCGTATCGATCAGGTCGACGATCTTATTGGCGATATCACGGGCCAGAACAGGATCGCGGTCGAGCACGTCGATCTGGATGGAACCGAAGCGCGTGCGCACGAACAGGATGGAATTGTTGTATTGTTTAACGAGCTTGTAAAACTTGTTCGGATCGTCAGGCGAGATCTCGTAATGCTTCATCAGGTCGAAACGCGCCACAACTTTGTCGCGGATCTTGGAAGACTGAAGGATCTGGATGAGCTGTTCTGCCTGTTCTTCCTCTCCGAAGTCCATCGCAGATGCTTTCGCATTACGCTGTTCGGAGAAGGACACCGTACTGGTAGCTGCCGGGAAGACGATCGCCGTTGAACGGTAGATCGGTGTCATGGTGAACGCTATGATGGTGGAAACCACAAGCGCTGCTCCCGTAACGATCAATAAAATTTTGCGTTTTCTCCAGATGGTTACCAGCAGGTTCATCCGCTGTTCTTGCATTGAAGCCTGGTTTTCTTCCATGTAGTTGTTCTTTTTAGAAGTGCGAATTTACAGTTTGTGGTGTATAAACGCCGAAATCCTTTTAAAATTTGAACTACGAAGGCCGTAAAAAAATTTTCGTTTGGTTTCAAACCAGTCGCGTTATGCTTCCCCGCAAATGCACGAATTACATAGAAATTGCCAAAAAGGATTTTTTTATTCCTCAAGCTTAAAAATCAAATCATTATTCTTATATTTACACTTGTCAGGAACGGACTCCTGGTATCGACAAGTTGAAAACAGACTTTCGACTTTCATCTTCGCAACGGACTGCAATGATGACCCGGTCAAAATCGAAATGTCTTTCCCCGCTTCAGGGTTAAAATTTCGATTCTCAGCTAAAAAATTTTTATTAATAACAAATCAAGTCGCGGGGTGTGATTTGTACAATCATTTGAAAAATGAACTTTTCGTTTTTTGAACGCAGTCCGGAAGACCGTATACTGTTGCATTTGATTCAATCAATGACATTAGTAGTCAACAACTTGATTGACAAGCATTACAATTACAAAGAGATTAAATCAAATAATGAGGTTAAGATCGCAAGAAGTAAACAGGCGAAAAATAAAGAGAAAGAATAATCCATAGAAACAAAAAAAAGCGGCTCCAATAATTGAAGCCGCTTTCTTATTTTCTTAAGTGATCAATGCCCTTCTTCCGTCTCAGCCGGCACCAACGCCTTGAGATCGCGGATGATGGCTTCTGCTTCGGATTTTTTGGCGCGGGCCGCATCGGCAGCATGAGCGTTCCCAGCTTTTTTAGCCTCCGCTTCCTCCGCTTCATAACCGGCGATACGCTGAGTGAAATGTTCCGTCAGGTATTCACTGATCTGCGGAATGAACATTTGCGAATACATACCGCCATTCTCTGCCTGGTAACGGAAAACCGCAATGGATTTCTTCGCCAGCGCCAGATCTTCCTGGTTGGTTACGTAGATCGTGAACGCGTTCAGTCCGCCGATCGCGTCGAAGCCTTGCAGCTTGTTGGTCGTCAGAATGCGCTCAAAGAACGCGAATTGCTCCGGTCCGCCGTTTGCGCTGTAGATGCGTGCAACGCCAACGAGCATGCTTCCTGCCGGTTCGTTTTCCAGACCTTTGGCCAGTACCATTGCGCGGTGCGGATCGATCTTGTTCAATTCGGTCAGCGCTTTTGTCACCACCATGTAGGAACGGTCTTTCGCGATACGATCTTCGAGAATCGGCTGCAGATCAGCCACCGCAAGCTGGGAAGACAATACCGTAAGTGCCGCTGAGCGTACGCTGGAAATGGAATCTGTAACGGCCATTTTGCGCACTTCAGCCAGACCGGCAGTTTTATTGGCAACTTTCAGACGAGTGAATTTGGACAACGCCGTCTGACGGATATCCC
>DJFN01000111.1 GCA_002432085.1 Flavobacteriales bacterium UBA5871
CTGATCATGGTGGCGCTCTACGACAACTTTGTTTATCCGTTCGTGGTATTGTTCTCCATTCCGGTGGCGCTCATCGGAGCTTTGCTCGCGCTGAACCTGTCGTCTTCGAACATCGGTATCTTCACCGGTCTCGGAATGATCATGCTCCTGGGACTCGTCGCCAAGAACGCCATATTGATCGTCGACTTTACGAATCACCTTAAAGCCAACGGTCATAATACGTATTCAGCCTTGCTGGAAGCCGTTCGTGAGCGTATGCGTCCGATTTTGATGACGACCATTGCGATGGTGATCGGTATGATTCCGATTGCAACGGCAACCGGTTCCGGCGCCGAATGGAAGAATGGTCTGGCATGGGTTTTGATCGGTGGATTGACGAGCTCGATGTTCCTCACCATCCTCATTGTACCGATGATGTATTACATTGTAGACCGCATCCAGGCGAAGTTCAGCCGCAAGAAAAAACAGGAGCTGAATGACGACGAAATGCTGCCTGCCACGCCGGAGATTTAAAACGTACACCAACACCCAATACNNCCGTTCCGATAGCTATCGGAACGGCTTTTTTATGTCTTCTTGGAGGATCAAGGAGGGTGGCTAATCCATTTCGGTTGCATCCTCCCCCTTATCCTTCAGCTAAAGCTGCTGTAGCAGCTGGCTTCAGTCTTCACAAGCTGCGCTTGCTCTTCCCTCTAAAGGGGGAGCAATACTAATTAAAAACTCGGTGCGCTGATCGTTCGATAAGTCTTCATCTGCACCTTCGCGGCTTTCGGATATTTCACCGTATAACCGATCTCGAGGTTCAGCGATTGTCCCGGCTGAATGGTCACTTCCCATTTCACTTCGCCGGTCGAGTTATCGCGTTCGCCGTCGCTGGTTTCATCCACCGAGACGATGATTTCCGTATTGCGGGAAACCGGAATCTGGTCGTAAACGTTCATCTTTACAGGAACAGAACGGTTGTTGCGGAGTACGAGGTCATAGAAATATGTGTCCTTGCGGGTAACGCCACTGACCTTGCTGGTGCTCTTATCGCCTTTCAGCTTGCGCGCTACCTGGATCTTGCTGTCGCGACCGAATGACAGTGCGAGCGTATCACTCACGTTGCGCGTATCGACATAGCTTCTGCCGACATAATTGCCTCCGAAGTACACATTCGTCGGGCCAGGCATCAGATCGAGCTCCTGCCAGCCAACGATGTTCGCGATCAGGAACGCGCCCTGGTCGAGCTTCGGCACGCTGATGTGCGTGAATGTAGCCGGAATGTCCATTTGCTTGATATCGACCATATACGGCTTGGCATCTGTCGGACAGGAAAACGGCGCCGCAATCTCAAATTCGGCTGTCAGCGTGGAAATTTCAATCTGCTTGAACTGCACCGTCCGGGCGCCGTTATTTTTTCCGGAGCTGATCGCAGTCCATTCTTCGGCGTTGCGCGCAAACTGCTGATTGCCTTCGAAATCTTTATCGAGCATGTAATTGTCGTATGAACGCTGGTTCGCGATATTGAGCTCGTTCTCTACACGAGCGCGGTAATTGTATTCCTGCTTTACAGGCGTCACATAATTCGTTTGCTCGTAGCTTCCCTGGTAGTAGTCGAGGTACCAGGGCGTAAGCACCGGGTGTGCGGCCGAAAGCTGCGGATCGGCAGTCGAAAGCGTGAGCTTCACGTCTTTCCATTCGTTACCTGTATTGTTGTAAACCTGCGCTTTGTAGCGAAGATTGATCGGCATGTTGATGTCTGTGGCCGAAAGATCGTAAGTCGCTGCCCAGCCACAATCCGAAACGATGTAACGCAGCGTAGCCGTTGTGGAATAAGCCTGATCACAGTCGACAAGAATGATCACCTGGTTGCTGCGCTGGTTTTCGTCGTAATTCAATTCCGTCAGCTGGTAACGCGTTTGTGCGATCATGTCGTTGAGCTGTTCCTGCTCTTTGTTGATCTTCGAAACCGCTTTGTTGATCTCCAGCGTACGCGTACGGAAATATTCGCCCGCTTCCTTGAGCTGCGCCACCGTCAGGTTTTGCTGATTGCCGCCCAGATCGCGGTTCGTGTTCATCACCGCCAGCTCGGCATTATAGGCTCCCAGCAGGTCGACATTCGCCTGGTGACGGTCCTTCAGCTGTTCGAGCGAATCCTTCAGCACCTTGATGCGCGGATTGAATTGCTCGGCGGCGAGGAAATCGATTTCGGTGTTCATGGAAACAATGCGGTAATTGCCCGTGCTCATAAACTGGATCGATCCCGGATCGGCAAAAGCCGAGATCCCTGAAAAAATAAGCTTGTTGCGTCCCTTGGATAATTTGATCTCCGTTTCATGAGTCATTTCGCCCGACGTGAGAAACAATTTTACTTTCTTTATCTCTGATTTGATCACCTGGTCCGCTGGTTGTGCGGAAAGTATCATTGGCAGGAATAGCACTGCCCCCATCCATCCTTTCATATACATTGATTTGTGTGGGAGTAAGATACAGTTAATCCGGGAAATGGTTCAGCAGGAATGAAGATTGAACTTTTTCAAGCTAATTCACAAATTGTTCATTTTAAAACCAATTGTTACAAAATATTAACAATGGTTTGTTTTTAAAATTTTAATTATCTTTGCGGCCTTAAAATTTACAAACGATTATGGACAATCATTTCCTGTGCACCCTTGCAGAACAATTTGGAACGCCTTTGTATGTCTACGACGAAGCAACGATCGTAGCGCAATACCAACGTTTGAAATCGGCTTTCGGTAAACAGGACGTGAAACTTCACTATGCGTTGAAAGCTCTGAACAATGTGAACATCCTCCGTGTCCTGAGGAATCAGGGGGCGGGCCTGGATGCCGTTTCGATCGAAGAAGTGCACCTTGGTTTGCGTGCCGGCTTCGACGCGAAAGAAATCATGTATACACCCAACGGCGTTGCGTTCAGCGAAATTGCAAAAGCAGTCGAACTGGGCGTGATGATCAACATCGACAACCTTTCTGTGCTGGAACAATTCGGCGCTGCTTACGGAGGAAAAGTTCCGGTTTGCGTGCGCTTGAACCCGCACATCGTAGCCGGTGGACACGCCCACATTTCGGTCGGACACATCGATTCGAAATTCGGTATTTCCATTCACCAGCTGCGTCACATCAGCCGGATCGTGGAACATTACCGTATGAGGATCGTCGGGTTGCACATGCACACCGGCAGCGATATCATCGACGCAGACGTTTTCCTCCAGGGAGCCGATTTGCTCTACGATGCGGCGGAATCCTTCCCCGACCTCCAGTTTATGGATTTCGGAAGCGGCTTCAAAGTGGCTTATAAAGAAGGCGATATCGTGACTCCGATCGAAGACATCGGCGCGAAGATCGCCACGTCGTTCAAGACATTCTGCAAGCGTTACGGCCGCGACCTCGAGCTTTGGTTCGAGCCGGGTAAGTTCCTCGTGAGTGAAAGCGGAAAGCTGCTGGTTTCGGTGAATGTTGTAAAGCAAACCACTTCGACGGTATTCGTTGGTGTCGACAGCGGTCAGAATCACCTCATTCGCCCGATGTTTTACAACGCCTACCACCATATCACCAATTGCAGCAATGCGAACGGACAACAGAAATTGTACTCTGTCGTAGGCTACATCTGCGAAACGGATACGTTCGGCTACGACCGTTTGATTCCCGAAGTGCGCGAAAAAGACGTATTGGCGATTCACAATGCCGGAGCTTACGGCTTCAGCATGAGCAACCAGTACAACGCACGTCTGCGACCTGCTGAGGTTTTGGTGCGCGGCGATTCGGCCTACCTGATCCGCAAACGCGAAGAGCTGGAAGACATTTACCGGAACGAGATCGAAATTCCGGAGCTTCGATAATAGTGGTTTGAATGCAGAGTGTCGGATNNTTTTTACCACAAAGGAGCAAAGGTTAAGTGCTTTGCTGTGTGGTTAAGGGAGCAAAGGCATGTCGGTTAATTTTCAACATCCGAATTCAATTTTTTCCGCTTTAGCGGAAGATAAGCGTGTGAATTCCAAAAATGACTCTCTTTGCTTCCTCTTCAAACAAGTACGCCCCGGAAAGCCTTTGCTCCTTTGTGGTGAAAGGATTTTACATCCCGAAGGTCATTTAGATTCTTCCCATGGGCGTCTTCTGCCCTTTCTTACCATCACATTTCTTCGTCGAGCTTTTGCTCGTACCACACGCTTCCAATGTGAGCGAAACACTGAATGCTATTAACAGAAACCAGATGAGCTTGCGCATGATGCTTGATTTTATACAAGTTACAACTTTAAAACGGGAATTCGTTACGCTTGATTTACAATCATTTTCTTTTGCAACAAATGATCTTTTCCATTAACTTAAATAAGAAACGAGTTAAAATGGGATTGATCAAAGCGAATGATTACAACGGTGAAGAATGGCAAATCAGTATAATAACAAAGGCAATGGCACATCCGGCACGCAAGCGGATCGTTGAGTTGGTGTTGGAACAACATTGTGTCCGGAATGCAGATCTGCCGGCACTTCTGAATCTGCATCAAGCTACGGTTACGCAACATTTGGGTGTGTTATATCAGGCGAACGTGATCCGACCAATCTATCATACATTACAGTGAGATTGCAATTGTTCCGGAGACGCTGGTTTTCTTTCAGGAATACCTAACGACAATCGTCGACAAAGCCACCTTCATGTAAAAATGCATTATTGCAATAATGTAATATTACATGTGAGTTGAGAGCCTGATTTCAACCAGAGAATGCCACAACTGAATCTTTTTCCTACATTGCACCAATAGTTACATCAGCACCTTGTCTTCAGCAGTCAAGGTCCAAAATCCCTCAATCATGGCAAAAGCGATCGGTATAGGCGGCATTTTCATCAAGTACCAGGACGAAAAAGCAATGAAGGAATGGTTCAAAACAGCGCTCGGGCTCGAACCGAATGACTACGGCGTGTTGTTTTCCTTCAACAATCCGTCGGCGCCACTGGGTTTTCTGCAATTGGGAACATTTGCGCATACGACCAATTATTTCGGTAATCCGGCCCAGCAAACCATGATCAATTTCCGGGTCGATGATCTGGAAGCGCTCGAACAACATCTTCGATTGATCGGAACGACAATCTGCAACGAAATACAATCCTATGATTTCGGGAAGTTTCTTCACATTGAGGATCCGGAAGGCAACCGCATCGAATTGTGGGAACCGGTTGGCACGGATTTCAATGAAAAGGAAACGCACGTTCCGATGCATTAAACAGGGATCTGCTCACAGGTCATTACAGCGTTATAAATTATACAGATTGGCTATTGCCGCATCTGCGCATTCAATAGTCTTAGATAACAATTCTATCGCTTCAGTCAAAAGACAATCAACAATTTGCCTTCCAAAACAGTCATAAAACGACCACAATTTTCATTTAAATCCGTTTTTTTATCTTGTTAAGATTCAAAGAATATTATGCTGAAACATGCGAAAAAAAACCATTTAGTCTCGGTAACAGCCAATTATCTTGAATGTTTAAATTTCAAGAATAGACAATTGATTGATCTTCAGCATATAGTATTTCTAGTAATTTAGTTTGAAACTAGGATTAAATGTATAAGCTACTGCCCGTGCTGCTTTTAATAGCCAGCACCTCTATAACTGCCTATAGTCAAACTTCCAAGGTCAGAGAAAATCAATCTGTACCGACTAATATCCAGCGTTACGGTAATGACTATGAACTCGTTGATTTTACGTTGAATACTCACAATCAATCGATTCTGGAAACCTTGGACCTCGCTTCTGTTGAACATTTGCGCTTAGACACAGAGGATATTATTGTGTCTCTTCCGAATTCTGACTACCAGATCCTGCTTTATGCCAAAGACAGAGTGCGTAAACCTTATTTCTTTAACACGACTACTAAAGAGCCGGAAAATGAAACGAATTAGGCTAATCGCAATCGTAGCAGTATTGCCGCTGCAATTAACTGCTCAGACCTACACCCATCCTACAACCGGAATTGCATCCGAATATGTAGGAACCTGTCAAACAGCTACCTGTACCGGAACTTACTATGACAACGGTGGTGCTGGCGGCAACTACGCCGATAATATCCCGAGTGTTTACAGAGTATTTTGTCCCAACTCAGCAGGTAATTGTGTCCGACTTACCTTTACTCAAATGAGTATGGAGGGAATGTTCGATCCTGCAGGTCCGACTCCGCTGGATTGCTATTACGATTACCTGACGATTGGTAACGGTCCCACGCAAAACTCACCGGTAATTGACCAGGCACCATCGAGTGCAGCAACGACGACGGGAAGAATCTGCGGAGCTCCGGCAGTTCCTTTTACTTATACGGCAACCGGTGCATCCGGCTGTCTGACTGTGCGTATGACGTCAGACATAAGTCTTAACTCCACAGGATTTACTGCAACCGTTTCGTGCGTTCCCTGCGCCGGCGGACCAAATGGCACAGATAACAACGACTGCTCGAATGCTACCCCGATTTGCTCGAACGCCAACGTCGGAGCAAACTCAACAGGACCTGGTATTGCAGCGGAAGGCTGTAGCGGAAGTGTCTGTCCGGCCGGAGGTGAAAATCATTCCAATTGGTTCAGATTTACCATTCAGACTACCGGAACGTTCAATTTTACCATCAATCCGTCAAACGCTGCGGACGATTACGACTATACATTGTATGGACCGGGCGTGACTTGCGGAGCACTGGGAGCCCCTGTCAGATGTTCTGATTCAGGATTAACAGGCGCGACCGGACTAGCTGCCGGTGCGGTAGACAACAGCGAAGATGTGAACGGAGACAAATTGACGGCAACGCTGAACGCAGTAGCCGGACAGACCTACTATCTGATGGTGGATGAGTGGACGCCGACCGGAGCCGGATACACGCTCTCGTTTTCCGGAACTGCTTCTCTCGATTGTACCATACTCCCTGTTGAATTGAAAGATTTCAGTGCGCAATACATTCAGGAAGCGGAATCCGTTGATTTATACTGGTCCACCGAAAGCGAAGTCAACAACGACTATTTTACCCTTGAAAAATCACGCGACGGGAAGAATTTTGAGTTCGTTACGTTTGTTGATGGTGCAGGAACGACCAACCACGAGCAAATGTATTTTGTAAACGACAGGGAAAACGAGACCGGTGTTGTTTATTATCGTTTGAAACAAACTGATTTTGACGGTAAAGAGGCTTATTCAAAAGTCGTTTCGGTAAACATTGTTCCTGAAATGAAGGATGAGGTTTACATTTACCCATCGCCTACTCAGGAAGATTGTTTTGTGTCTTTTTACAGTAAAGTTGAGGAAACGGCTGAAATGAACATTTTAGATGCGACAGGGAAGGTCATTGAAACAAGAAACATTCAGATTATCAAAGGTGGTGACAACAATTTCAGAGTTGAAATGGCGAGCTTCAGAAAAGGAATTTACTTTGTACAGATCACTTCTGAAACAAAATCGCTGAGCGGGAAAATCGTAAAAGAATAAGATTTCTAAAACGAATTATAGAAACGGTCCGCCATTGACGGACCGTTTTTTATTTATCAGCGTCCGCTCCAGAAAAGGTATTCACCGAAGAAGCTGAAGATCTTCACAATCACCCAGATTACTCCGACGATCATCGCAATTGCGAACAGCAGACTGATAATCGCTGCCACAACCGGATAAATGATCGCCAGTACGACGATTCCACCTAGCAGTATACTCCAGCCAATTATCGACAGGTAATAAATCCATTCGTCTCTGGAAAGCCAGGGTTCCCGGTCTTTCGGTTTAGATGAATACATCTGGTTCATCAATCGGCTGTCGGGCGCGAACGGATGACCGCCTTTTCGGAGCACTTTTCCAACTTCAGAGCCGGCTTCCCACACGAAATCAATCAGTGAAATAATCGCAGCGATCACAAGTACCAACAGAATAACCGGGAGCAATACCAGCAGAAACATCCCGACACCAACTTTTGCCGAAGCATAAAGAGCGAGTAAAACTAGTCCTATTAAAACAATCACCAGCAATACCAGCAGGACATTTCCCACAACAGACCAGAAATTCTCACGACGTTCCTGCTTTCTGACTTTCCGCGGATCTTCCGGCTCCTTCTGATTGACGGATTTTTCCGTTCGATCCACAGACGAATGCTCGCGAGCCGTTTCCTGCTGGGTCAATCGATGTGGCGTCACAACAGGCAGCGGCCGGTGTTTTCTCGGACGAACAAGCTCTGTCTTCTCAACGGTGTTCTTCATTTCAACCGGTTCGGCGGCAAGAAGCGAATCCGCTGCGGAGTCTGTTCGGATCATTTCAGCCGGGCGTTCTTTGTCGTTTTCAGTGATTTTTTCGTTTGTTTCTTCGCGCGCCGTTTCTTTTTGCGCCAAAGGCTTGTGCCATTCGACATACCAGCCGGAACGGAATTGACGTTTGGTCACTGTGCAGGAAGATAACCCCGTCACGATGACTAAAATCAGGAAGATAAGCTGTGTCTTCATGCGGCTTTTTTTAAAGATTCGGGAATCCATTTCACAAAATAGAGCTGCTCGCGACTGTTCGGAACCGGCAGCTGAGCATAGATCGTGAAGCCGAGTCGTTCGTAAAGCTCACACAAGCGCTTGCTGGTCGTGCGGGCGTATACAGGCAGCTGCATCAATTCGCTCAGAGCTACGATCTCGTCACGCATAGCCACCATAGCGGAAATGCCTCTGCGGCTCACATTCGAAGCCAGCAAAAGCACATTCAAGTGCGGCTCGGCAGGCAAAAATCGCAGCATATTCCGGCGAAAACGTCCGGCGTTGATCCAGCGTTTCAACGGCAGCATCCAGATAGCCTGTTTCCAGCGAACCTGATCGCGCTGGTCCTTATCCGAGCTCACGGGTAGAATCAGTGCCAGTGATTTGCGGTCTTCAGCGATAAAAGCTCCGGCTTTGCGGTGAACGAAACGGATGTATTGCTTGGTCGCCCAGCGAAAAGCCAGGAACGAAAAGCAGCTGTATCGGGAAGATGCGGTCTCGGTCAGGCAATTGGTAGTGATCCGGACGGCGCTGCGATATTCGTGTAGTTGTAATGGTCTCATAAACGGGGTTGTTGATTTGATTCAAATGTAAACCCGTTTGATTCGGCAGAAGTACGTCTTTTCCGCACGTAAATCAGGGTAGTTGCGATTATCCGTACAAGGCAATGATTCACCACAAAAGAGCAAAGGCTTTATTGACGCACTGGCTCAAAAGGGAGCGAAGAGAATGTCGTTTGGAATTTACTTCGCTGTTCATCCGCCCGGCGGACGAGAATAGAATTTCGATCTTAAAACTTAACCGGAACCCTTTGCTTTCTCAAACACACAGCGCATGACCTGATCTTTGCTCCTTTGTGGTGAAAAAAAGCTTCTTTACGCTCCACATTCAGCGGGTTATGTATTTTTGCCACCATCGGTCAACTTACTACCGATACTACACTTATGTCAGAAACGCAATTAAAAAAATCGCTGGGCCTGGTCGACGCGACCTTTCTCGTAGCCGGCAGCATGATCGGATCGGGTATTTTCATCGTCTCGTCCGACATGGCCAAAGACCTCGGCAGCTCTGGCTGGTTGTTGTTCACCTGGATCCTCACCGGCGTTATCACCTTGTTTGGTGCATTGAGCTACGGCGAGCTGGCGGCGATGTTCCCGAAAGCCGGCGGACAGTTCGTTTACATTCAGAAAGCGTTCGGTAAGCTAACGGCGTTTCTCTACGGCTGGACGGTTTTCACGGTGATTCAGACAGGCGTGATCGCAGCGGTAGGTGTGGCTTTCGGGAAATTCGCAGGCGTTTTCTTTCCTTCGTTGTTCACGACCTTTTTCAGTATCGGCGAGCTCAATATTACGTATGTAAATCTTGTCGGCGCGTTCAGTATTTTGCTGCTCACTTTCCTGAATTCACGCGGCATTCAGTACGGAAAGATCGTGCAGCTGTTTTTTACAGGATCGAAGCTCATTGCGCTTTTCCTGTTGATCGTGGTAGGCGTTTACATCGGCTACGAGCTGGGCTTTTTCGAGGAGAATTTCACCAACGCGTGGGAAGCGAAGAAGACCGTTCTGAATGAGGACAACACGACGACCGTGACCAGCCTCGGTACGATCGCACTGATGATCGCCCTCTCAACAACCATTATCAATTCCCTGTTCTCCAGCGATGCCTGGAACAACGTTACTTTTATCGCCGGCGAGATCCGGAACCCTGAGCGCAACCTGCCGCGCAGCCTTTTCCTCGGAACGTTCATCGTAACCATCCTGTACGTACTGGCGAATGTTGCCTACCTCGGATTGCTGCCTTTGCAGGGAACTCCTCCGGGCGACGGCGTTTTCATGTACACGAAAGAAACGGTGGAATCGGCCGGAATTCAGTTTGCCAGCCAGGGACGCGTCGGAACGTCGGCCGCCTATATGATGTTCGGCGACATCGCGAACTACCTGATGGCCGGGTTGATCATGGTTTCCACTTTCGGCTGCAACAACGGGATTATCATGGCCGGGTCACGCCTGTTTTACGCCATGTCGAAAGAAGGATTGTTTTTCCGCAAAGCGACGGCTATCAATCGTTTCGGAGTTCCGGGCTGGGCGATGTGGGCACAAAGTATCTGGGCCATCATTCTGTGCTTTTCCGGCTCGTATGAGATCCTGATCAAATTCGCCACGTTCGGCTCGATGGTGTTCTACATCGTTACCATCGCCGGATTGTTCAAGCTGCGCCGCACCATGGCCGATCATCCGCGTCCGTACAAAGCGTTCGGCTACCCGGTGATCCCGATCCTGTATATCGTTTTTGCGGTATTGATCTGCATCAGCCTCACGGTCTTCACCTTTAGCGATACGGCAGGAAGTATCATCCTCGTATTACTGGGAATACCGGTTTATTTCATCTTCTTCAAGAAGAAAGAGAATGACGATGACAGATTGTTGGATGATAAATTGATCCAGGATTAATCATTCTTCTGCCGGCGTAGGCATGATTGTTTCCTCGTAAGCGGTGATACAGCGGTAAACAGCGCAAGCCTGTTCCTTAATGATATTCGCCAGCTGAATATGTGCAGCCAAAGCGAGCTGCGAATAATTCTGTGACGAGTTCCCGAAATCGGCGGCAGTGGTTACCCACATTTTCTTGATCAGCTCCTCTCCTGTCGGAACGATACCGATGCGGTTCACAACAGCTTTCACATTCAGCGATCCGGCGTGGTAAACATGCAGTACCAGCAAACGGAACCAAATGGCTTGCTCATCGACGGTCAATCCTGCGCTTGCAGCAATATTCTTCGCAGCCGGGATACAGATGCGCTTCAGCAATTGGGACGCAGCATAAGCCGAACGACGGAAATCCTTGCGCTCATCTGTTGTTTTGTTCACGGTCAATCCCATCGAACGGGCCACACCCGGCATCAGCTGGAACGGTCCGTAAGCTCCGGCAGAAGATTTCTTCAATTGTCCCGGGCTTTCGATGAGCAGAATCGATTGCGCATACCACGGATCGACGCCGTATTCTTCGAAACAGGCCACGCCTTTCGGAATGCTTTCGTAAACAAGATCGAAACGGTAGAAATCGCTTTTCCCGGTTGTGACCATGATTCGCTCATCCACAGGAAGTCCTAACGATTGGCGAACGCTGTCCTTGAAATGGGCTTTCTGTGCTTCGGTCTGTGCGTGCCATTTTTTAGCCGACATCCGTGAAATGATCTGACGGGTTGAACCTACGTTTACCAATACGGAATCGGGTGAAAGCAGCATGATCTGACGCCAGAAAATCGGTTGTCCGAGCTCGTGCCATTTGGCATTTTCGATCGGTTCGCTGCTCATGATAACCATTTCCTTCTCGCCTTCGTGAAGAGCGATCATTTCCGGTTCCCACGGCGTAGAGCACTGGGCAAACAACAAGGATGGAAGGAAAAAAGACAGGGTGGAAATAAAAAGTAAGCGCATAGATAATTCGTTGTGCTTATAAGTTCAACATGGGTTTTGGTTGCACAAGTTAAACAAAAAAGGAGGAAAAACCAATGCTGACGAGCGTTTTAACATCCCGTTCGCAACGATTCCGTACCTTTGGGTATGCGTTTGCTGCGACAACTTTTCGGTTTTCTGCTCATCATTCCGGTCAAGCTTTACCAATGGCTGATCAGCCCGATATTGCCCAATTCCTGCCGCTATGATCCAACCTGTTCAGCTTATATGATCGAAGCCATTCGCGTTCACGGACCGCTCAAAGGATTGTGGCTCGGCACGCGCAGAATCTCCCGTTGTCATCNNGACATGGACACGATCCGGTTCCGGAGAAAGGAAAACCCTGTAAGCATCAACACTAACAGGACTTCAGCAAAAAATTTTCATCTTTTTCCATGATTTTGTTGATGGATTTCAAAAAAGTATTTACTTTGCATTTCAAAGTTCTTTTTTATGGAAGATCAGAAATACATCGATCAGCTTCGCGACATCCGCACCATGATGGACCGTTCTACCCGTTTTGTCTCGCTTTCCGGCTTGTCGGGCGTGCTGGCCGGTCTGTATGCCTGTCTCGGTGCCTGGGCCGCGAAAACGATCATCGATCAGAACTCCTACGTTTACGTAACGCTCGAAAGTCGCGAGTTCCAGCTGTTGATCGCCATTGCGTTCGCCGTCATGGTGTGTTCGATCGTAACGGCTATCATCATGGCCTACGGCAAAGCCAGAAAAAGCAGTGAAAAGCTTTGGAACAGCGCAGCGCGCCGGCTGGTGATCAATTTCAGTATTCCGCTTGTAACCGGCGGCGCTTTCGGTTTTTCCATTCTCTACCAGGGACATTACGGCCTGATCGCGCCGATCACACTCATCTTTTACGGACTTTCCCTCGTGAACGCCAGCAAATACACCTTTGANNCCTCGGTATCGCTTTTATCCTGCTCGGACTGGTCAATACTTTTTACCCGGGCTCAGGCCTGTTATTCTGGACAATCGGCTTCGGCGGGTTCCATATTCTTTACGGTTTGCTGATGTATATTAAATTTGAACGCTCAAACACGTGAAAAACGTCATTTCGCATATCAGCAAGGCATTCGACCATCGAATCCGGCTCGGCATTATGTCCGTGCTGATGGTCAATGACAGCGTCGAATTCACCACGCTCAAAGAGCTGCTGGATGTTACCGACGGCAACCTGGCGAGCCATATCAAGGCGCTGGAACAGGAAGCTTATATTTCCGTTTCGAAGCAGTTTGTCGGAAAAAAACCGAATACACGCTATGCAGCAACACCCATGGGCAAACAGGCTTTCGAACAGCATCTCAATGCGCTGGAACAATTGATCCGGCAGAGTCGTTGACCCTTTTTTTTGATTTTTTACTTTGAAAAACAAAGTTCTTTTAAACCAAAACAAGATGAATACACCAGATGAACAACTGCCAGTCGGACAACCGGCACCGAACAAACAAACTCCAAAGCAAGCCAGTGACTTTCAGAAATTTATGCGCTCGCACACGGCCCGCTTTCTGATCGTGGGCTTTCTCACGCTTGTACTCTGCATACCACTCGCACAGATTAACTGGCTGATCCAGGAACGCAAGATGCGGCAGGATGAAGTCATGGAACAGCTGCAAACCGAATGGGGAAGCGAGATCAATTACTACGGTCTTGTGCTGAAAGTGCCGGTGACGCGACTCCTGCAAGTGACCGATACCGACAAAAAAGGAAATGTGNNTTTCTATCCTGAACAGCAAAGCGACCTCGCCAATGTGAATGCTTCCGAAAAGTACCGCGGCATTTTCCGTTCGACTGTTTTTCAGGCTACGATGGAAGGGAAAGCGGTATTTAACGTACAGAAGATCGCCGCAGCGAACGCCAATCAGCAGATCGACTGGTCGAGAGCGCAGCTGTGCCTGGCAACGAATAGCATGGCACGTTTCAAAGAGCTGAGCGGGATTACCGTTAACGGGAAAGTTTTACCGGTTGAAAGTCAGGGAACGCCATCCGACGATCAGGACATTTTGCTTTCTGCCACAGCGCCGTTTACACTCGATACGAGTCTTGAAAACCTGGTCGTAGAATCGAAAGCAACGATCAATGGAACGCAGCTGATTCTCTACAAACCACTAGCCGTACGTTCAAATCTGCATATGCAGTCCAATTGGTCCGACCCGGCGTTCGCAGGTACAACGCTGCCAAATACGAATACCACAAAAATCACAGACAAAGGTTTCGAAGCCGACTGGACGGGCTTAAAAATCACCAATCAAAGCGGACGCATGAGCTCCGGCATTCAGTCGCAGAAATTCTCGGAAGTGCGTTTCATCCGACCGGTTGATCATTATCAATTGAACGAGCGGACGGTGAAATACGGAATTCTTGTACTGACGCTTACGTTCGCTGTGTTCTTTCTCATTCAGGTCGTGGGCAAAGTCGATATCCATCCGTTGCATTATTTTATGATCGGACTGGCGTTGCTTCTCTTCTACTCGCTTCTGCTTTCGTTTTCCGAACAAATCGGCTTTATCCCGGCGTACATCGTAGCGGCTTTTGCGATTATCCTGCTGATCGTCTGGTATGCGAAGTCGGTCTTGAAATCCATGAGATTCGCTATTATGAGCGGACTCAGTCTCACGCTTTTGTACGCTTTCCTGCTCGTCATCGTGAATCTCGAAGTCTATGCACTCATCGTCGGAAGCATCGGCTTGCTGATCGTACTGGCCGCCATCATGTCGGTGACAAGGAAAATCAATTTCGACAGCCATTCCGCCTGACCACCTCCCTGACCATCGGCTCCCTTGAGTTACGGAGTTTGAGCAAAGCAAAAATCCCCTTCGGAAACGGAGGGGATTTTCTGGTATTAAATCTAAATCATTTATAAAATCGGCAGATAAATNNGATAAATGTCGAACTGCGCGCCCTCTCCGGGTTTTCCGGTAGCTTTGATGAAGCCATCATGGTTTTCGACGATGCGCTTGCAGATCGTGAGGCCGATGCCGGTTCCGGAGTATTCGCTTTTGCCGTGCAGACGCTGGAAGAGCTCAAAAATCTGTTTGCTGTACTGCTGCTCGAACCCGATACCGTTGTCGGTCACCGAAATGTGATGGTATTCCGATACATCCTGGTTCAGGAACGGAAGAGTTTCGGATTCGATCGCCTCGGCGCTGACATGGATTTTCGACGGCACATCCGGTTGGGCGTATTTGACGGCGTTGCCTATCAGATTGGCAAACAGCTGACGGAACTGGAACGAAATACCGTTCACAACCGGTAACGGATCGTGTGTGAGCACTGCTCCTGCTTCTTCCAGCACTTGCGACAGCTCTTTTTTCGTAGCGGCCAGTACGCTGTTCAGATCGACCGGCTCGAATTGCTGATCGGATTTCGTGGTGCGTGAGAAAGCCAGCAAATCATCGATCAGCTTTTGCATGCGGTTGGCAGAAGTGCTGATGCGCGCAAAGTATTCGCGATCACGTTCTGAAAAACCGGTGCCATTGTCAAATGAAATGCGCGAAATGAACGTCTGAATCTTGCGCAGCGGCTCCTGCAAATCGTGACTGGCTACGTGGTTGAACGACGCCAGCTCGGTATTGCTTCGCTCAAGCTCGGTGTTTTTGGAAATCAGTGTGTTGTTCAGCTCCAACAGCAATTCTTCGTTGCGGATGGTTTGTGTGATATCACGTGCCAGAATCAATACGGCATACACTTCACCCTCCCTGTTTCGCAGCGGGATCATAAAGTCTTCGTAATAGAGATTGGTAATTCCTGAAAGGTAGCGGGAGTTGTGGATCAGCTCTCCGGCGAGGGCACGTTGAAGATCCTGGTAGCCGTTATGCCCCGCAAACTGGGGATAAACTTCCAATACCGATTTCCCCAGCACCTCATCCTTGGGCGCGTTATACATACGCTCGGCCGCCTTGTTGAAGGAAATGAACCGCATTTCTGTATCGAGTACGATGGTGACATCGATTGAAGTATCGAGGATCATTTCGGCAAAATCTTTCTGTTGCTTCAGATCGAAGTTCATCTGATTCAGCTCTTCGGTGCGTTCTTTTACCTGGCGCTCGAGCTCTTCGGTAAAGTGTTTTTGCTGTGAAATGTCGCGGGCAATTTTGGAAGCTCCGATGACTTTCCCTCCGGAATCGTGGACCGGCGAGATCGTCAGCGATACATCGATGATCGATCCGTCTTTCCGACGCCGGCGCGTTTCGAAATGATCTACACGTTTCCCCTGGGTCAGATTGGCAATAATGGCTGTTTCTTCGTCCTTCCGATCATCGGGAATAATGGTCGAAATGTGGCTGCCCACCATTTCGGCTTCACTGTAGCCAAAAATGCGCTCGGCGCCGGCGTTCCAGCTGGTAATGATTCCGTCGAGGGTTTTACTTACGATCGCGTCGTCGGACGATTCTACGATGGCACCGAGGTGAGCGATCTTTCCCTCGATGCTCCGGTAATCGGAAATATCGAGCGCGATCACCAGTCCGGCGTAGGTTTCTTCTGCTTCGTTTTTCAACGGAACGAAATGCAGCTTGAACACTTTTCCGGGCTCGATCTCGCGTTCAGTGGTAAACCGTTCGCCGTCAAACACACGCTGATAAAGCGGACGCACTTCATCGTACCGTTTCTGGTCCATGACGTTTTGCATCAGCTGGCCTTCATAATCCTGCCGGTCGTAGCCCATTTTCTGCAGGACATCACCTTCAAGCGTCAGGATACGCAGGTCTTTGTCGATCACCAGGATGAGCGAGTTCGGAATGTTGAGCGCAATGGATTTGAAGAGCTTTTCGCTTTTCACAAGCTTATCCTCACTGATACGCTGTTCGGTGACATCCAGCATCATGTTGAGCACTCCGGTCACATTCCCACGGGCATCCAACATTAGCTGCGGATGCGGGATCACGTTGCGTTTTTCTCCATCCGGACGAACGATGATCATTTCACTGGTATCAGGCTCTTCTCCACGCAACAGCTTCGCAATAGGATTGTTTTTCTCCGAAAGCTTCGTTCCATCGGAATAATAACCGGCCGGCGAGCCGCACCAATATTCTTTTCCTGGTATAGGTTCCCGTCCCCAAAGCTGTGCTGCGGCCTTGTTGTAAAGCTGAATCCTTCCTTCCGTATCACAAGTGTAAACAGCGGCCGGCAAGCCTTCTACCAACTCGCGATACACACGCCCGTTCTCACTTTGCAAAGTGGCTTCAGCCGCCTGTTTGTGCAGCATGACCAGTTGTTTCCGATCGCTATTGATCTTGATGAACGAGCCGATAAAGACGATCAGCGAGAACAAGCTGATCAGCAGAGCCGAAAGTGGTGTAAAAAAGACATCGCTTGTATAAGTCGTCTGATGTGTTTTCAAAAGCTGATTTTCCAGGTGGATCATACTGTTCATCAGGATACGGATGCGGTACATCGTTTCCCGCCCGAAGCTGAGCTCATAGGCCAGCTGCTGGTGTGTCAGATCTGCAGCAGCATTGCGCTCCAGGACCTGGTTGATGTGACCTATACGCTTTTGGACCAGCTGACTGAGCAATTGCAGATTCTCATGCTGTCCCTTGCTGTCTTTCGTCAGATAGGACAGCTCGCTGAAGCTTTTGCGAATGTGTATCTGCGCATCGAAGTACGGCTGCAGATAGGTCGAATCGTTTGTCAGGATAAAGCCGCGCTGAGAGGTTTCCGCATCTTTGATATAGGAAAACAGCTGCTCGAGCTCCAGGTGTACGCGGTCGGAAAGCCGCAGGAGCTGTTCGGATTCATTCAACGATTCAAGCTGTTTGTAGGTAATGCTGGAAACGAAAAACAATACGAAAAAAGATAGCACGAAGGCTATCTTGTAAAAAGCCGGAATGGTAACAAATTTATGCATAGCGAATGTCAGGTGCTGAACAAGAAGTTCTCTTTGTTCAATCCTGAAGTCTGATATTGCCAGCTCATCATGATGACGTCGTGCAATACTTTCTTCAGGGTAGCGAAATCATTGGGTTTGCGGATATAAACGTTGGCGCCTTTGACGAACGTTTCTTCGATATTTTCCTCGGATGCGGACGTTGAATAGATCGCCACGGTGAGCTGCCGCAAGCGCGGATTCTCCCGGATTTCCTTCAGACATTGCAGCCCTGATTTCAACGGCATGTTGAGATCGAGGAAAATGATGTGCGGCAGTTCGCTGCCCGGTTCTTCCAGGTGCTGCATTAACTGACGACCATCGTTCTTGAACGTGACACGGGTGTCCATTTTCAACTCTTCCAGGGCATCCCGGAAAAAGTTGCGGTCATCTTCATCATCGTCTGCGAGTAGTACTTTGATGGGCTCTTTTGACATCTATACTCAAGCTTTAACAGGTTTATACGGTCGACACCACGTTTGGTGTACGCTTCTTAATGATTCGTTGGAAGGCAGAAGGCGTTAGTCCTGTTGTTTTCTTGAATTGGTGGGATAAATGAGCTACACTACTGTAGTTCAATAGGTAAGAGATCTGTGTCAGTGTGTATTCGTTGGCGGCCAGCATCTGTTTGGCGCGCTCGATTTTCTGCAAAATGATGAAGTTCTCAATGGATGTATAACAGCTTTCCGAGAACAGACTGGAAAGATAGCTGTAGCTGTGATTAAGCTGTTCCGAAAGGTAAACCGACATCGTTACGTTCGGCAGATCTTCTTCGGAATGGATGAGATCGATAATGGTATCCTTGATCTTCTGAACCAGCGCAGCTTTCTGATCGGTTACCAGCTCAATGCCATATTCCTTCAGCGCTTCTATCAAAGCCTGCTGTTTCAGAGGCGGAAGCGATTCCTGTAAAGTCACTTCTCCCAAACCGTTGATCACATGCGGTATGCGGAGTTTTTCCAGTTGATCCTGCAAAACTCTTCTGCAGGTAACACTGATATCGTATTTGACCGAAAGCTTCATCGAATTAAATATATAGTAAAAAAATCAGACGATTGCAACATTACCCGGGTAAACATAAGATTTAACTGCAATCCACACTTTAATGTTACCGGAGAAAACATTTTTTCACAAATCGCCGATGCGAAAAGGCGCATGTAACTCGTTTGTTACATGCGCCTTTGTCTATCGGGTAGAAACAATTACGGGGAGGCTGCGCTGATTATTTTGTCTGACGGTTGTAATTCATTGGGTTTTGTGCCGTGTGCCGCCGCGTAATTATTTCACTTGGTATTATCTCCTTTTAAACACTGTCAATCCCAATAGGATAAATACAATGAAAAGTGCTATAAACAGGTAGAACAGAATCTGTGCTATGCCTGCCGCTGCTGATTCTATGCCCCCGAAGCCAAAGATCCCGGCAACGATGGCAACTATGAAGAATATGACTGACCATTTAAGCATTGCGCTGTTGTTTTAGTTGTTATTTGTTGTTCGTTCAATTGAGCAGTGTGTGATTCCGAATGATCCACACACCTGCGCGGTAAGTCCAGAGTCGGAGTGTTTTCATTTTTTACGGTAAGAGTAGTAAAACGCCAACCAGTGCCAGTGCGAATACGGAAACAAAAGCCGTAGTGCTGGAAGTAGCGGTATACATGATCGTATCGAAGTCCTTAGTTGTGTTCCATGTTTTCATAGCTTGTCGTTTTGGTACGTATAATAATCTGTGGTGTGGTATATTGCAAAGATGCACCCGCTTTGGAAATAATTTTTTCACGATTTCGCTCAAATGTTACATGATTCAACTGTAACAGAAAATCGTGTAACTTAATTTTATCTAAATGTAAATCAGCTATTTATAATCCTTTCACAATAGCTTAATGCAAAGATTTTTTATATGATTCGCTGCTTTGCGTCATTCGTTACGGCACTGCGACTTGCGTTACCGTTCTTGAAGTGTTGCTCAAAGTCAGTTGGTTGAGAACATAAAAAAAGACCGCTTCCGTTGAACGAAAGCGGTCCCCTGGAGCTAAGCTCCATCAACCAATATTTAAATGAGAAAAGCTAGGCTTTAGTATCAGATGCAGAGGAAGAAGATGAAGAGGACGACGTTGCGTTATCCACGGTTTCTTTCAGCTGATCGGCTTTCTCGTTTACTTTTTGTTCTACTTTCTTAGCTGTTGCAGTCACACGTTTTTTAGCTGTAGCTGCTTTGGCTTTCACTTTGCCTGCGGCTGCCTTTGTTTTATCCGTTACAGTGCTTTTGGCTGCTGCGGTTTTCGCTTTGGCTTTATTGGCCGCTGTCGTTGCTTTCGCCGTCACACGCGATTTGGTCGCATTTGCCTTAGTTGCTGTTTTGGCTGCCATCGTTGAAGCTTTGTCCGAAACCGTTTCACGCATCTCGGCTGCTTTATCGGAGATCTTTTCTTTTGCGATCGCGATCTTTTCAATGGCTTTGTCTTTCAGCTCTTCCGTTTTTTCGGCCAGCTTTTCCTTAAACTCATCGGCCAGCTTCTTGCCTTGCTTTGCGAGTTTTTTCTTGGTGTAGCTTCCTTTATCGGGTGCGTTCAGGATACCGAGGGCAGCTCCTGCCGCTAGTCCCGCTGCAACTCCCAATATTACTTTTCCTTTGCCCATGACTGTATAGTTTTAATCGGTGTTTGAATCGTTTCTTTCTAAGCCGCAATGCGTTGTGCTTACATTGGTGAAGATAAAATGATTTAGCTTGCTTCGTTTGTTTTTAGCCTCTTTTAACAAGACCATCACTGTGCAAAAACAATGGCTTTGAAACAGTTTCCTAACAGTTTCGGTGTGTTCCGGTAAATTATAACCGGTGAGCCAACTTTACTCCAACCTTTTCGTGTAACTTGACGTCATTAGATCAATTCGATCGAGCTTGAAAACAATACTTACTACCATAGCACTGCTGATCGCTTTCAGCAATTTCGCGCAAGACTGGCTAACCGGCTCTTCCGGCAACTTCGTGAGCGAAGCGCTGGACGTAACTGTCGATGCGAACGGCAACTCCTTTGTCACAGGCTACTTCTCCGGGGAAATGCATTTCAACGATTCCGTCGTTCAGGCCATCAGCGGCTACAGCGATATTTACGTTGCGAAGTTCAATCCGACAGGCGGAATGCTCTGGATCAAACGCTTCGGAGGCGTTCAGGCCGATCGCGGTCACAAGGTCGCTACTGACGTCAACGGCAATTGCTACGTCACCGGTTATTTCGCCGGCTCGATGACGATGGGCAGTACCACTCTTAACGCTTCCGGAACTTCCCGCGATATCTTCCTGGCCAAACTCAGCCCGACAGGACAAGTGCTCTGGGCCCGCAGCGACGGAGGTTCCATGACCGATACTCCATTCGGTCTGGCAGTCGATACACAAGGCAACGCCATCATTACCGGACAATTCGAAGGAACCAGCACGATCGCAGGTGTTTCCATGACATCGCAGATGAACCCGTTTACCGGTGCGCCGAGTATGGATATTTTCATCGCGAAATTCACAGCAGCCGGAGCGAATGGTTGGGCTAAAAAAGGAAATTCGAAGCAGGACGATACGGGAATCTCCGTCACCACCGACATCGCCAACCGCATTTATATAACGGGCCAGTTTCCCGATACGCTCAGCTTTCTCGGTCAGACCTACAATAACCAGGTCAACAACGCCGGTTATGTCGCAAAGCTGGACGCGAACGGCGACCTGCTCTGGTTCCGGAAGCTCGGTGCAGCGCAAACCTACGCCAGCGCCGTCAAACTGAACAGCACCGGCGAGGTCTATGTTACCGGAAATTTCCTGGGCACGATGATCATCGTCGACAATAACGGTACGTTCCAGCTCACGAACCCTTACATCAAGAAGATTTTCCTTATCAAGCTTCATCCCACCACGGGAAACTATTTCTGGGGAAAAGCCCAGGGCTCCGACTCGGATGTGAACGCCCGCGGACTGACGATCGATCCGGCACAGAATATATACATCGGCGGTGATTTCCGCTGCAACTTCGATGAATATCGTGACTCCACCGACACAGGCTTGTGGAACACGGTCGGTTTCCGCGATGTCTTCGTGAGCAAGTTCTCGCCTGAAGGACAAATGATCTGGAACAAGCATTCGGGCGGAAAGAAAGAAGATTTGTGTTACGCGCTGGCCAACGGTGGCAACGACAAGCCGATCTTCGCCGGCAGCTACGAAAACGATTTCCACATTCCGACAAACGTTTACAACCTCACGAATGTATCGGGTAGTCCGGAAAACGTCGTTTACAATGGAAGTCCCGGAGCTATGGTGACTTTCCTGTTCTACCGCATGACCGGCGATTTGTCGAAGAATGTATTTGTCGGAAAAGTCAACGACGCCACCAATCCGCCTTACTATTATTACATTCCACCGGGTGGAAATGGCAGTGTGCCGAGCGATTACGTCGAGCCCGAGCTTTATCCGCAGCAGGATACGGTTGAATTCTGTGTGGCGCGTTACCTGATGTTCCAGCTGAACGCCGACCAGGTTGCAGGACCGGATTACAACTTCGCGTGGAGCGGCGATAACCTCGATCCCGATCCGTATTTATATGTAGCGCACCAGAACGAACAAGTGACTGTTACGCTCACGTCGATCGACGGCTGCTATTCGTTTGCGGATACGATTTATACAATCGCGCATCCGAATCCGCCGCTGCCCTTGATGACCGACGATCACGATTTCAACGATCACGAAGCGCCCTACAACAACATTCGCTTGTGTAAGCCCGATACGGCCATCGTTCATTTCGACAACCTGTGTTCGGGCTGCGAGCTCCAGATCAATTATTACAACGTGCCGTTCCACAGCGGAACAAGTCCGTTCGAAGTGTTCGAAGACGGCGATTACAATGTCGTAGTGACGAACGAATTCGGCTGTACGACGCAAGGTGTTTTCGCGGTGATCAACGACAGCGTGATTCCTTTCGACAGCATCAAGCCAGTCATCCTGATGCTGAACGATGACGATTTCAACGATACGCTCACTGTCTGCGAAGGCGAGACGGTCCAATNNTCACTCACCAATCCGTATCCTTATATCTACGAGGTTTACTCGCAGCCGTTCATTTTTGAAACTTTCAGCTCCGACGATACGGAACCGCAATTGAACAGCGGACCGCATTCCTGCACTGTTAATCCTGAAAACACCGGCTGGTACACAATCACTTACATTGTCCATATCGGATACGAAAACGCTTGTGGGATCGATACGGTCCAGTACCAGGTCACGGATTCCTTTTATATAATTGTCAATCCGGCGCCGAATACGAATATGAGCCTATTCTCCGACGCGCCGTTGTGTGAAGGCGATTCAGGCTACGTCAGCATTTCGCCTGTTATTCCTGGCGGAACATGGAACGGACCGGATATTATCTGGGAAAGCGCCGATCACGATTCGATTCTCGTTTCACAAGTTGGCTATTATTCCTATTCCGGTGAAGTAACGGAAGGCGGTTGTTCGGCTGAATTCTCGGCAGGCAATTTCGTTACGAATAAAATTCCACCGGTCATTATGATGTTCCCCGACGACGGTCTGATCTGTCCGAACGCGACCATAGAGCTCTCTGTATCGCAGCCCGGCAGTTACAACTGGATCGGGCCGGACGGTAGCATCGTCGGAACCGGCCAGACACTCATAGTCGACGAAGCCGGTCTGTATTCCTGCGAGTTTACGGATGATGAAGGCTGTTTGCTGTTCCCGGAACAGGTATTGATCACCGAATACATTACGCCGTTCATCGATTTTTCACCGATCAACGTGTTGTGCGGCGACGGAGCTGTGGAGCTCATTCCGGTTTACAACGGTGTGGCCGAAGTCAACTGGCTTCCGCCGATCACCGCAACAACGAATACCGTTTATGTCAGCTCGCCGGGAACATATTACTGCGAGATCACGCAATGCGGAACGACGACACTCGACAGTGTTACCGTATACGAAGGCAGCTTCACACCTACGCTTAACGCCAGCGATCTGTTCGTGTGTGTGAACAGCGATGTAACGCTCACGACCGAGCCGGGCATGCAATCCTATGAATGGAATGACGGTGAATTCGGCGGAAATACTTACACCGTAACCGAGCCGGGCGATTACTCCGTAACGGTGATCAATCAACTGGGCTGCGAAGAAACGATCGACATCACCATTGGCCAGCATCCGGTTCCGCAAACCCCGAATTTCCCGGATATGACGGCTTGCCAGGGCGATAAC
>DJFN01000205.1 GCA_002432085.1 Flavobacteriales bacterium UBA5871
GTATGCCCAGACCTGGAGCGGACAGGTAGCCAACATCGTTTACAATAAATGTACTCCTTGTCACCGGGATGGCGGAATTGCACCGTTTTCACTTGTGAACTACGGCGAAGTCGCACCGATGGCAGCTGCTATGCACGAAGCCATTGTCTCGGGCGAAATGCCACCATGGCCACCGGATAACAATTACCAGGAATACGCGCATGCACGTTCGTTAAGTACCGACGAAAAGACCACGTTGTTGTCGTGGCTCACCAACGGAACGCCTGAAGGAAATCCCGACGACACGCCGCCGCCGCCTGTTTTTAATCCGGGCTCGGTGTTGGGCAACGGCGACCTGACGCTCCGCATTCCGGATTACCGAAGCAATGCACAGGGCGGCCAGGACGATTATGTCTGTTTCGCTATTCCGACTGGTTTGACGCAGCAGCGCACAATCCGCGCTATCGAGATCATTCCCGGCAACCGTGAGATCGTTCACCACGCTTTGGTTTATGTAGATCCGTCGGCATCTTATCCGACAGATACGGTGGGCGGCGATTGTGGCGGCCCGCAGAATGCCGCGTTGATTACAGGTTACACTCCGGGCTCCACGCCATTGGTGTTTCCTTCCGGGCCGGGCTTCAAGCTGGGAATGACCATTCCGGCGGGCAGCAACATTATCCTGGCGATGCATTATCCCGAAGGCAGCTACGACATACTCGACAGTACGAAAGTGATCTTCCATTTCTATCCGCCCGGAGAAACGGGAATCCGGCAGGTTTCAGCCGCACCTGTGTTGCAGAACTGGTCGCTGGCGTTTCCGCCGAATCAGCTAACCGATGTCACGGCGCAATATCCGGCCAGTGGTGGTCTGCCGATCGATATGTCGGTGCTAAGCGTCTTCCCGCACATGCATTTGCTGGGTGAACGGATCAAAGCCTATGCGATTCCGCCATCCGGCGATACGATCAAATATGTCGACATTCCGCATTGGGATTTCCACTGGCAGGATTTCTATTTCTTCCGGCACGTGCAACGAACTCCGGCAGGATCAGTCATAAAAGGCGAAGGACTTTACGACAATACGGTCAACAATCCGCACAATCCGAGCAATCCGCCGCAATGGGTTTTTGCAGGCGAAAGCACCACCGACGAAATGTTCATGGTCTATTTCCATTATATGTTTTATATGCCGGGCGATGAGCTGCACGACCTCGAAGAGCTCATGAATGTCGGAATGACCGAGCTTTCCAATTCCGCCAGTGATTCCTGGAAGATCTATCCGGTTCCGTTTTCCGATGAGGTCACGATTCAATACGATCAATTAACGGCCGGCGACAGGGTTTCGCTTTACGTCTACGATCTGCAGGGTAAAGTCGTCAAAATACTGGCTAAAAACGAAGTCGTCGGCGAGTCGTTTACCGGTTTCACCTGGGACGGAACGAACGAGGCAGGCGAAACAGTCGCGAAAGGATTGTATACGCTTTCATTGAACCGAAACGGGGCGTTCAGCGCCGGAAGAGTGCTGAAGAATTAAGCCAGAATCGCCTGTTCGAGCAGATGCGCCAGGTAGTAAACGTCCTCGAAGGAATTGTACAATGGCACCGGAGCTACGCGGATCACATTAGGTTCGCGCCAATCGGCCACGACGCCTTCGGCACTTAAAGCATCGAAGAGGGCTTTGCCTTTTCCGTGAACGAGAATGGACAATTGGGCTCCGCGACGTGATTTCTCGCGTGGCGTGATGATCTCGAAGCTGCAGCGGTCGCCGTGTCTGGTCGACAGATCGTCGATCAGGAATTCGAGGAAAGCCGTCAGTTGCTCGCTTTTCTGTTGCAGGCGTTCCATACCGACTTCATCAAAGATCTCGAGGGAAGCCATGTGTGCGGCCATTCCAAGAACCGGCGCGTTGCTCAGCTGCCAGCCTTCGGCACCTTCCATCGGCTTGAATCCCGGCTCCATCTGGAAACGCGTGGATTTATCGTAACCCCACCAGCCGGCAAAACGCGGCAGATCGGGACGCATGGCAAAACGCTCATGGACGAACATGCCCGAAACGCCACCAGGACTTGAGTTTAAATATTTATAAGAACACCACGCTGCAAAATCCACATCCCAGTCGTGGAGCTTCAACACCACATTTCCGGCCGCATGTGCCAGGTCGAAACCGACGATCGCACCAACGGCATGTCCCGCTTTGGTAATGCCGGGCATATCGAGCAGCTGACCGGTGTAGTAATTCACACCGCCGAACATCACGAGCGCCAGTGTGTCGCCAAGGTCTTCGATTTTCGCCAGGATATCTTCTTCGCGCAGCAATTGCTCGCCCTCACGTGGAGCCAGCGCAACGAGGTCCGTTTCCGGATTCAGCCCGTGAAAACGCACCTGTGATTCGAGTGCATACAGATCGCTTGGAAACGCTTTGGCTTCGCAGAGGATTTTGGTGCGCTTTCCTTGCGGACGGTAGAAAGACACCATTAGCAAATGCAGGTTGGTGGTCAGCGAGTGGGTGATTACCACTTCTTTTGGCTTCGCACCGACCAGGCGCGCCGCTTTTTCTGTCAGCAATTCATGGTAGGAAAACCACGGATTTTTTCCGTGAAAGTGACCTTCCACGCCCCATTTGGCCCAGTCGTCGAGCTCCTGCTGCACGGCAGCCTGTGTTGATTTCGGCTGCAAACCGAGGGAATTGCCCGTGAAATAACGCACCTGTTTTTCATGAAACGTTGGAATATGAAAACGGTCGCGGTAGGACTTTAAAGGGTCGGCGGCGTCGAGCGCCTGTGCTGCTGCAAGAGAATTGACAAATGAAGCCATGTTTAAACCTGATTTCTGCTAATTTTGTTCGCTATTCAGGCCCTTTTTTCAAAGGGCGGTCCAAAGATACACATTACAGCAGATAACTATGAAGCAGACAGTTTCCGAATCCCTTTACGCTACTGCAAAAACCTATTTTCCCGGAGGCGTGAACTCGCCGGTGCGGGCATTCAAATCCGTTAACGGAACTCCGTTGTTCATCCGGAAAGGCGATGGCGCGCATATCTGGGACGAAGACGACAACAAGTTCATCGATTTTTGCTGCAGCTGGGGACCACTGATCCTGGGGCACAATCACCCGGAAGTGTATAAGAAAGTGGTCGAAGCGCTTGGAAACGGTTCCAGCTTCGGGGCACCGACACGTCTCGAGAACGAGCTGGCCGAGCTCATCATCGCCCGCAATCCGTTCATCGATAAGATCCGTTTTACCAGTTCCGGGACCGAAGCCGTGATGTCGGCTATTCGCATGGCGCGCGGTTATACCGGTCGCAACAAGATCGTGAAATTCGAAGGCTGCTACCACGGTCACAGCGATTCGTTGCTGGTGAAAGCGGGCTCGGGTCTCGTTACTTTCGGGAATTCTTCCAGCGCCGGCGTACCGGAAGCGTTTGTGAATGAAACACTCGTATTGCCGCTCAATAATCCCGAAGCGCTGCACGCCTGCTTTGCCGAATTCGGGAAAGACATTGCGTGTGTGATCATTGAGCCGATTCCGGCCAATAACGGTCTGCTGTTGCAGGAAGAAGGTTTCCTGACATTGCTGCGCGAAGTGTGTACGCAACACGGCGCTCTGCTGTTCTTCGACGAAGTGATTTCCGGATTCCGCGTGGCGTTTTCCGGCGCGGCGGAGTGGTACGGCATCACGCCCGATATCGTTTCCTATGGAAAAATCATTGGAGGCGGCTTGCCGGTGGGTGCTTACGGAGCACGAAACGAGATCATGGCGCAAATCTCTCCCGACGGACCGGTTTACCAGGCGGGAACGCTTTCCGGAAACCCGGTGGCGATGGCGGCAGGAATTGCCCAGCTGACCGAGATTTCCAGGCCCGGTTTCTACGAAGACCAGGAGCGTCGCACGAAGCTGTTTGTAGACAAGATCAACGAGCACGCGCAGGCGAATAACTATCCGTTCGAGCTGGTGATGATCGCATCTATTTTCTGGATTTCGTTCGACAACTCGAAACGCATTCGCAACGCGGAAGAGATCAACTCCGACATGACCGGTTTCAAGCAATTGCACCGTGCGCTGCTGGAACGGGGCGTTTACCTCGGTCCGAGCGGTTACGAAGTCGGCTTTGTATCATCGGCCCACACCGAAGCGGTCCTCGACGAAGCTGCGGCGGTGTTTACGGATGCACTCGACGCGATTTTCAAGGCTTAAATGCAAAGTTTCCAGCCCGGCGACGTTTTTTATGACCGCGATCCGGTTACGCAGCTTTATTACATGTATAAAGTCATTCGTTCGGAAGAAAACGGAAAGCTTTTCGTTGCTGCGTGGTGGCCCGATCCCGATTGTCCGGCAACGGAGAACCGCGCTGTTTTTTCCATCCGGACAGATTGCGAAGAGCTTGATCGGGCTATTCTGAAAGATCCGGTTTTGCTTTTGAACGAGCCGGTAACATCCCGCGAGACGGAAGCGTATGACAACTTCATCCGGATCCGTGACGGCTTGCGCAAACGCGTGCAGGAACCGGCTTTTCTTATGGAACAAGCGCAACAACGTATCGCCGAAGAATCCTGGGAAGAAGCAGCTTATTTATTGACATTGGCGGCTCCGTTTGCCAAATACGATGCGGACCTGTTCGCTCAGCGCGGCCGGTGTTATTTGCAGCTGGCACGCTATTCGGAAGCCATTGCTGATTTCGAACATTCGCTCGACCTGCGGCCCGATCATCCCGAAACGCTCTACCATTGTGCGCTGGCGTCTTACCGTTACCGGAAATTTGAAAAAACCAGAGAGAAGCTGGAACGATTGCTTGCGCTGGAGCCTGAAAATGACGCTGCAAGGGAATTACTTAACCTCCTCCCTTGAGAGAGGATTGAGGAGGGTGGCCTAAAAATTGTCTCCTAACCAATTCAAATTCACTGATAAAATACAGGATTCAAGGGCTCATCCTTAAAAACCTTTACGCCGTGACGAGAAAGTCTAATTGTTTTTCTCACTTTTGTATTGATCGTAAGACCGTTCACGAGAAGCAAAACACTCCATGCCCATTATCGGTAAACTACTGAAAAAAACCTCGGAGATCACGTATCGCCGGACATCCCGCAGGGGACTGGATTACAAGGATCAATTGAAGACCCTTGAGAAATTGTTACGTTATTGCTCCCGTACGGATTTCGGTACGCAGCACTTTTTTTCCGAGATCCTGCAGGAAAATGACATGGTGGCGGCTTTTCAGCGCCACGTGCCCATAACGGATTACGATCGTTTCCACAGCGAATGGCTCTACCGCTCGATTGAAGGCGAGCGCGACGTAACCTGGCCGGGCGTGGTAAAATACTATGCACTTTCTTCCGGAACAACAGGTTCGCCAAGCAAGCGCATTCCGGTGACGCGTCAGATGATCCGCTCGTTTCAGCGAACGACCATTAAGCAGTTTACTTCCGTTGCCGAAATGGATCTGCCGGAAGTATTCTTCCAGAAATCGTTCCTGGCCGTAGGTGGCTCGACCAAGCTCGAAAAGGTCGGAAAGCATATCGAAGGCGATATGTCGGGCATTCTGAAGAAACACACTTCCATCGTATTATCGCCGCTCACCAAGCCCGATGCTGCTACAGCGGAGATCCGCAACTGGAACGAAAAGCTCGACAAGCTGGTCGAAATGGCGCCTTCCTGGGACATCAGTACGATTGCCGGCGTTCCGAGCTGGTGCATCATGCTCATGGAGCGCATCGTGGAACATTACAAAGTCAACAACATTCACGACGTCTGGCCGAATCTCGAGCTCTATCTGTTCGGTGGCGTTTATATCGAGCCGTACCTGACGCGTTTGCAAAAAGTACTGGGCCGACCGGTACATATCATGAATACCTACCTGGCCAGCGAAGGTTATTTTGCCTACCAGGCCCGCGAGGAAAGCGAAGGCATGCAGATGCTGCTCAAAAACGGTATTTTCTTCGAGTTCATTCCGTTCAACCGCGACAACTTCGATGAAGAAGGCAACGTGAAACAAGGCGCGGAAGCACTCACGATCAACACCGTTCATGAAGGCGAAGATTACGCGCTCGTTATTTCGACCAACGCCGGTTTGTGGCGCTATATGATCGGCGATCTCGTTCAGTTTACCGACGTCAAGCGTCGTGAGATCAAAATCACCGGCCGCATCAAGCAATACATGAGTCTTTCGGGCGAACACCTTTCGCTCGACAACATCAACGTTGCCATCCAGAAAGCAGGCGAGGAACTGAATGTCGACATTCCGGAATTCTGCATGTACGCCGATACCGAAAAGCAATGTCACCGCTGGTTTTTCGGAACCAGTCACCCGGTTGATGCGGATGTTCTGATGAAAACCGTCGACCGCTTAATCGGCGAATTAAACGACGACTACAAAGCCGTCCGCAAATACGACACGCTGAAAAATCCGATCGCCACCAGCGCCGACGTGGGTCTCTTTTACCAGTTCCTGGCCGAAAACGGTCGCTTCAACTCCCAGAGTAAATTTCCGCGCGTGATGAACCACAAGCAGTCGCAGGAATGGGTGAAGTTTCTGGAATCGAAAAAATATTAGGATTTTCCTCTCCCTTTAACGCCTCCAAAGGGGAATTATAACCGTCCCCCTTGAGAAGATGAAGCGAAGCTNNGACAAGCGTTAGTGCGAAAGCTGCTAGGAGGATTGAGGAGGGTGGCCACACACAATTGAATTATTTTTCCGCTTTAAATTGCAGCACCTCCAAAATCCGTTTACAAGTCTCATCCGGGTGATAATTCCTGTACAGGAACGCCTGACGTTCACTGGTGTCGGGATGAAGATCCGAAGTATTGATCAGCGCATTGATCAGCTCTTCCTTCGTTCGGATAATCGTACAGAATTGTCCCAGATCCGTTCCGCCGACCATTTCCGGATTGGCGATGCAGACGCCGCCGCTCACGAGCGAATTGATCAGCTTGAGCTTGATGCCGGCGTTCTGGAACGTGATCAATAATTGCACGCCGGCTTCGAGGATGAGCTTGCTCATGGTTTCCTGGTTGGGATTGGCGATCAGACGACAGTCATCAAGCTTGTCTGCGGCTTGCTGGAGCTTTTCTGAAGGATTTTTCCCCGTAATGACCAGCGGCATTGGTGAGCCGAACTGCTCGAATGCTTCGATGATCCACAAAGCCGCTTCCTCGTTCTCTTCGATGCTGNNGGTAAATGGCGTAGCGCTCGCGTTTGACCGTAGCATCGGGAATCGTAAACGGACTCGATGACGGCATAAGAATCACTTTCGGATGCAGCTTTTTATAATGTTCCAGGTCTTGGTGGCTCACGCAAAACAAAACTTCAGCATGAACGAGCTCGTGGTCGAAACGCTTTAATTTCCGGGCTTCCCATTGGAAAAACAGGCGCTTTTTNNCCCGGTTCGCTTGGCCAATAACGCGTAGTATTGCCATTCTATATTATGAACGCGAACGAATTTCCGGCGATCTTTCAGTTGCGGATGCGTGAGTAAGGAACACGTATGCTGACCTTCGAAAAAGATCGGATCGTTGTCTTCCAATAGATTTTTCAGCAGTTCTTTCGAGCGACGCGATTGAACAACGAACGGCTTGAACGAAAGCACGTCTTTGAAACGGATCGGTCGCGGATAATACAGCACTTTGTCTACCAACTGTTCCAGCTCGACGGGTTTCCCGCGTCCGTATTCATACGTGTGCAGCGTGATGCGAAGTCCCGCTCGCTTCAAGGCACTGATGCGGTAAAAAGCGTCGATGATCGCACCGTAATCCGGTGGATACGGAACATCGAGCGCGACGATATGTAAATGCTGATCAGCCAACTTTCGGATAGATTTGAGCGAGGACTTCGGTTTCTTTTTCCCAGTTTTCGATCTGTGCGGCTACTTTGCAGCGGTCTTTCATGCGTTCCAACTCAGTTTTGTCATTCAGAAGCATTCCGATCGTCTTTGCCAAAGCTTCCGGTTGAAAATCGGCGATCACTAGGCCGATCTGATGCCTGGTCACCAGCGCGGCCACTTCCACCACATTGGAACAAGCGACCGGTGTTCCGGCGTGCATATAATCGAAAACCTTATTGGGGAGCGAATACAGGTAATTCGGATTTGTTGGCTGGTCGAAGCTTAGTCCGAGATCGGCGTGAAAGGTAAAGCACATGAGCTCGGCATACGGACGCTTTCCGAAAAACAGCACGCGGTCCGACAATTTCTCTTGTTCCACCTTGACCTTCATATCGGGAATAATATCACCGTCGCCGACGATCAGCAAAACCGCGTTGTCGAGAAAAGGCATCATCGCAATGGCTTCTTCCACGCCGCGATCGATGTTGAGTCCAGCGCCCTGCATAATGAGCAACGATTTATCCTCGGGAATGCCCAGCGTGCGCTTATCCGGAATCGATCCCGGTTTCCAGAGCGGGGAAACGTTTCGCACCACTTTCAACGGAATGCCGTAGCGTTCTTCGTACAACCGTGCAATCGAGTCGTTGACGGTATAAACCGTTTTCAGTTTCGGGAACACAAAACGCTCGATCCGAAGCCACATAGTGCGAACTTTCGGTCGGTGCAGAAGCTCCGGAACTTCGGTAAAGTATTCGTGGGAGTCGTAGGTCAGCCGAACCTTTTTCAAGCGCGAGATGAGGTAATTCGGCAGCAACGTGTCGAGGTCGTTCGATACCAGCAGATCGGCTTTGCGGAACAGCAGCTGGAAGTACAATCGTAGATTGAAAAACGCGTAGAACAACGGTCCTTTTTCGAACAGCAGCTTCATGCGGTGCGTACGGTAGATCCGTTCCGGAAGATCGGCACTGTCGCGTTTCCGACGACCGATCAGCAAAACATCGTAGCCTTGTTCGACCAGGAAGCAACAGATTTTGTGTACACGCTGGTCGGTACTCAGATCATTGATAACGCTGACGATCGCTTTTTGCTTCAAGGGAATTTTGCTGGTAAGCAAAAATAGCGAAAACCCGGTAGGCTATAACAGGAAGATCAGGAGCAGAATGAAACCGACCGGAATCAGAATGGCCAGGATGCTCGTTATAACGACCGTAATCATGGCGAGTCTCTTGCGGCGAAGCGCTTCTTCAGTCACGTATTCATACTTGTTAAGCTTGTTGATGCAGACAACCGTTCCGATAACTCCGACAAGCCACAACGGAAAAAGAATGATGCCGGCAATCGGCAGCCATGAAAAGATCTGTGCGTTTTTCGCCACGCGCTCGGAATCGATGGCTTCATCGAGTTGGTCTTGTGTAAGCACGAGCGTGTCGCCATCCGGAGGGGAAACCGGTGTTTCGGTTACGCGAGCGGGTTCTTCGGTACGATCGGAAACAACGGCAGGCTCAATTGGATCAGCAGCTACGGAAGCCGTTGTTGTTTCAGCTTCGATTTCGCGGATACTGGTTTCTTCGGATGGTTGCGACTCTTCGGATTTGGCAAGTGTTTGTTTTTCAGGAAGATTCACTACGACTTGTTCGGTGCGCTGATGACGCTCTCCGCGCGGAATGCCACGGTGAAGACCGGCAGAGCAGCTGGCGAGAAAAAGAACCAGGCTTGCGCAGAACAGTGATTGGTAGATGTATCGTTTCATAGTCAGATTATTTATACAGCGAATATCCGCATATTGAAACGACCGTGTGTTGCGCTTTTCCGTACTTGAATCAGCAAGCCGTACAATTCCGGTATCCGGACTTCCACCAATAACAGCGGAAGGACTACAGTTTAACAACTTTCCGCGTGGTTTTATTGTTGCCGCTTAACAGACGCACATAGTAACTGCCTTTCGCAAACGGGCTCATATCCAGCTGAAGAATCGTTCCGCCCGATTGAACGCGTTGCGTTACCACTTTGCCCGTAATATCGACCAGCTCAACCGAAACGGCTTCTTCAAGATCTGAAAGATCGATGGAAAGCTGATCCGTTGCCGGGTTCGGGAAAATCGCTACGGAAGAGAAGAACAGATCTTCCACGCCCAGGAACGGCACAACGGAGACTTTGTAATCTTCCACTTCGCCGAATTCGGTTGTTCCGCACGGCACGATCGGTCCGTCAGGATTGTCTTCGCCGTTGTAGGAAATACGCACGCGCATGTACAGCTGGCCGGTTGCACTCGATTCCGGAACGGTGAAGGAGAACACATTGCTCCATCCCGTTTCAACGAGTACGTAAGCGATTCGTTCGCCTGCGTCTTCAAAATCCATGTCGTTATTCCAGTCAATCCAGGCGGCAATTTCATCGTCGATATACGCCTGTCCGACAGTAGAACCGTTTTGCGGAACGATGGTGATCTGGTACTGCTCGCCCTGCATGAGCACCGTTGTCGGACCCTCGAAGAAATGATAGTTATCACAGCCGGATGTGTTGTTGATCAATCCCAGCGAAACGTTCTGAATGAACTCGTCGCAGGTGGTGGAAGTGGCAACACACGGTCCGGTGAGAATAGTTGCGGTGATGTAATTCGTTTTCGTTTCCGTGTCGGATCCCGACGCGTTGGAAGCGGTGAGCGAAATGGTGTATTGTCCGGCCGCGGTGAACGTTACCTGCGGATGCTGGGAGTTAGAGTTCGTTCCGGAAGCATACGTCCAGCCGGTAACCGGCGCGATGCTCCACGACCATGCGTTCGGTGAATTGGACGACAAATCGGTAAACAGAACGGTATTTCCGACCGTTACGGTAGTCGGTGTTCCGGAAAAATCGGCAACAGGCGGCGGATCGGTGATAACGGCGCATGGATCGGAAGAGCCGTCTATGACGAGCTGACCACTGTTGCTCGGATCGAGGTACGTTTTCAGTCGCTCGTTGGCAGCCGTTCCGTTCGATGCCCAGTGGTAGGACATTTTCCCGTAATAATCCTGCGAAGAAAGCGATGAACAGTCGGAAGCACCACCTGTGAGCGTACCGAAAATACGCCCCGAGCTATTGAAAATCGGAGAGCCGGAAGAACCGCCTTCGGTTACGCCGTGACCATTTGGATTAGCGGTCCAGGAGAAGCGCCAGTGTGACGCCAGCCCGTTTCCGTTCCAGCCGGAAGTAACAGTCGTTTGCGTGAACGTCGAGATTTTCTTGATATCGCCGTTCGGGTGGNNGTGAATGCCCGCGCCGCCGGTCGCAGCAGTGTTGTTGGCATCCCAGCCGTTCCAGTAGGCGTTGAAGTTGGATGATTTCAGCGTGTTGATCGTCGCCTGCTGGTTCGCCAGCGTTCCCAGCTGTACGAGCAGGAAGTCGGAGCCTTCTTCACCGCCGTTGTCGTTGGAAGTAGCGAGCTTGACGCAGCCTGTGATGTAGTGATCGTCGAGCGTTCCTTCCGAGTTCGGATCGGTACAGCCCGGAGCTTCATAGCGGAAATAGAATCGCCAGTTATTGAAATTGGACGCGCTGGCCTGGTTGTTGCCCCAGATCATGCAGTGCATGGCTGTGAGAAATAAAGGCTTGCAATCGCGCGAAGTATTGTTGATCAACGATCCGCTGCACCAGAATTGCGCACTTCCGATCACCACGAGAATACGGGCAACACCACGTTTTTCGTCCTGCCACGGATTGCCCACGGGGCTGCAATTCACGTTCACTTCGCAGCTTTGGGAATCGCCGAAATCTTTTTCCGCATTCGGATTACCCGTTCCGCGGTAGCCGTACATGATCTGCTCGAGGTGAATTCTCGACTCGCGTGAACCTGCCGGCTCGGTGAGCTGCAACGTCATTTCGTCGCCATAACAAAGCGCGATGTGCTGCTGAAAATGTTCGAGTACGTCGATCGCCGTCAACGTGCGGTGCAGGCGTTTTCCATCCGTGCCGTAAACATCCAGGGATGTTTGATCGAACAGCTCGAAATGCGAAAAAATGAAGCTCAAAGCCTCAGCGCCGGTGTATTTAATATGAAGCTGCCACACGCGATCGCCGTTCGGTCTTGTCGACCAACTGCCCGCGTTTTGCGGAGTCACGTCGGTGAACGCAGCCACGCCAAAACGGTAAATACCGCCGTCCGCATCGTTCCCGGCGTCTTCCTGTCGAATTACTTCCATGTTCGGTTGCGGAAGTTCGAGGGTTGGCGTACTTTTATCCAGCCTGAATTTTTTCACCGGATCGGGCAGATTGTCTGTCTGGGAAAACCCTGTAAAAGCAAGGAAAGATAAGGAGAAAAGAAGGGAGCGGAACGCTTTGTTCATGCTAAACGATTGGAAATGTTATTCAAATTTACGCGCTTTTACCACGTCAGACAATAGCTTTGGGCTGAAAACGAATTTTTTTAAAAAGACTTTAACACCATGTATGAAATCCTGGTAGTGGAAGACGAGCCGAGTCTGCTCGAAATGATTCAGCTGAACCTGGAGCTGGAAGGATTTTCGGTTACGACCTGTAATCACGGTCGCAAAGCCCTCGAATGGGCTGCCGAAGCCGATCGCTTCGATCTGATCATCCTCGACGTCATGTTGCCGGAAGTCAGCGGGCTGGATATTTGCCGGGCGATCCGTCAGCAAAGCGATGTGCCGGTTTTATTTCTTTCCGCCAAAGGAACGACGGTCGATCGTATCGCCGGACTGAAGCTCGGTGCCAACGATTACTTGCCGAAGCCGTTCGATCTCGAAGAATTGCTCCTGCGCGTTCACGTTCTCATCCGTACAAAGGAAAAAAACACGGTTTCGAGCGAGACCCTGAAAATAGGAGGAAAGGAAGTCGTCTTTTCCACCTTCGAAGTGGTCGATCTGGCCAGCGGAGCACGTCAGTTGCTGACCAAACGCGAGATCGAGCTGTTGCAGCTGTTCCAGTCGCGCAAAGACCAGGTCGTTTCCCGCGATGAGATCCTGGGCGCGTTGTGGGGCAACGATCAGTACCCGACAGGCCGCACGATCGACAACTACATCCTGAATTTTCGCAAAATCTTCGAAAAAGACGCGAAAAATCCGCTCTATTTTCATTCCATCCGTGGTGTAGGCTACAAGTTCACGCTGCCTGAATAAATCCTATTTTTGCAGTATGTGTTCAGAAACCATTCCTCTTTCACAGGCAGCCAAGCGCGAGCGTTACGATAAAGCTTACCTCCGCATGGCCACCACCTGGGCCGAGTTATCCCATTGTCAGCGAAAAAAAGTCGGCGCGATCATCGTGCGCGACGGCATGATCATTTCCGACGGCTATAACGGAACACCGGCGGGATTCGACAACTGCTGCGAGAACGATAACGGGGAAACACATTGGTACGTGCTGCACGCGGAAGCGAATGCCATTCTCAAAGTAGCGCATTCCACCAACAACTGCCAGAATTCAACCTTGTATCTCACTTTGTCGCCTTGCCGCGATTGCAGCAAACTGGTGTTGCAGGCCGGCATCAAACGGGTGGTTTACACCAACGAATACAAAGACACGGCCGGTATCGACTTCCTGCGAAGCGCCGGTGTGGAAACTGTCCATATTCCTGATCCTTTCGACCATGAACAATAAGAAAAACGCTTTCCTGCTGCCCTTTCTGCTGTTGCTTTGCACGGCGTTGGGCGTGCTGATCGGAAGAACCATCAACACCGGTCTCGGCGATCAGCAGCCAACCGGCTCGGCGGCCAACTTCTCGACCATGCAGGACATCATCGACGTGATCGATGCGAACTACGTAGATTCGATCGAGCGCGATAAGCTCTTCGAGCAGACCATTTCCGATATGCTGCACAAGCTCGATCCGCATTCCAATTACATTCCGGCGCGCGATATGCAGCTGGCGAATGAGCAACTGGAAGGGAAATTCGGTGGTGTCGGCATTCGGTTTTCGATCATTCGCGACACGCTCTGCGTGATCCACATCATTGCCGGTTCGCCATCCGAGCGTGCCGGAGTGAAAGATGGCGATCGCATCATCAAGATCGACGGAAAGAGCGTGACCGGTAAAAAGATTTCTAATGACAAGATCATGGGCATGCTGAAAGGCGCCGAGAATACGGCTGTCAACGTGACCATTCTGCGCGGAAAGCAACTGCTCAACAAGAAGATCGTTCGCGGCATCATTCCGATCGAATCGATTGTTTGTGCGACCATGCTCGACAAAGAAACGGGCTACATCCGCCTGGAACAATTCTCCGCCACTTCAGCCGAAGAATTCCACAATGCGGCGTTGTCGTTAACGGCGAAAGGCATGAAAAAACTGATCTTCGACCTGCGCGACAATCCGGNNGAGCGTTCGACCGCGGCGGGCGTACTCGAAAAAACCGAGGTTGTGGTGCTCGTGAACGACGGTTCGGCTTCTGCCAGCGAAATCGTTGCGGGTGCACTTCAGGACAATGACCGGGCTATGATCATCGGTCGCCGCTCGTTCGGAAAAGGACTCGTTCAGCAGGATTTCCCGCTCCGTGACGGCAGCAGCCTGCGTCTCACGATTGCTCGTTATTACACGGCTACGGGTCGTTCGATCCAGAAACCGTTCGACGGCAGCATGGAAAATTACTACCACGACCAGGACCGTCGTGAGGCTAATGGCGAATTATTCGCGCCGGACACGACCCTGTACGTGGACTCATTGAAATTCAAGACACCTAAGGGACGCATCGTTTACGGCGGCGGCGGCATCATGCCGGACCTGTTCGTACCGATCGATACCAGCAACGCGTCGTGGTACTTCGTACAGCTGCGCTACGGTGGCTCTTTCCAGAACTTCGCTTTCGATTTTGTGAAGGACAAGCGTACGAAATGGAAATCCGTCAAGGAATTTTCCGCTCAATTCAATGTAACGCCGGCGCTGATCGAACAGTTTGCCAATTACGCAGCGAAAGAGCAGAAGATTGCCCGCAACGAACGCGAGCTCAAACAGAGCTTTACACTGATCGCACGGACGCTGAAAGCCGAGATCGCACGACAGCTGTTCCTCGAGCAGGGCTATTTCAGCATTACCACGCAAACCGATCAGGATGTGCAGCGGGCGTTGAAATACCTGCGGACGAAAAAATAGAATAACCGATACTTCTCCCCCTTTGGAGGGGGCCGGGGGGAGGATATAAATGCCCCAGTATAAAGAATGAAAGACATTGCAATTGTAGGAGCAGGACTGGTGGGCAGTCTGCAGGCCATCCTGATGGCACAAAAAGGATACAACGTTTCGGTGTTCGAGCGCCGCGAAGATTTGCGGAAAGCGAAACTGCTGAGCGGAAAATCCATTAACCTCGCGTTATCGGACCGCGGGTGGAAAGCACTCGAGCTGGCCGGTATTGCCGAAGACATCCGTGCGATCGCCATTCCGATGTACAAACGCTGCATGCATGCTCCCGACGGCTCGCTGAGCTACCAGCCTTATGGTCGCGAAGACCAGGCGATTTACTCCGTTTCACGCGGTGGATTGAACCAGAAGCTGATGAATCTCGCCGACGATTATCCGAACATTCAGTACTACTTCGACCGCAAGTGCGAAGACCTCGATTTGAGCTCGAACACGCTGAAATTCCGCCATACGGCCAATAAAACCGAAGAACAACATCGTTTCGACCGCATTTTCGCTACCGACGGGGCTTTTTCGGCGGTGCGCATGCGTATGCAGAAATCGACCATGTTCGATTACTCGCAGAAATTCCTCGATCACGGCTACAAAGAGCTTGTTATTCCGGCGAATGAGGATGGAACGCACAAGCTCGATAAAAACTGTCTGCACATCTGGCCGCGCGGCGAGTTCATGATGATTGCGCTGGCGAACCTCGATGGCAGTTTTACCTGTACGCTCTTCTTCCCGATGTTCGGCGAAACGTCGTTCGATACGCTGAAAACGCGCGAACAGGTCGAAGCGTTCTTCCACAAGACTTTCCCGGATGCTGTGCCGCTTATGCCGACATTGCTCGACGATTACTTCGCCAATCCGACTTCGACATTGATCATGGTGCGTTGCGAGCCGTGGAACTACCAGGACAAAGTGCTGCTGCTTGGCGACGCTGCTCATGCGATCGTGCCGTTCTACGGACAGGGAATGAACTGCGGATTCGAAGACTGCACCGTTTTCGATCAGATGTACAAGGAAGCGAACGGCAACTGGGACGGACTTCTGGGCCGTTTTTCCGAATTCCGCGTACCGGATGGAAACGCCATTCTCGACCTCGCTTTGCTGAATTACATTGAAATGCGCGATCTGACAGCCGACCCGGACTTTTTGCTCCGCAAGAAGATCGAAGCCAAATTCACGCAATTGCACCCGGACAAATGGTTGCCGCTTTATTCGCAAGTAACCTTCAGCAACACACGTTACAGCGATGCGCTGAAAAACGATGCACGTCAGCAGGTGGTAATGGATCAGGTCATGCAGCTTGAAAACATCCATGAAAACTGGAACGAGCCGTATGTGATGGAAAAAATGCTGGCGCTCGTTTCCTGAAATCCAGATGAACCAAGCCACCAGAATCGTCGTTAAAGAAGTCCTTGTTTTCGGGCTGGCGCTTGTAGCAGTTAACCTGTTAACCGAGGGCCTGGTGAAGCTCGCTACAGAAGGCAAAGGGCCAGGTGTGTTCATGCAATGGCATTTTTACCGGTTTGAACTGATGCAGGCCGTAACTGTGAGCGCGATGACCTTGTGTGCGACGCGACTTCTGCAAAAGCTGCCTTCGATTAACTTCTGGAAGCTTGCTGTCGCTTCGATCGGGATTCTTGCCGTGGATTATCACCTCTGCTATATCTACGATTTGATCGTTTACTATTCGGAATCACATCCGGTANNGTCTTGAAAGCCTGCTGAATCTCTTCGGATCCAACGGGAATTCACCGCCGGTTTATACGTTTCACGTGCAATTTGTCTGGATATTTATCCACTTCCGCGACCAGCTTCATGGTGGAATAGCCGCGGTTTTGAATCCGTTTGTGAACAATCCGCTGATCCTGTCGTTATGGATAAATGCGCTCGTGGTTATTTTTCTTCGCAAACGGGAAAAAGCGTTACCGGATTACTAATAAACGACTCATTATGGAAAAATGTTCGGGCTGGTTCGTAACCAATCCGGACTCTTTCCCATATTTACAGAAAGTTTCGGCTCATGAGAAATGGATGGATGGTTGTAACGGCCCTGCTTTTGGCGGTTTTCCCGGCGGAAGCGCAGAAATCGCGCGATTTTACCGGCAAAAGCCGAAGGGATTTCTTCGGTGGCGCAGAAGATTACCGCGACATTTCCAAAGTCGGGCTGCAGATTTCTTTCGGTCCGAATTACACCGTTACCCGCAATCGTATCAACGAATACGAAGGCGCGGACCAGATGACCCGTCCGACAACTACGCACATCGATCCATCCGGACGTTTCGGCGCGTTCATCGACATAGGGATGGCGCATTACCGTCTGAAATCGTCCAGAATAGTAGAATCGTGGAAAATCAAACGCATTGGCGGGAACATTTTTCATCGTTATGACTGGGGCCTTGGTTTCGATTACATCGGTGGAAAGGAAAAAACCATCGTTGATTTCACCGACGCGCTGGGCAACTTTGCCTATTCGGAAGAAGAAGCGAAGTTTTACAACGGCTATTTAACAGCTCGCATCACGGCCGATCGTTTCACGCTGCTGAACGAAAAATGGCACCTCGAAACCGGTCTGGGCTTTAATTTCAACTACAACATTCTGTCGGCGCCAAAAGAAGGCTACCACGCTGCTTCGGCTGCTCCGCTGAAATTTCAGAAAGACTTCATGGCCCAGCTGCACGGTCACATCGGCTTCAATTACAAGATTCGTCGCGGCGATTACCTCGTTTTCGGATTTTACCTGCCGGCGATCGGAATCTACGAATTCAACAAGCTCAAGCCGACCATTCAATGGTATTCCAGCAACTACTGGCCGGTGCATCTGCAATTCAAGTGGATTCACCATTTCACCAAAAAATCGAACGGCTGCAACACCGGAACTCCGGAAGACCGCAAGCGCGATGAAGAATACATGCAAAACCGTTAATCCGCATGAAACGCATCTACTACCTGAGCACCTGCTCGACCTGTGCCGAAATCCTGGCGAAAGTGAAACCCGGACCGGAAGTCGAAATGATCGACATCAAAGAAAACAATATCGACGGCAAAACGCTCGACTGGCTCAAGGAAAAAGTGGGTTCGTACGAAGCTCTGTTCTCCAAGCGTGCGCTCAAATACCGCGGCTGGGGCTTGCATGAAATGACGCTCACCGACGCCGATTACCGCAAATACATGCTCGAGGAATACACCTTCCTGAAGCGTCCGTTCATCATTTACGATGACCATATTTTCATCGGCAACGCGAAAAAAGACGTGGAAGCCGCTGTGGCTTTTTTCAGCAGTCTTTAGACACCACAAAGGACAAAGATTCCAGATATACCTGGTACAAAAGAGAGCAAAGGCGCCAGGTTGTTAATTTATTAATCGGGCACAACCCAAAATCCCGGTATGCGTTGCAATTTATTTTTCAGGGAATTTCTGCTAATACCCGGATCGCCTTTGCTACCCTGACAAACACAGCAAAACATCAACCTTTGCTTCTTTGTGGTGAGTTAAACTTTGGTATCTTCGGCCCATGAGCTTCGAGCCGTTTACCGATCGCGTGGCTGCGGCCATTCTCCGTTCTCCCGAGCAGATGCCGCTGGCGCATCTTACCATCGTGGTGCCGTCGGAGCGTATGATCGGCTATTTGCAGCGCTCACTATTCCGCTACGATAACCAGCCGAAGCTTTCTCCGAAAATTGTGACCATCGATCGCTGGATGCAGAGCCTGGTCGACGAGCCTGTACTTGACAAATCGCGCCTGTTATTCCATTTGTATGAGATCTACCGCAAAAATCCGGTGGAAAGCGAGACGATCGGATTCGATCATTTCCTCAACTGGGGACAATTGCTGTTGAACGATTTCGACGAGATCGATCGCTACCTCGTGCAGCCCAAACAGCTTTTTAAAAACCTGCGCGACATCCGCGAGCTCGAAAACTGGTCGTTCAACCGCGAAGAGCTTTCGCCCGGACAGCAGCGCTTTCTTGATTTCTGGGAAAAGCTCGGACCGTATTACGAAGAGCTGACGGAACAGCTAAAAGAGCTTCGTCAGACCACGAAAGGAAAAGTTTACCGAAAAGTGGCGGAGAACATCGACCGCGTGTTTGCAAAAGACAGCAAAGCGCAGTTCGTTTTTGCCGGATTCAACGCACTTTCCGTTGCCGAGCAAAGCATTTTCAAGCAGCTGTACGTGATGGGCCGCGCGCAGATCTTTATGGACAGCGACGTCTATTACCTCAACGATCCGTTCCATGAAGCCGGCGGTTTTCAGCGTGCTTTGCTGGAACAATTACAGGTGAAATCGCTGCCGTTTATTGAAGATCATTTGCTGCACAAATCCTGCGAAATCGAAGTGATCGAATGTGCGCAATCTACCGGTCAGGCGAAAGTAGTGGGCAGTTTGCTGGCGAAGCTGACTACGAAAGAGCTGAACGAAACACTGGTGCTACTGGCCGACGAACAGCTCATCGTACCGATGATCCAGCAATTGCCGAAATCGATTTCCACGGCCAACATCACGCTTGGTTTGCCTTTGCGCGCCACGGCCTTGCGACTCTGGACCGATCTGCTGTTCCGCATACAGGAATCGATGCAGCGCCGCAAACGCACGGCCGTTTACCACAAAGACGTCAATCAGTATTTGCACCATCCGTTCATCCAGGGAATTCTGAACCGGGAAGAGCTGGACGGCGTTCGTCGCATCGAAAACGATATTACAGGCAAAAACCGCTTATTTGTTCCCGTCGACCGGCTTGATTTGAGTGAAGAATTGGCTGCGCTGAACCGTCTGGTGTTCACACCGTGGGAAAACAACTGGTTGAAAGCGGTCGAGGCAATTCAGGCGCTGAATCGCATCCTGGATGATCGTTTGTCGGATAAAAACATGCTGGAAAAAGCTGTGATCCGCAGTTTCAACGCTGCGCTTACCGGTTTTCACAACCTTTTGCAGGAAGGAGTTCCGGAAATGCAGCTCGGGACGTTCAAAACGCTGTTCAATCAGCATTGGAGCTCGGAAAGCATGGCCTATTTCGGAAATCCGATGGAAGGCTTGCAGCTGATGGGACTGCTCGAAACGCGCGGACTCGATTTCAAACGGCTCATCGTTTTGGGACTGAACGAAGGAACGATGCCGCCGACCAATCCAATCCANNATCCAGACGCTGATTCCGATGGATTTGAGACGCTACTTCAGTTTGCCGACGCCGCGTGAAAAACAGGGACTGTTCGCCCATCACTTTTACCGTTTGCTGCATTCCGCCGAAACGGTCCATATTACTTATGCAACTGCACAGGATGGCATTAGCTCGAACGAGCCGAGTCGCTTTATTCAGCAACTGGAGCTCGAGCTCGCCACGCAAAATCCGAATTTCCGGATGGAAAAACGCTTCTATACTTTGGGAAACGAAGAACTGGTGGCCGGTCACGAAGTCGAAAAAACACCGGCGTTACTGCAGCGCTTCGATGAAATGCTCCGCGACGGCATGAGCTACTCGCGCCTGAAAGCCTTTATCGATTGTCCGCTGAATTTCTATTACCGCTACGTGCTGCGCATCGGTGAAGAAACGAAGGTCGAAGAAGAGCTCGAAAGCAATACGCTGGGGACGATTCTTCACCACGTTCTCGAGAAACTGTTCGAACCGTTCGCGTCGACCAATCCGGTTTTGGAAGGCCGTTCGATAGCCGTTACGACCGACGATCTGAAGAAAATGCAGAAAGCCGCGCCGCTTGAAGTCGACAAAGCGTTTCAGCAGTTTTTCAGTGACGACCCGAGTGTGTACGCTTCAGGCATCAATCACATCAGCTACGTGATCGCCAACGAGATCATTCAGAAAGTGCTGCAGCGCGAGATCCGCGAACGGACCGAAAATCCGCAGCAATTGTTGTTCATNNCTGGAACAGGAAATCATTGCCGAAACGACCTTTGAGATCAACGGTGAACGAAAGCCCGCGCGCCTGCACGGCGTTCTCGACCGCATCGACCGGAACGGTGAAAACCTGCGTGTGATCGACTACAAATCAGGAGAAGTGCGGCCGGAACACGTAACCGTGAACCTTGGGAAATCGGAAGACCTGGTCGCGGCGATCCTGAAGAAAATGTACTCCGGCGAGAAAAGCCACGCGTTGCAATTGCTGTTCTACTGTTTCCTTTACGAACAGCATTACGGCAAGCCATTGAACCAGATCGGGATTTTCTCCTTTATCAACACCTCGGAGAGCCCATTTTACCTCGATTTCAAATCCGAAACAACGATTGCGGAAATGAGTGAAACCGTTCACGCCACGATCGAAGCCATTTTACAGGATTTATACGATACGTCAAAAACGATCAAGCACAACCCGAAAGCGAAGTTTTGCGCTTATTGCGCTCACAATTGATTCTTCAATTGACATTGGACAATTGACAATGAAGCAACTGTCGGCTATAAAAGGCTTTGGTTTTTTAATTCTGTTTCAATCGTTTCCAGCTCGGCATAAAATTCGTCGCCGAAAGCACGGATCAGCGGTTCTTTCAGAAAGCGGTAAACGGGAACGTTCAGCGATTCACCGCAGGAACAGGCTGGCTTACAGATGTGCCATTCTTCGTAATTGAGCGCCAGGCCGTCGCCGACTTTGCTCACACGGATCGGGTACAAATGACACGAAACAGGTTTTTTCCAGTCGACTTTTCCGGCTAAATACGCTTGCTCGATCGAGCATTTCGTGATGCCTTTTTCGTCGAAATAAACGAAAGCACATTCCGCATCGTTGACCAGCGTCGTAGCCGGCGAATTGAACGGGTCCATGTAGAAAACGCCGTCTTTTTCCACCGCTGCAATGCCTTCCGGACGCATGAACGGCTTCACGTCTTCGTAAATGTCTTCGAGAATATCGACCTCTTCGAACGTCAGCGGCGCGCCGTTATCGCCTTCAACGCAGCATGCGCCCTTACAGGCGTTCAGATCGCAGACGAATTTCTTGGTGAAGATTTCCGTCGAAATGAGCTTGTCTTCAATGGCTACCAGCATGTTCGGCTTGTTTAAAATGGGTGATGAGGTGATCCAGCGTATCGAATTGCGCGTCGGCCAGAATAAGTCGCGGCTCCGGAGAATGCGTTTTTTCCGGAATGCAGACCACGGTCATACGAGCAGCTTTGGCGGAAATCACGCCGTTCAGGGAATCTTCGATCACAAGGCATTTCGATGGATAAACGCCCAGGTGTTCGCTCGCGGTGAGGTAAACAGCCGGGTGTGGCTTTCCGTAATTCTCTTTTTCGGCCGAATGAACGGTCTGGAAAAAATGGCGAATGTCCAGCGTATCGAGAATCGTATCGATGAGCACTTCGTAGGAAGAAGTCGCCAGTCCGATCTTTTTTCCCTGTGCAGCGAAGTATTCCAATGAGTTGATCACGCCCGTCAGCGGCGTCGCTTTTTCGGAGAGCAAGGTTATCATGCGCTGAACGATCCGTTGCTCGACCTCTTTCGGCGTCGCGTTTTCCCATGGTGCCACCGAGTGCCAGTAAACTACTACTTCATCGAGTCGCAGGCCAACGGTTTGCTGGAAATCCTGGCGTGTCAGATGACAGCCCACGCCGGCAAAAACTTCCTCCATGGCGATTTTCCACAAGGGCTCGGAATCGGTGAGTACACCGTCCATATCGTAAATGATCGCGTCGAAATGATCCAGGTTCAGCATCAGCGCTTTTTGTTTTTTGTAACCGTAAAAATGGTGCCGCCACCCAGCAGCTTCACGCGTTCGTCGGCAATGTACACAACACTTTTGCTGTTCACCGCCAGCGCTTCTTTCTGGGAAAGCGGCTGCATCTGGACCGTTGTTTTCAGCACCGGCTTGCGGTTGTTGAAATCGCAGATCAGGAGGCGGTTATACGTGAGCAGATAGAGAGTATCGTTGTGAAAATCGGCGGCCGTAACCGCATCTTTCAGCCAGGTGCTTTTTCCGGTTTCGATGAAGGAATGCTTTGTCGGTTGATATGTTCCCTGTTTTGCCGGGAAACCGTAAACAAGGCATTTTCCGTCGAAAGGTTTGGTGCGGCATTTCGTGAAGACCCACAGTGAATCGTTGTCGTAGATGAAGGCTTCGGCATCGTAGTAAAGCTGATCATTTGCCGGAGGAAAAGCCTGCTGCTCGGCATACGAAAAGAAAATAGGCGAGGAAGTGACCACCGAATCGCTCAAGACATTGGCGATGCGCAGCTTGTAAATGGCGAGATCCTTGCGGTTGTTGGCGTTGTTGCCGATATCGCCCACGTAAATGTTTCCTTTGTCATCGGCGGCAATGTCTTCCAGGTCGCTGTTGCGAACGCCATTGATCCGTGCGGTATGACGAATCGTGCCGTCGAGGTTGAGCACGTACAATAAAGGATCGTTTCCACTGTCGTTGTGAGCGATCAGCGTGGAATCGTTGACGAACACCCAGCCGGAAATCTCGCCCAGGGCTTTATCAACAGTACCGCTTCGTTTGATGGAATAAGGCTCCTTCGGCTGTACAGGTCTTTGCGGAGCCGGGAACAGCGGCAACAACAGGCATAAGCATGCAATGCGCAACATGGTGCAAAGGTACACTATCGGAATGCACAATTCATAATGCGGAAGGCATAATTGTGCTGCATTCCGAAAAGGAGTGATTTATGCCATGACAGCTTCCACCCAGGATTTACCCCATTGTTCTTTCTCTTCGAAAGTCCAGAGCTCCGGATAGAAAATCCGTTTCTGGAAGCGCGGGGGCAGGTATTTCTGCCAGTTCGTTCCACCCGTTGCAGGAATGTCTTCTTTCTCGCGCTGCAGGTAGCGAACAGCTGATTTGTAATGCACCAGCGGCCAGTTTACATTGACGTTGATGTCGTTCTGCTTCAGCGCCTGGATCACCTCGATGTTTTCCTGATCTTCCTTGGAAAGACGCAGGTAAGATTGCCAGAGGTTTTTCGTGCGTTGTTCCTTGCCCAACTGAATGAACTCGTCCTTGTAGCGGCGTTCGAAATCAACCAGCGCCAATGTTTTCTTGCCTGTCTCGGCTTCTGTCGCACCTTCTTTCCAGTAGATGTGCTCGATGAGCGTTTCGATCGGCTCGTTGCCGGTAAAGGAAGCGCGCACGTCTTTGTGTACAAGCTGGAGGAAATCGGTGGAGGAAATTTCGATTTTGCGGTACTGTGCCGACTGGAAACCGGAAGCCGGATGCAGCGACATGCGGAATTGCAGGAATTGCTCGCGATCCATACCGTCGATCATGATCTCGAAGCTTTTCGTCAATGCCTCGAAGTAACGGTTGATGCGTTTCACGCGCGCAGCAAAGAAAGCCGCCGTCAGGTCTTCCTTCTCGCTGATCTGCTCGAATTCGTGCAGAGCGAGCTTGAAGTATAGCTCCGTGATCTGGTGATACATTACGAAGATGACCTCATCCGGAAAATCGGTATGTGTCTTCTGAAGCGACAGCAGCGTGTCTACCTGGATGTAATCCCAATAATTGACGGTTTTGGCATACAGCAGCCCGTCCAGGTAAGGAAGCATGTCCTGTCCCTGTGCATCGTATTTTTCTTTGAGGAGAGCGAGTCGCTGCAAAACCTCCGGTGAGAATTCCATGTGAATATTAAAGCCGTTTCGGCAAAGGTACTGCAAAGCGATGTAGAAATAGCCAACAAATTTGTGAATTATGTAACAAGTTTTGTTAATAAAGTCAACAAGCCGACGGANNGCGCCCACAGGGATTTCATATTGGAAATAAGAAGGAAGCTTTATTTAGCCTTCACCAGGTCGTGCTTCAGGCCGGACCATTCTACGAGGTGCAGCTTCACGGTTCCCACAGGAATTTTTGCACGCACCAGGATGGGAATGCGGTTGCTGTCGTCGGTCACCCAGAAGTTGAGGTCCTGCTCGCTTTTGAACACGCGCCCTTTCTGCACCACCGGAACGAATTTCTTACACTTGAACTTTCCTTTGCGG
>DJFN01000116.1 GCA_002432085.1 Flavobacteriales bacterium UBA5871
TCACTGTGTTCACACCTGGGATCGCTGCCGTTTTCTTCATTCGAAGTACGCTCCGAAACAGCCCCTTGTTTTTCACGGTTTCGCCCGACCTTCGATTGTTCAATCGGTGTTGGATTATTCACCGGCGATGATCAGTCTCGGCCACCGACTGCTGCATTCCAAACCTTTACAGGAATGTGCCGCCGCATTGCCACTGGAGCGTCTTTTCCTGGAAACCGATAACGCCGATGTGGACCTGACTGCTGTTTATGAAGAGCTCGCCCGACTCAAATCACTATCTTTGCGCTCGCTTAAAGAACAGCTGTCTAACAATTTTAAACGCGTATTTGGAGATGTCGAAATGGCTTGAGCGCACGGCTCTTATCCTCGGAGAAAAAGAAATGGAACGCCTGAACAAGGCACACGTACTGATCGTCGGGCTGGGCGGAATCGGTTCTTTTGCCGGCGAATTTATCGCCCGGGCGGGAGTCGGAACGATTACGCTGATCGACGGCGACGCGTTCGATATCACCAACAAAAACCGACAGCTGACAGCACTCGATTCGACGATCGGACGTAACAAGGCCGTGGTACTTGCCGAACGAATCCGCGACATCAACCCGGATGTCAAGCTGAACGTGATCGAAGAATTCGTACTTCCGGCCCGCGTCTGGGAAATTCTCCAGGAATACAAGCCGGATTACGTGATGGATTGTATCGACAGCGTGACGCCAAAGCTCGAATGGCTGATCGCGGCCAAACGACTCAAGATCCGGATCATTTCATCGCTTGGTGCCGGCGGAAAAACCGATCCATCGCGGGTTCAGGTCACCAATCTCGAGCGCAGCTACAATTGCAAGCTGGGCCATTACCTGAAAAAGCGTCTGCGCAAGAATAACATCTCGCTGAAAGGATTCCGCTGCGTGTTTTCTTCGGAATTGCAGCAAAAGGATTCTTTGAAAATGACCGATGGCAGCAATTTCAAGCGCTCGTTCTACGGAACGGTGAGCTATATGCCGGCTTTATTTGGTTTGCATGCGGCGGCGGATGTGATTCGCTATCTTTCGGAGAAGGAGTTGGAAGTTGACATAAAGTAGCTGCAGCTGACACTTCGTGTTGGAAGTTGGAAGTTTGAAGTTGGAAGTTATCAGTTGCGAGTTTTTGAGTTGAGCTTCGATCGGGAACCGGCTGGAGTCCGGTGACCGGAAGACTGGAGACTAATTACGCGTTGAAAATCAATAAATTTTAACAAGATGAACACCTTTTTTTAACGTCTGAAAACGCGTTGTATTCAGGCATCGCGTTTTTTCCGACTGTATTTCCGAAGAAAAAAATGCAAAAACCGGCAACCTGTAACCGCATTAACCTTTGACGAATTAACTATCTTAGCGNNCAGTACAACCAATGATGATAAAACACAACATACGAATCCCGGTAATTGTGGCTTCGGCAATCTTCCTTTTCACCCGTTGCGGCGATGGTCTGAGTCCTGATGTGAACGACCAGCCGGCTGTTTCAGGCAACGTGGCGATCAAAGATGCGCATTCGTTTGCCAACACGGATGAAATTCACACCACCCACATTGACCTTGAACTGGATGTCAACTTCGAAAACAAAACGATCTACGGCGTGGCGCGTCACACGATGGAACGCCTGCAGGATACTGACACGGCTATTTTCGACATCAACGGACCGGATATTCAGAAAGTAACGCTCGGCAAAAAAGGCAAGGAAGTGGAAACCGACTTCATCATCGGCGATACGGTGGAATACATCGGTCAGCCGTTGAGCGTGAAAATCAATAAAGACACGAAATACATCAACATTTACTATAAAACGACCGAATCTGCGGCTGCGCTCGATTGGCTCGATCCTTCACTGACAGCCGGCAAAAAGCATCCGTATTTATATACGCAAGGTCAGGCTGTCCTTACACGCACCTGGATTCCCGTTCAGGGAACACCGGCCAACCGCATTACCTACAGCGCCGATGTGACCGTTCCGAAAGACCTGATGGCGGTGATGANNAAATGAAGCAGCCGATCCCGGTTTACCTCATCGCGCTGGCAGTCGGAAATCTCGAATACCGCTCGCTCGGCAAGAGCTGCGGCGTTTACAGCGAGCCGGAAATGATCAACGACGTTGCGTGGGAATTCGAAGACCTCGGTAAGATGATCACCGCGGCTGAAAGTCTGTATGGTGCTTACAAATGGGAACAATACGATGTGATCGTCCTGCCCTACTCCTTCCCGTTCGGCGGTATGGAAAACCCACGTCTGACCTTCGCCAATCCGACACTGATCGCAGGCGATCGCAGCGCCGTTTCCGTGATCGCACACGAGCTGGCGCATTCCTGGTCAGGAAACCTGGTGACTAATGCCACATGGGATGATTTCTGGCTGAACGAAGGTTTTACGGTCTATTTCGAATGGCGTATTATGGAAAAGCTCTACGGCAAGGAAATGGCCGATATGCTTGCGCTGATCGAATTCCAGGAGCTGGAGGAGGAAATTCAGGCGTTCGTGGAAAACGGACAGGAAGAAGATACGCACCTGAAGCTCGGTCTGAACGGTCGGAACCCCGACGACGGCATGACTTCGATTGCTTATGTGAAAGGAGCGATGTTCCTGAAAACGCTCGAGCGGAAAGTCGGCAGGGCAAAATTCGATAAATTCCTGAAGAGCTATTTCCACGATTATGCCTTCAAGACGATCACAACGGAGCAGTTCAAGCAATACCTCGACGACCATCTGTTGAATCCAAACAACATCACATTCAACACCGATGAATGGCTTTACGGTCCGGGGATTCCGAAGAACTGTGTGAAAGTCGTTGCAACGCGTTTTGAAAAGATCCAGCAGNNAGCTGGCCGATAAATTCGCGGCGGGCGAAGACATCTTCAAGAAACCGAAAAAGAAAAAAGGGCGTAAACAGGAACCTGCGCTCACGCGTGATCAATATACACCACAGGAATGGATGGCCTTCATCCGTCGTCTGCCGAAGAAAATGGATCCGGCCCGTCTGCGCCTGGCCGATGAAAAACTGAACCTCAAATCCTGGGGCAACGCTGAAGTCGCGAGCGAATGGTTTGTACTGGGCATTCAATCAGGCTACAAAGACATTCGTCCGTATATGAAAGCTTTCCTGATGCGCACCGGCCGTCGTAAATTCCTCGAGCCGATCTATTCAGCGCTCAAAGGCACGAAAGACGATCTGCAATGGGCAACGGAAGTGTATGCGGAAGCGCGCAACAATTACCATCCGGTTTCAGTGCAGACGATCGATCAGCTGCTGGGATATAAGCCGGGAAAGAACGTCGTCGCTAAGACAAAATAAATCTTGATAATTATCAATGATCAATTATAAATTATCAAGGTTTAGTTGCCGGTGCCAGTTCAATTGGGGTTAAGGAGGAGACAGCCAAGGTCTCTATTGAGGAAAACCAATTATAAATTATCAGGACTAATTAATTACCGTTGCTGATTCAACTTGTTGGAGTTAAGAAACAACCCGTTCTCAATGGAGAAAATCAAAGGTCAATTATGATAATGAATTATCAAGAGTGATCGAATTCGAAGTCTCTTGATAATTCATCATTGATCATTCATAATTGCTTTACTTCTTCGATTTTCACTTTCGCAATCCCGTTGCGAACGAAGTTGAGCTTTTTAGCTCCTGCGAGGCTGAGATCGATCACGTGTGGTGTGCGTCCCATGCGGTCTGTTACTTTCACGATCACGGAAGAATCGTTCGACAGGTTCGTTACACGGATCAACGTTCCGAACTTGAGCGTTTTGTGCGCTGCCGTCAGGCTGTCTTTATGGTAAACGGCCCCGGAAGATGTACGACGTCCGTGGAACTTATTCGCATAATAACTGGCGTTTCCTTTTTGATTGAAGCCATTTTCCACCACAACCCATTCGGGTGATTTCGGTGCTGTTTCCAGAGAATCTTCGTGCTTGAGTCTGAGATCCGGAACAAGGCTTTCAGAATTGTCCGATTGGACGTTTCGCGGCTGTATCCATTTTCCTGCAAGCGTGAAGCTGCAAAGGACCGCTATCGCTGTTAACCACTGAATATACTTCATAACGTTTCACTTTAGCTGGGCTAAGATACCACCAAATACCCCCAAAGACGATTCATTTACAAATCGTTAACAAATCATTTGGTTACTGTCTCCAGTCTTTCGGTCTCCGGTCCCCCGTCATTCTACCGCCCTTTTTTTCTCGAAATGGACTGATGACTGAGAGACTACTGACCGGGAGACTGGAACCAAAAAACCCCTCCATCACAGCCTAATGAAGGGGTTCTATCACAAATCAGAAAGATGTCAGCTCTTACTGTTCACAGCAGGCTTCCGCTTCAAAAAGCAGACCAACTTCCGTTTGATTCAAGGTGCGTCCGTAAATGATCACATCGTCGAGCTTACCGGTGTATTGTTTCCCGAGGAACAAGCTGCCGATGTCCTGGATCGTAGGTGTCGTGCCGCATCCTGCAACACCGCTTACCGTTCCCTGCAGCACACCATCGCGGTAGAGCTTCATTTCGCCGTTGTGACAAGTTGCCACCAGGTGATGCCAAACGCCTGTACGAACGTAGACTTCCTCCTGGCAATCCATCGGGTTGCTGATGTCCAGATCCCAGATGCAGTGCAAACGACCGAAAACGGCTTTGCGGCAATCGTAGAGCGAANNAGCGAAACAGACCAGTCGCCGAAACGGTCCGGACAGGAAATGCCCGTTCCGCGGGAAATCAGCACTTCATAAGCGCCGTCGCTGCGTGTAGAATCCATGGGCATGTACCAGAGCGAGACGGAGAAATCCGATAAACCGTTGAAAAGACTTGTCTGTGTTGCTTCGAGGAATTCTCCGTTGGCAGCGGTGAACTGGAAGGCACATTCCGGATTGCCGGCACGGTCGGAAGCTGCATGTGCCGTTGTGGCATTCGTCAGGTGAATGTTGTTTCCAGAGTAGTCATTGATGCTTCCTCCGGAAAACGGGTAGTAAGCAATGATATCGGTCGAAAGGCTCGCGGGCAGACAGCCTGTTTCAGTTGGCTCATCCGGCTCGTTGTTCGGTTCGTCTTTTTCACATGCGGTAAAAGCGATCAGGGCGGCCAGCGCAAAGATCATTGAGCGTTTTTTGTTCATGGCAAGTATGTTATTAGTTACTAGTTATTCCCAAGATGACGGAATNNCTCGCTGCATTAAACCAGTTTAAAAGTTGGGAAGTTGGAAGTTTGAAGTTGTTAGTTACGAGTTGCGAGTCAGGAGTTTCTGGTTATTAGTTGGTTAACCCGAAACGGAGTGTTTCCAACAACTTCCAACTTTAAAACTTCCAACTTCTAACTACATTTACACTATGCAACAACACGATTTCGTACAATCCAACAGCGGGCTGCCGTTGAAAGCGATTACCAATACACTCCAGCTGCTTGAAACCGGTGCTACGGTTCCTTTTATCGNNGTACCGGAAAGAACATACCGGCGGGCTGGATGAAGTGCAGATCGCCACAATTCGCGACCTGGCTAAGAAATACAGCGAGCTCATCGCGCGTCAGCAAACCATCCTGGCTTCGATCGAAGAACAGGGAAAACTGACGCCCGAGCTCAGATCGAAAATAGAAGACTGCTTCGAAACGAATGTACTTGAAGATCTTTACCTTCCTTATAAGCAGAAACGCCTAACGAAAGGCGAAAAAGCGCGTAAGCTCGGACTCGAGCCGCTGGCCAAAATGATNNCGGCGGCGATCCGGAACAAATGGCCGAGCGATTCGTCAAAGGCGAAGTCATCGATGAAGATATGGCCATTGCGGGCGCCTGCGACATCATCGCCGAGTGGATCAACGAAAACCCCGTGAGCCGTGCGCGCATGCGTACTTTGTTCCAGCGAAAAGCCATGCTGCAATCGAAGCTGGTGAAAGGAAAAGACGAAGAAGGCGCGAAATACCGCGACTATTTTGATTTCTCCGAGCCGCTGCATCGTTCGGCTTCGTNNTCCTGGCGTTGTACCGCGCCGATCGCGAAGGAATTTTGTCGCTGAAAGCACAGCCTTCCAAAGACGAAGCGCTGGAACAGCTCGAACGCTTTTACGTGAAAGGAAACGACGCCTGTGCCGACCTCGTGGCTGATGCCTGCAAAGACAGCTACACGCGACTGATGGCGCCTTCGCTCGAAAACGAAGTGCTGAACGAAGCCAAGGAAAAAGCCGATAAGGAAGCGATTCGCGTGTTCTCGACCAACCTGCGACAATTGCTTTTAGCACCGCCGGTGGGAACCAAACGAACGCTGGCCATCGACCCGGGATTCCGGACGGGCTGTAAAGTCGTTTGCCTCGATGAATCCGGCTCGTTGCTGAACAACGTAACGATTTACCCGCATCCGCCGCAGAAAGAGAACGACAAAGCTTCGTCGAAAATCGCGCAGCTGGTACAAGCCTATAAAATAGAAGCCATTGCGATCGGCGACGGAACGGCCGGACGCGAAACCGAAGCCTTTATCAAACGCATTCGTTTCGACCGCGACCTGGAAGTTTATGTCGTTCGTGAAGACGGCGCTTCGATTTACTCTGCAAGTCCGGTGGCGCGGAAAGAATTCCCGGATTACGACGTAACCGTGCGTGGCGCTGTTTCCATTGGGCGCCGATTGATGGACCCGCTGGCCGAGCTGG
>DJFN01000068.1:0-14396 GCA_002432085.1 Flavobacteriales bacterium UBA5871
ACACGCTCTTAAAATCCTGAAATCTACTAAGGCTGGATGTGCTTCGTCGAATGGCCGTGGTGCTCGAAATATTCCAGAACGGCTTCTTTCATCAGTGCCTGCTGCTGGTCTTCGTCGAGTGGCGGCAATTCCTTGACCAGCGTATAATGCGGCCAGTTATCGGCGTCGTTTCCTTCGTATTTGTAATAGCCATAGGGCTCGAGCACGGTACAGACGGCAACGTGCATCAGGTCGGTTTTTTCGTGCTTTTTGAATTTACGGTAGCCTTGTCCGAGCTCTTCCACACCGATCAGGAACAAAATAACCTGCAGGTCGATATGCGGCCCGAAATCCGCCGAAAGCGATTTAACAAGCGCCTGGTAGCGCAATTCCAATGCATAATCCATGCGGCAAAAATACCCATTTCCAACTTACGCAAACGGCTTAACACCTTGATAATTGATCATTCGTAATTGCTAATTCCCTTTTCANNAGTGAATCTCTTCTTTGCACTGGAATTTGTTTTCATTTTTGGCATTTCTCTTTCTTTTTAAAAAGTGAACACTTTGTCAGCGTCGTTATAATTGAAAATGGTAAATTGAAAATTCCAAAAGAGGACAATTTTCAATTTTGGCATTTTCCATTTTCAATTACCGAATAGTTATATTTGCGTCTACACATTTTTAAAATCTTCTATGGATTTCTGGATCCGCGCTGCACAGCTCATTCTTTCCCTGTCTATACTCATCGTCCTGCACGAATTCGGTCACTTTATTCCGGCACGCCTGTTCAAGATCCGCGTGGAGAAGTTCTACCTGTTCTTCAACCCATATTTCTCGCTGATTAAGAAGAAGATCGGTCAAACCGAATGGGGAATCGGCTGGCTGCCGCTGGGTGGTTATGTGAAAATCGCCGGTATGGTCGACGAGTCCATGGACAAAGAACAAATGGCGCAACCGGCCAAACCGGATGAATTCCGCTCCAAGCCGGCGTGGCAGCGTCTGATCGTGATGATCGGCGGTGTCGTGGTAAACGTGATCGTAGGCTTTGCGCTCTACATCATGATCCTGGGTGTCTGGGGTGAAGACAAGGTGGATCACAGCAAATTGCAGAACGGCGTGGCTGTTCACCCGTTCATGCAGCAGTTTGGCTTCCGTTCCGGTGACAAGATCCTGGAAATGGATGGTCAGAAAGTGAACGACCTCGAAAAGCTGAGTGCCGAGATCATGATTTTCAACAAGCGTCATTTCACCGTGCAACATGAGGACGGAACGACACAAAAAATCACGCTTCCGGAAGACATCGGCTACCAGATGTTCTACAACAACGCCGAGCATGCATTCAGCTTCCGTGCGTTTGTGGATCACATCGACAGCGTTGCACCGAAGAGCACGGCGGCTTCCATGAAACTGAAAAAAGGCGATAAGATCCTGACCATCGACGGTAAGGATTTCGTCTTCCACGACGAGTTCGCTTCCCTGCTTTACGCAAGCCGCGGCAAGAAAACGACATTCGAAGTACTTCGCGGAAACGATACGCTGACACTCACCGCAAAAATCAACAAAGAAGGCGTATTGGGTGTTTACAATAAAAGTACGCTCACGCCTGACGCCAAAGTAGCTGTTTACAACGTTGATTATGGTTTTGCGGAAAGCTTCGGAGCCGGTATTACCAAAGGCTGTCGTACGCTTTACATGAACGTGGCGCAGTTCAAATACGTGTTCACGAAAAAAGGAGCCGGCTCGGTTGGTGGTTTCACGGCCATCGGCAAGATGTTCCCGACCACGTGGGACTGGCAGGCATTCTGGGCGCTCACGGCCTTTATTTCCATCGCGCTGGCGTTCATGAACATTCTCCCGATTCCGGCACTCGACGGCGGACACGTGATGTTCCTGCTCTACGAGATCATCACAGGTCGTCAGCCGGCACAACGCGTGCTCGAAGTGGCCCAGTACATCGGTTTCTTCCTGCTGATCGGGCTCCTGCTCTACGCCAACGGAAACGACATTCTGAAACTGATCTCCGGAAGCTAGACGGAGGTCAGGATTTCAAGACTTCAAGACATCAGGACTTGACCTGAAACAGACGACTGGAGACCGGCGACTGCCCGACCGAAGACTGTCAAAATTTTGGCTTACTTTTAGCTAAGAGAAATCACTTTAAAACATTCTATGAAAAAGATGCACTATTTATTGATCCTGCTGCTTGGATTCTCGCTTCCTGCCTTCGCGCAAATGAAGCAAGGTACGATCACGTACGACATGCAGTTTTCTTCCGACAATCCGGATATGGCTATGGGCCTTTCGATGCTCACCGGCTCTAAAATGACCACTTCCTTTATGCCAGGCAAGGCACGTGCGGAAGTCAGCATGGGTACTTTCGGAAAAACAACGACCATTACGGACACCAAAACCAAGAAAATCCTCACACTGATGGATATGATGGGCTCGAAGACCGCTACCGAGTCGAAAATGGAAGAAGAAGACAAGGAGGCTGACAAGACCGGAGAAATCAAAGTTGAAACAACCGACGAAACAAAGGAGATCATGGGCTATAAATGCACTAAATCCGTCATCACGATGGAAGACGGCACTGTTATGGTCGCGTGGTGTACAAAGGACATCGTTGTTTCGACACAAGGTCAGACTTACTACAGCGCCCAGATGCCGGGCTTCCCGATGGAATTTGAGATAACACAGCAGGAAATGACGATGAAGTTCACGGTAACAGCGATTGATAAAGCCAAGCCGAAAAAGACGCTCTTCGAGATGAAAGTTCCGGAAGGCTACAAGCTCATGACTGAAGAAGAACTGAAAGCAATGGGGCAATAATTCCAACTGATTACAAAAAAATCCCGGTTCCGATAGCTATCGGAACCGGGATTTTTTTGTAATCGATTTCAGGATTTTAAGAGCGTGTGCCAAGGCACACTTAAAGACATCAGGATCGTACACTTTGCATACTTCAGGATAGATTCCGAACTAAATCTTGACATCTTGCCGTCCTGCCCTCCTGAAGTCTTAATGTCTTGCCCTCCTGCTGTCCTGAAGTCACTTCGTGACAAATCCCGCTTCTCCTTCCTTGATGCATTCAAAGATCCAGTCGTAGCTGTAGACCATGTGGCTGTCGATGAAATTCTTGTTCGGCCAGTCTTTCGGAATGAATGCTCGTCCGCAGGTAGTGGCTGGCATGGAATCGAGTCCTTTGACGGCGCATTGCGGTGCGATGCCGTCTTGCTGTTTTACCGGATCGGGGTCTTCCTGATCGAGATTGCTGCCGTATTGCCACACCTGCCGGAACTGCGACCAGTCGGAACCGGCAAAGCAGGCGTTTTCCGGTGCAATGATGTAGAGATTTCCGAAAACGACCTTGTCGCGCACCACGTCGATGAAGCCGAGCGTATAGGCATAGCCCATGCTGTGGCAAACGATATCGATGGTGTCTCTGACCGTTTCGCAATGCGGTTCGTTGCAGCGTGCTGTGAGAAAAGCCAGTCCGGCCAGCTTGCCTTTTTCGCGTCGTTCGTTAAAGCCTTCTTCGTTGCTTTCGGTGTTCAGCCGGGCGAAAATGCGCTTGCTTTTTTTCTTGCGGAACGTCAGCCAGGTTCGCACGTAGCTCCACGCAAATCCCAACTTGGTGCGGTGATTCGACGTTGCGATCGGCATGCTGCCATCGGCGTACCAGCTCACAGCAGGCTTCAAGCGGTCAATGAATTGGTTGTCGAGCTTGTACCAATAGCCGTAGCGGTCTTTCTGGGTCAGGACGCCGTCGGTCGGATCGTCATTTTTCTTCGGGCCGCGGTAACCGTTCACGAAGACCAGCATGCGCACGGGATCAACAGGCTCGGCCGTTAATTGCGCGGTAACATCTTCACCTTCGTAATTCTCTACGCGCTGCGTTCCGATGTAGCCGTCAATGTTCATGTAATTGTAAACGACATAATGCGAACGGGCAATCCGGCGAATGCCCGCGCTGAATACTACCAGCGAGTCCGTCGAATGGGAATAGCGGATGGCGCCGGTCGTGTCGATGGTAAAATACAGCACGTTGTGACGTTTCAGGCTTTCCCATTGGCCGTTTTTCAGCCGGAAGATCACACTGCCAGGCTTCAGCGCTTCGGATTTGACCAGCGGAAACCGGATCTTCTGGATCTGTTTGGCGGAATCCTCGAGGTAGTATTTTTCGGCTTCCAAGTGACCCGGATCGTTGGCAAAGAAATCGATCGCTTTCTGGACCTGCAACAGCGAAGCCGGACGCTTCGGATCGTTATCGGCCTGTTTTAAGACGTAATAATTCTGCAGGAAAGGTTGAGCCGGCTTTTTCTGAACGAGAATGCCGTTGCTGTCTTCCTCCCAGAGATAATAAGCCACGAGAGCACCGGTAGAAGGAAATTTCCGCTCCGGCAAAGAATCGCCCGTCTGACCATAAACGCCTGAAGCGCACAGCCAGCAAAAGAACGCTATGACAGCAAAACGGTTCTTCATCAAGACCAAAATCGCAAAAATACCCGGCAAATGCTATTTGTATAAGATCTTTTCACCACAAAAGGCACGAAGTTTTATTGGGATGCGCTGTGTGTGGTTCGAAGCATCCGTCCGCCGCGACGGACGGAATTACACAAAAGTTCGATATAAAATCCAACCCGTAAGTTGATAGAAGTTCGGGTATTATGTCAAACTTTCAATTCTGTTGATGAAGTGGTCTTCTCTTTTGTGTAGGCTTCCGCTTTGCGGAAGGCGCTTTTAACTATGCTAGTACGTCAACTGTCTTTTGTGCCTTTTGTGGTGAACCAATCACACCGCAATTGGATTTTATTTCCCTTCCATTGAATAACGCATATATCACTGAAATCAATATTTTTGCCAAAAAAAAGACCTATGGGAAGAGCGTTTGAATACCGCAGAGCAGCCAAAGAAAAACGTTGGGACAAAATGTCGAAGTTGTTTCCGAAACTGGGCAAAGCCATTACGATGGCGGCCAAAGAAGGCGGCGACGACCCTACGACCAATGCCAAGCTGCGCACCGCTATTCAGAATGCGAAGGCTGAGAACATGCCGAAGGACAACATCGAAGCTGCGATCAAGCGTGCGGCCCAGAAAGATGTGGCCAACTTCACCCAGGTCGATTACGAAGGAAAAGGACCGCACGGCGTACTCGTTTACGTGGAATGTGCGACGGATAACCCGACGCGTACCGTTGCGAACGTAAAATCCTACTTCAACAAAGCAGGTGGTGGCGTTGTGCCGAACGGTCGGCTTGAATTCATGTTCAACCGCAAAAGCGTATTCGAGATCGAGAAAACGGATGCAGTCGATCCGGAAGAAATCGAGCTCGAGCTCATCGATGCCGGTTGCGAGGAAATCGACGTGACGGACGATCGCATTTTCGTTTACGGTGACTACACGTCATTCGGAACGCTGGCAAAAGCGATCGAAGACTTGAATCTGAACGTGCTCAAATCAAACCTGCAGCGCATTCCGACCAACCCGGTTGAATTTACGGAAGAACAGCTCGCCGATATCGAAAAAATGCTCGACAAGATCGAAGACGACGACGATATCCAGCAGGTGTTTACCAATATCGCGTAAGCCATACGACTTCAGCAGTCGTGCGATCCGTTCGGCTGTTATACCAAAACACAGAATCTCACGGTTTCCATGTTCAGTCCTGAAATATTTCGGATATTGGGGAACTGAAAACCGATACTTATGGAAACAAATACACTATTGGACGAGCAGCTGACCACACCGCAGAACTACAAGGAATTCGCTTATCCCATTACTTTTAAGTTCCGGATCGGGACGCTGGCCAACGATTTCGTTGCTACGGATGCGAACGGGCAAACCGTGGCGTATGTGCGCCAGAAAATGTTCCGTTTGAAAGAAGCGATCATGGTCTATACCAACGAATCGAAATCGAACCTGATGAACAAGATCGATGCCGACCGCATCATCGATTTCAATGCGAGTTATTCGTTCACAGATGCCGATGGAAACGTAATCGGAAGAATGGGACGAAAAGGCATGCGTTCTTTGTGGAAAGCCAGCTACAACATTTTCAACACGGACAATACATCCAGCTACAGCATACAGGAAGAAAATCCATGGGCGAAAGTCGGCGACGTTTTGCTGAACGAAATTCCGATCGTGGGCATTTTCACGGGCTATCTCTGCAATCCGAAATACGCGGTGAGCAACACTGAAGGCCAGAAAGTAGCACGTTTGTCCAAGTCACCTTCCTTTTTCGGACGTTCGTTCAAGCTCGACAAGCTCGATGAATTCAAGGCCGGTGATGACGAGCGCATCATGCTTTCGCTGATGATGATGATCCTGCTGGAGCGGAGGCGAGGCTGATCGCATCTCACAGGTAATATTACATTAATGCATTATTGCGGGTGTGATTAACAACCCTACGTGCAAAAGCAACGGTGAACAGAAGCCGTTCAGCCGGATTGTTGCGTAATTTTCCTCCATGAATTTTCTGGACATCCTGATCATCGTTCCGCTGGGCTATGCGGCTTACAAAGGATTCAAGCACGGCTTTATTATCGAGCTGTTCACCTTGCTGGCGTTGCTGGTGGGAATTTACGTCGGGATTCACTTCTCCGATTTTGTTGCCCAATGGCTCAAAACCACGTTTTCGTGGGATTCGCCGTACCTGCCGGTCGTGGCCTTTACAATTACCTTCTTGGGCGTTGGTGCCATGATCTATTTCGGCGGAAAAGTGGTCGAAAAGATGGTGAAAGTGGTGAACCTGAGTCCGGTCAACAAAGTGTTCGGAATTATCTTCGCGACGCTGAAAATGCTCTATATCCTGAGCGTATTGCTGGTGCTGATCGAATCCTACGACGAGAAAGGCGATTTCTTCCCGCAGGAAAAAAAAGAATCGTCGTTACTCTATGAGCCTGTGCGCGATGTGTCGCTGAAAACCGTTCCGGCGCTTTCGGAGAGTACCATTTTCATCCAAAACGCGTTAAAGCCAGAAGCAGACCGTACCGGACTGACGGTCGAGCAGGTGCTTCGCGCCAAAGAAGTTGCTGACAGCCTGGGAATCGATGCCAATGACGCCAAACAGATCGTAGAGATTCATGAGAAATACGGAGATAAATAAAATCTTCACCACAAAGGAGCAAAGATTTATTACGGCTTTGGGCTTGTTAAGGGAGCAAAGGCGTCTGGTATTAGCTGACATTTGCCGGTTTTCTTTTGCGTTGCTTTTGAGTTTGTTTTTCACCTTTTCAGGATATGCCCAGCTCTTCAAAAATGGCAAGCTCTACGACAGCAAGCTGTATGTTGTCAAAACCGGGCCTTACCTCGGTTTGGAGCAGGGGAAATACCTCAACTTCAATTTCGGGATCGAGCGCCAGTGGCAGCAGCTCAAGCTCATCAAGCCGCAAACGCATGCCGCCAATCTGCAATTCGATTACAACTTCAAGCAGAAAGTCATGGGCGCCCAGCTCGGCTACTGGTTCAAGATCGGCCGGCTCAATCTCACCTATGGCGCGCGTTTCTCCTGGCGAACGGACTACACCTATAACCGCTTTGCCTTTTCCCCGAATGTCGGCTATAAATTCATGCAGGCCCACTTCCAGCTCGGCGTTCACCTCATGCAGCCCCACGACGATTTCAAAAACGTGAACACGTTCTACGCCTCCCTGCGCTGGGTATTTATCAATAACCGGGATTTTAAGCGAAAGGATTAACAGCGAGTTGCGAGTTGCGAGTTGTTGAGTTTTGAATTCCCAACCCGCAAACTTCCAACTTCCAACTTCCAACTAGCAACTCATCAACTCTCCAACTCATCAACTCTGGAACTGATCAACTCCAACTGAAAACAATATATTTGTCAATTCGCAGTTATACACGTACGCGTAAATAACGGATTCAACATACCCATGCAGAAAAAACAACTGGCCTTTGTCGCTTTGTTAATCGTATTTGTCGTTGCCGCCTGTTCCACAGAGCGCAATACGCTGCTTTCACGTACTTACCACGGCACAACGGCTCATTACAACGGGTATTTCAACGCCAACGACCTGCTCAGAGACGCCATCGGGACGTACCGCGCCAATCTGAAGGAAGATTATTACCAGGTACTGACGATCCGTCCGTTGCCGACCGAAGAGGAAGTCATGAATATGTACGCGCCGATCGATACCGCGATCGCGAAATGCACGAAAGTCATTCAGCGCCACGCTATGCCGGGCACCGACAAGCCTTCCAAGAAAAAAGAAGAGCACAACCGCTGGATCGATGAAAACTGGATTACCATCGGGATCGCCAATTACTACCGCCGCGATTACGAGCTGGCACAGAAAAACTTCGAATACGTTCAGCGTTTCTTTTCCAACGATCCGTCGACTTATGTAGCCGAGGTCTGGAAAGCGAAGACGTTCATTGAGCAGGAGAAATTTACTGAAGCGAGCTTCAGCCTCGACCACCTCGATAAAGCGGTCGAAGCGTCCAACAGCAAAGCGAAATCGAAAAAGTCCAAGTCGAAATCCAAATCGAAAAAAGAAGATGAAGAACCGCCGGTTTTCCCGAAAAAACTGCGCTTCGAGCTTGAATTGACGCGTGCGCAGCTGGCGGAGAAAAAAGGCGATAAAGACGGCATGATCAAAGCACTCGAAGCATCGCTTGAGTTTGCGAAGAAATCTGCCGATAAAGCACGCATTCACTTCATCCTCGGACAGCTCTACGAAGCAACCGGTAATCCCGGACAGGCTTCCGAGCATTACGACAAAACGCTGAAATACAACGGCGGCTACGAGATGAACTTCAATGCCCGTCTGAAGCGTGCGTTGAACGGCGGAACAGGGAAAGTGAAGCAGGATCTGCAAAAAATGCTCCGTGACGAGAAAAACCGCGAGTTCCGCGATCAGATCTATTACACGCTCGCCCTGATCTCACAACAGGAAGGCGACGAGCCGAAGGCCATCAGCAATTACACGAAGTCGGCTTTGTATTCGATGAGCAATCCGCGTCAGAAAGGCATGTCGTTCGAAAAGCTGGGCGATCTGTATTTCAACAAAAAGGACTACGTACGCGCTCAGAAATACTACGACAGCTGTGCGAAAGTGATTCCTGAAACTTATCCGAACGCGGAAGGCGTGCGCAACAAAGCGACGAAGCTGCAGGACCTTGTGGTAGCCATCGAAACGGCCCATTACGAAGACAGCGTTCAACGCATTGCGTCGATGAGCGAAGACGAGCGCCAGGCATTTGCGGAAAAGCTCGTGAAGCAAATGAAAGAAGACGAGGAGCGCCGCATCCGTCTGGAAGCCGACCGCGCGCGTGAATTGCAGGCCATGGCTGCGAAAAACAATCCCGGCAGCGGTGGAAAATGGTACTGGAACAACGAAAAGGCCCGTAACGAAGGTCTGGATGAATTCAAGCGTCAATGGGGACAGCGAACCAACGAAGACGACTGGCGTCGAAGCGAGAAGATCGTTTTTGCCACGTTTAAAGACCCGAATGCCGATTCGCTCGATCAGCAACCAGTGGTTACAGAACCTTCCATCGATTCCCTGACACCGGAAATGCTCCTGGCCAGATTGCCACTCAACGATTCGACCTTGCAAACCTCTCGCGAGCGCATGATGTCGGCTTACTACGATGCAGGCCGTATCTACCAGGACCAGCTCAAGGAAAGAGTACTCGCGGAAACGCAGTACCAGACCATTCTCGACAAGCCGTTCGAAAGCGAATACAAGCTGCTGGCGTCTTACCAGATCTATCGTTTGTACGATCCGGAGCACACCACGGCGCTGCGTCAGAAGGATTACATTCTAACGAATTATCCGACATCCGATTATGCGGGCTATCTGCGCGATCCGGATTACTTCATCAAGAAAAAAGAGCGTGAAAAACTGGCTGAGCAGGAATACCTCACCGACCTCGATCGTTTTGAGCGTGGTTTGCATTACCCGGTATTGCTCAAAGCCAACCAGGTGATCGCCGAGCAGAAAGACAATCAGTTCCGTGCGAAATATTACCTGCTGAAAGCCCGCTCACAAGCCAAGCTGAACGAAGACAAAACCACGCTGCTCCCAACGCTGGATTNNGAATACCCGGGAACGCCGGAAGCGAAAAAGGCGGCGGAGATGAAAAGCATCATCCTCAACGGTTATTCCAGCAATGAACCGGCCGACTTTACGAATAAGTCCATCTACAAATACGAAGACAACGTTCCGTTCCATGTGATCATTTTCCTGGACGAAGCGGAAGCTTCCAGCACGGCGAAAAACAAAGTTTCCGACTTCAACCGTGAATTCTTCGGCCGCGAAAAGCTCAACACCAGCTCCAAGATTCTCGGGAAAGGAAGCGTGATCGTAGTAAAAGAATTCGAAAACGAAATGGATGCCGCCCGTTACGTTTCCACGTACAAGAAGACGCGCAAGTACCTGCTCGACCTTCAGAAAGCGAAGATCATTTACATCTCGTTCGAGAACATGAAAACGCTCTTCCAGACCGAGAAAGTAGCGGAATACGATATCTTCTTCGAAGAATACTATTGATTTCAGGACGTCAGGAGTTCAGGATATCAGGACTTCATGATGTCAGGACAAATAAGACTTTAGGACCTTGGATTGCTCCAAGGTCTTTTTCTTTTACACGGATGTCAGGCAAGAACATCTTTTGTGTAGGCTTCCGCCATGGCGGATGGCGCTCTTAACCACGCAAGCACTTCCACCTAACCTTTGTGCCTTTTGTGGTGAAAAGATATATAGCAGTAAATCTTAATATCCTATAATCCTGCTGTCTCAATGTCCAAAAAATGTATCTTGTAGATATAAGCAAACACCATGGAAACAGAGCACCAACCCGAGACGAACGATCCAAACACCCCAAAACCCAAGAAAGCGCTGAATAACTACGCTAAATTCAGCTCGATGGCCCTTCAGATGGGCGTTGCTATCGGTGGATTTGCCTGGCTGGGTACTTTTCTCGACCGTAAATACAATCCGGGCGGTCAGGCCTGGACAATCTGCTTATCTTTGTTCGGCGTGGCGGCGGCCCTTTATCTGATGATCAGGGAAGTCACCAGGATGTCCAAAGACAATTAACAATGAACAGTTTCAGACAGCAGTTTTTCGCTTTTACAGGTATTTCCGGGATGTATTTAGGTGTGGTCGCACTCGCATTTCCACAGTGGTTTTCCCGCTATGCAGTTCTTGCGATCGGATTGGCGTGGGCGATTTTCATTCTCAGCGCGATGATTACTTCGCTTAAACCGGCCAAAGATCCGCAGGCGAATGTGCAGCGTTTTCTCATCGCAACAACAATTCAGATGCTGGCGGCGATGACGTTTATCCTGGTAGCACGTTTTCAGCTTCCCGACCATTTCCGCGGAATGAGCATTCACTTCATGAGCCTGTTCTTCTGCTTCCTGGCAATCCAGGCGTATTTATTGGTGAAACGCGTCAAGGCGTAGATAGTCTCCGGTCACCGGTCTCCAGTCGGTCAGTCAACCGGTCTTTAGACAAACAGTGAGTTCTAATACGGAGCTTTTCTTTTGTGTAATCCGTCCGCCGCGGCGGATGAGTGCTTCGAACCACATACAGTGCATCAAATAGCTTTGTGCCTTTTGTTGTGAAAAAATTGGAAGATTGTCTTCAGTCCTGACGTCTTGCCATTCTGAAGTCTACTTCTTACGATTGTGTCGGATCAGCGTAATCAATCCAACGAGGCAAACGATCCACGGATAGATCATCGCGCGACCACTGAAAACGAAAGGGAAAGTAAACCACGCCAGCCCAATGAGGATCAGCAGTGCGCCTAAAGTCACACCATTGTATGTTTCCTGTTCGTCGCCTTTGTGCGGGTCGTTACTCATGCGGCAAAAATACATAATTCGCGGAATTTCAATCTTAAAACTGTATGACTTTAAGATCCACCTGCCGGTAGGCAGATTTCAAGATGTCAAGACTTCAGGATGTCAGGATAGTTGATGAGTTGCCTGACTCGCAACTTGCAACTAAGAACTCTCCAACTCAAAAACTCATCAACTCCAACTCAATCCTCCACGTACACACGGTGCATCCGCTTCGACAATCCCGTCATCACTTCATACGGAATCGTTTCCATCGACGCGGCGAACGCTTCCATGGTTTGATTCGTTCCGATGATTTCTACAGGATCGTTTTCGTTTACGGACATCCCGGTTACATCTACCATGATCATGTCCATACACACACGGCCAACGACCGGACAAGCTTTTCCATGAATGAACACGCGGCCTTTTCCGTTGCTCAGGCTTCTTCGGAAACCGTCGGCGTAACCAACCGGCACCACGGCGATCGTCATGTCTTTTTCGGCTTCATAAGAACAGCCGTAGCCGATGCAATCGCCTTTCGGAACGGGCTTGACCTGCGAAACGGCACTTTTCCAGCGAACGGCCGGCAGCATTTCGGCAGCCAAAGAAGCTCCGGCATAGCCGTACAAAACGATGCCCAGGCGCACCATATCGAATTGTGCATCGGGATAATGCAGCGCACCTTCCGAGTTTAGCAAATGAGCGAGGTACGGATATTCGAGGTGCAGATCGAAAAAGGTTTTCAGCTCGTTGAAAGCAGCGATCTGCGTTTGTGTGAAGCTGTTTTCCATATTGTCTGCATCAGCGAGGTGCGAATAAACGCCCTGTATGCGGATTTCCGGCTGCGAGAGTACGGCCTGTAATACCTGTTCTTTTTCCGAAGGCGAAAAGCCTAGTCGGTGCATGCCGGTGTCGAATTTCAAATGAACGGGATAACCCGTTTTCCCTTCGTGGATCAGGCCGGTAACGAAATGGTCGAGCTGACCGAACGAGTAAATCGCCGGTTCGAGCTCGTAACGCGTGATCAGGCTCGTGTGCTCCGGATCGGGATTCATTACCACGATCGGTTTCGTAATACCCGCTTCGCGCAATGCCACGCCCTCATCGGCAAACGCCACGCCGAAATAATCCACGTTTTCCTGCTGTAAAAAAGCCGCCACGCGTTCGGCTCCGGAACCGTAGGACGAAGCTTTCACCATGCACAGGATCTTCGTTCCCGGACGCAAATGCTTTTTGAAATGCGCCAGGTTGTGACGGATCGCGCTGAGGTGAATTTCCACCACCGTACGATGCGTGAGCTCCTTGCCTTTGTTCACTTCCAGCTCGAAAGAACGCTCGCGATTGGCTTTCACCAGCACCACGCTATTGTGGAATTGCTGCCACGGAATGGAATCGCCCGGAGCAATGAAAATCGTCTGATTTGGATTGAAATCTGCGATAATCTGCTCCAATTCGGCTTGCTGATTGCTATTTCCGGCCGATAATCCGATCACGACAATCCGGTTGCGCGTTCCGGCCAGCTGCTGCTGATAATGGAGCGCTTCCCGCAAGGCATCGGCGTCGAGATTGTAAGTGTCGTTTATGATCGTATTTCCCTGCAAGCCTTCGAGGATTTCCATGCGGAGCGCCAGTCGTGGAAGGTTCTGCAAACGCTCTTCGAATTGCTGTTCGGAGATTTCCATTTCCATCGCCAATCGGTGCAGCAAACCGATCATCGGTGCGTAGCCTTTCGTGAATCCGGCCGGTGGTGTGATCGGTTCCGGCTGATCACCGGTTATCGAAGCAAGCTCGCTTTTGCTCAGTTCCACGGAAGACGATACGAATGTCAGTACGCAATGGCGAAACAGCTTCAGTTTCTCGTTCAAATGCTGTTCGGTCGATTCGAAATTCGCCCGGTGTGCTTTCCCGAAAGCCGTCAGAACACCCATTGTCGGGTGAATCATTTTCTCGAGACGTTCCATTTCCCCCGGCTCCGAAATACCGGCTTCGATCAGCGCGATATCGGCATCGTGGTGCAGCTCCAGTAACGAAAGCGCCACACCCAGCTGCGAATTAAAACTTTTCGGACTGCGAATCACGCGCAAAGAAGGCGAGAGAATGTGATACGCCCATTCCTTGAAAGTCGTTTTTCCGACGCTTCCCGTAATCGCAACCACCGGATAAGTGAATTGCTGTCGGTGATGCTCGGCGAGTTTCTGCAAGGCGATCAGCGGATTCGGAACTTTCAGGAAAACCGCATTCGGAAGCTCGGGAATAAGCCCTTTTTCGCTCACGACGAACCAGCGAACACCTTTTTCATACGCGTCGAAAATAAACGCGTCGCCGTTGCGGTTCAATCCGTTTAAAGCGAAAAACAAGCCACCCGTTCCAGCATGGATTTTGCGGGAATCGTACAGAACGTGCGTGACCATTTCCGGTGGAATCGTCGTCGGTTGCGCGGCCATGATCCGCGCGCAGGTACTGAGCGGGTATGCTAACTTCAATGCGCTATTTTATTGAAGCACGAGCGGCACAGCGGCTGATAGGATTCGACAGCGCCAACCAGCACTTGTCCCTCGTCGCGCGTCGTTCGGTGCGAGTAATGTGCTAAGTTACCACACGAA
>DJFN01000068.1:14448-19284 GCA_002432085.1 Flavobacteriales bacterium UBA5871
TAATCCATATCCAGTCCGGCGATGATCACGCGAACGCCTTGTCTGGCGAGCTCGTTGCAGACTTCCGGCAGCTGTTCGTCGAAAAACTGTGCTTCGTCGATGGCCACGATGCGTTCTTTGCGCCAGTTCGTGAGAATATCCGCCGCGCTGCTCACCGGAATGGCAAAGAAGCTCGATCCTTTGTGGCTCACCACGTTTTCGTTGTGGAAACGGTTGTCGATAACCGGTTTGAAAAGCACCAGTTTCTGCTGGGCAAATTCTACGCGCTTGAGCCGGCGAATGAGCTCTTCGGTCTTTCCCGAGAACATCGATCCGCAGATCACTTCGATCCAGCCGTGCTGCCGGCCTTCCGTTGGGAATTGCTCTAAAAACATGCTTGTTTTGCGTTAAAATGGTACTTTCAGGAGCTAAAAATGGCGGAATTCAACCGGATTTTCAGGCCGCCGTTAGCAAAATGACCCAAATGTTGAAAAGTAGCCGCCATGTCTGAAACTACCATCGTCGTCTTTGCTTTGGCGGTAATTGCCGTTCTGATCAACTGGAAATCGCTGCGTGACCTCGAGCGTGCCGGTGAAAAACCGTGGCTGATGCTTGGCGGAGGCGCTTTGCTGTTGTGGTACATTTTCATGGACGATTTCATTCTGCCGGTTATTCTTCTGGCTGCCTTTTTACCGTGGCTGATACTCCGAAAGCTGGGAAAACGCGGCAATCGGATTTACTTCACCGGACTGGGAATCATCGCAGCGATCACGGCCATTTATTTTTTCCTGCTGATCTGGAGCGACTCCTGGGGCCTTGGTGAAGCGCTGCTGTTTTTCTTGTGCACGTTCGTCGAGGTGTTGATCTTCATTGTCGTTGCGTTGGTGTATCGGAACAATCACCGCGAACAGGATCAATCAGCTTCCTGAAACGGAAACGGTTATCAACAATTCCCTTTAGACAACTATTCTTAAAACCCCTGAAACGACCCTTGCGGATTGTCTAATTTTAGCTTGCAGGAGATGCATTCGGATCGATTGTATTCGAAGTCATTACCGCCAAAAACGAAGCAAGAAATGAATATAGACACACAGGCGCTGATTGAAGAAATGGCGGCCCTGATCGCGAAGATCAAGAACGGAAGTGCAACACAGGGTGAACTGGAGGCGTTTGTGGCAGCTGCATCACAGGTGCATGAGCGCGCCGTTGTTCTGCGCTATAAATCCTACGAAGCGAAAGTTTTCGGAACGCTGCAGCCGGTTGTAAAAGAACCTGAGCCGGTAGTTGAAACGCCTGTGGCAGAAGAGCTGGTAACGACCGAAGCTTCTGTTGAAACCGGTGAGCCGGATGTGGAGATTCCACTCTTTGAAGAACCCACTGCAGACTTGTCAGCTGAACAGGCAGAGCCGGAAGGATTCGACCTGTTTTCGCTGAGCGAGCCTGACGAAGAGCCGGAGTCCGAATTCACGCACCAATTACAAGCTGAGGAAGTGCAGGAAGAAACTGAAGAACCGGTCGTTGAAGAAGAACCGTTTGTTGCGGAGGAAGAAACAGCAATTCCGGAAATGCAGCACATGGACCCGATCGAAGAATTTTCAGCTGAACAGGAAGATTCGTTCATGGGGGAAGAGCCGATTATGCAGGAACCTGAAACGGCACCTGTTGCCGAGGAGAGCTTTGCTGCTGACAAGCCGGAACCGGTGTTTGAACAAACGACCGAACAACCTTCCCTGCCGGAAGAAGAGCGCTATCCGAACGTGGAAGAACCAGCCGGAAATCGTCACCCGCTTTACGATCGTCTTCATTTACCCGATGATTCCCTCGCATCGCGACTGATGTCCGTGCGACTCGATACACTCAAAGGCGCTTTCGGATTCAACGAGCGCGTGCAGATCGTAGAAGAGCTCTTTCACGGCTCGAACGAGCAATACACCGAAGCCATCGAAAAGCTCGATAACCTCGGATCGAAAGAAGAAGCACGCTCGGTTGTCAGCGAATACGCCAACCGTTTTTCCTGGAGCGAGCGCAGTGATCTCGTGATGGAATTCGCCAAAAAAGTAGAGCGACGCTATGCGTAATTACCTGCTAATCTTCCTGCTGCTGCCATTTGCGACTTCTGCACAGGATGAAGCGTATGCCCGTCAGCTTACCAAAACCCTTTGTTCGCCGGAATTTCACGGTCGTGGCTACGTCAATGGTGGCGATTCCATTGCTGCGGAATTCATTGCTGCGGAATTGCAGAAAGCGGGTTGTCAATGGTTCGGCGAAACAGCTTTCCAGCCGTTTACGTTCCAGGTAAATACTTTCCCGGCACAAATGCAGCTGTCCGTCAACGGAAATGCGTTGCAGCCCGGTGTTGACTTTGTAGTCGATCCGGCCAGCGGCGGCGGAAAGCGTTCTGCCCAGAACATGAAGCTGCTTGCGATCGAAGATGCACTCAGCTCAACCAGGCTTGCCGAAGCGATCCGACGTGTGGCTTCCGAGCGCGATCCGAACACCGGACAGCCTTTTTATACTGGCTTTGCGATCAATCTCGGCGGAACGAAAGGCGATACGCTTCNNTCAAAAGCTCATTTCGGCCGGCGAGCAGATCGCGAATAAAATGCCGGTGATACTCGTAACGAATACCAAATTTACCTGGTCGGTGAGCGAACGCCAGCACAATTACCCGATGTTCCTGGTACAGAACGCCAAAGTGGCTCTAACGGACAAGATCGTATTAGATTACGATGTGAGGGCATCACTGATCGATCACACGGCGCGCAACGTGATCGGCTACATTCCGGCGNNCACGGCGCATTACGATCACCTCGGACGCATGGGACAGGAAACCTACTTTCCGGGTGGGAACGACAATGCGAGTGGTACGGCCATGCTCATTTCCCTGGCGAAATACTTTGCACAGAATCCGCAGGACGTGAACATCGTTTTCATGGCGTTTGCAGGAGAAGAAGCCGGTTTGATCGGCAGTCATCATTACGTGGACCATCCGTTGTTTCCGCTGGAAAACATTCTTTTTCTCACGAACCTCGATATCATGGGAAGCGGGGAAGAAGGCGTAACGGTGGTCAATGCAACGGTGTTCAAAAAGCAATTCGAGTTCCTGAATAAAGTGAACGATGCGGGCCATTACCTGGTGAAAGTCGGGTCGCGCGGACCGGCCGCCAATTCCGATCATTACTTCTTCACGGAAGCGGGTGTTCCGGCGTTTTTCATCTACACCATGGGCCCGAACAAGAACTACCACGACGTGTACGATACCTACGAAGCGCTGTCCTTCGCCGAATACAAAGACCTCTTTCAATTGCTCGTCGATTTCGGGACTTGCTTACCGAGGAAATAAACATCACCACAAAGGAGCAAAGACTTTTGTATGTGCTGTGTTCCCGATGGCTATCGGGAAGGAAGCAAAGAGATTTGGGTGTTTTTCGGTTAACCGGATCCAAATTTGTACTCACAATATTGATTTTTTTCATCAAAATAGATGCATTTCACCCCTCCCCGAAAGCTTTCGGGATGCCATTGGTCTCAAAACGATTTTCAAGCCAGGAAAAGCACAATAGGAAAATACGGGTCCCTTTGCTCCCTTAAGCAGTATAGACGTATTTGAATCTTTGCTCCTTTGTGGTGAAGGCCACAAGATTCACAGATTCATTCTTTTTTGAATAAGACTTTTCCAGCTGTTCTCCTTATTTTGGTTCCATAAAGAAAGCTCTTATGAAAAGCTACCTCACGCTGCTTTGTGCTCTGACGTTGTTGTACGTGTCAGGACAGCCGCCTGGCGGGAAGATCAACACGATCGCTACCGATATCACCAAAGGTGCCGGCTGTGCTCCTCCGAATAAAACGACGTATCTCGAGCTCAACAACGTGCGGGCAATGGTACACACGGCCGGAAATCTCTGGCAGATCCCCGGACAAAACCTTTCCCAATACGAGGTTCCCAAGAACTCGGGCATCATGGCGCTTTTTACTTCGGCACTGTGGCTCGGCGGAACGGATGTCAACAACCAGCTCAAGCTGGCCGCGCTGCGTTACCGCGAAGGCTCGGATTACTGGACAGGTCCGCTTTCACAGGGAGACGCGACGATCGATCAGGACGATTGCTATAAATACGATCAGCATTATGTGACCAGCCAGGACCTCGTGCGCCAGTTCGACAGCTGGTTCAACGCCGGACTGGAAGATCAGCAAAACGGAACGAACCTTCAGGCGACCAATTTCCCGAATTACCAGGTGCCCGATTTTATCAAAAAATGGCCGGCACACGGTGATCCTTCGAAAGGACAGGATTACTACCTGGCACCATTCTATGATCGCGACGACGACGGAACCTATCGCTGGGAAGACGGTGATTATCCGTGGTATGATTTCAAAAATGAAAAGGAATGCAAAGTCGACCGGCGTGTTTCGCTCTACGGTGATCTGAACTTCTGGTGGGTGCTCAACGACAAGGGCAATATTCACACTGAAACGGGCGGCGATCCGATCGGGATGGAGATCCGCGCCCAGGCATTTGCTTTTGCTACGAATGACGAGATCAACAACATGACGTTCTACAACTACGAGCTCATCAACCGTGGAACGCAAACGCTTTACAATACTTATTTCGGAGTGTTCATCGACGGTGCGCTCGGCGATCCGTTCGACGATTACGTGGGCTGTGACGTCAACCGCGGACTCGGATACCTCTACAACGGCGACAACTACGACGGCAACAACGCGGGTTGGAAGGGCTATGGCGCCGCTCCGCCGGCAGTCGGTGTGGATTTCTTCGAAGGACCTTTCCAGGACGATGACGAAATAGACAATGCTTACGGAATCGGGCCGAACGAAGCGCTGAACGGAATTGGTTAC
>DJFN01000077.1:0-279 GCA_002432085.1 Flavobacteriales bacterium UBA5871
CAACTTCGAAATAATCTCCACCAATTGCGGCAACACGAGCTCTCGGTCGTCATTCTGAATAACGAAATCGGCTAACGGAATTTTAGCTTCGTCCGGAAGCTGGTTGGCGATTCGTGCTTTAACAGCTGTCTCGGTAGCATTGTCGCGCTTAAGAATGCGCTGCACGCGGATCGGTTCCGGTGCGGTAACTAAAATAGTGGCGTCGAAACGTTGGTAGCCTTTCGTTTCGAACAGCAGGGCGGATTCCTGGAAGACGAGCTCGGTTTCCTGTTCGGTGGC
>DJFN01000077.1:319-6698 GCA_002432085.1 Flavobacteriales bacterium UBA5871
TCGAGCCCGGCATGTTTGTAGGCCTGTTCGCCGAACGTTTCTTTGATGGCTGCAATGAGAACGGCATCTTCCTGCATCAGCGCCTTGGCCCTGTCGTCGGAATAATAGACCGGGAAGCCCATCGTTTCCACGACGTGGCAGACGGTCGTTTTGCCTGAGCCGATCCCACCGGTGATACCAATTCGCTTTTGCATAAACAAAAACTCCCTCGTTTTGGCGAGGGAGCAGGGGTCTCAGATTTCTTCTACTTCGATTATCTTAAACGGAAGCCCGATGATCGCCTGGTAATCCTGGCCNNGTCGTCCATTTCATAGAACCAGTTTACGGTCACTTTCGTACGCTCACCGGAAATGGATTCCAGTTTTTTGAACAGGTCCAGAATACATTTGGAGGATGACGTGTTAAAGTATTCCAGCTTTACGTCAACTTCCGTTTCCGATACAGGTGATTTTCCATAGGCGTCGATCCAGTCGTTAAGCGGTTTGTAAAACTCCACGGAGTTTTCAGGAATCGAACGACCTTTCAGCTCAAGTTTGCCTGAAGCGGCATCGAAATGAATAGAAGGCGTTTTCGCCGAGCCTTCAAGATGTAAGTTTTCCATAATCCTAAATCAATCAATTTTAATATTCAAACAGAAAAAGCTGCTCTGGTCGTTAATGGGAAGAAACTGGTAATCGAGCTTGTTTCCCGATTTACGGGCAATATCGATCATGCCCAGTCCGGCCGTCCCTTTATCCGACATATTACCATTATTCAGCACTTCCTGGTAGTAGTTTTTCAACTCGTCCCGGTCCATACTGTTGATGGTATCAATGCGCCTTTTCAATTCTTCACCGTTCTCCCGCTCAATATAATTGCCTGTCTGGATCACAAACTGATCATTTCGTTTCGCAATCATGAATAAAGCTGATTTCGCTTCGATCTGGTTCTTGTCAACATCTTCCGAATCAATGTGATGATACAGATTCTGCAGACATTCCACCAGTACGTTGAACACTTTCTTCTTGGTTTTCGGCGACTCTTCCATATAGTCCATCTTGGATTCCATAATGGACAGAACAGACGTCAGCAGATCCGAAGTAACGACACCTTTGAACGAAAGCAGGATATTTTCCCGTTCCATTGTCTGGTACAGTTCGTAGATATCGTTTTTAATCATTAGTGTTCTGCGAAGTGAGGCAAATATAACAAACCTGTCGAACAATTTGCGGAGTTGGTAGAAAAAAAACGAATGGTCATAGAATAGTCTTTCGGTTCTGCTTTTTTCGTTGAACGGCTATTGCAGGTAGGATTTCCGCTTACCGGCTCAAAGAAATGTGCTACTTTTGCGGGCATGCAGGAGCAGCAACAGAACGAATGGTTTGCAACGTGGTTCGATTCGCCGTATTACCATGTGTTGTACGACAACCGGGATGAGATAGAAGCTCAGCGGTTTATCGAACGACTGTGTGCGCATCTCGGTCTGGCCGAAGGAACGCGCATTCTCGACCTGGCCTGTGGTTCCGGCCGACACGCGCGGGTGCTCCATGCACTTGGATTTCGCGTTACCGGCGCCGATCTTTCCCGAAATAACATCCAATTGGCGCGCGAACACGCTCCGGAAGGGCTGACGTTTATCGTTCACGATATGCGCGATCCGCTTTCGGACCGTTACGATGTGGTGATGAACCTGTTTACCAGCTTCGGTTATTTCGATACGATCAGCGATAACGCAAAGGCGCTCGAAAGTGTCCACAACGCGCTGGATGCCGAAGGATTGCTGGTGATCGATTTCATGAACGCCGATAAAGTCGTTCGCGAGCTGAAAACGCGTCAGGAGCTGCGGAAAGGCGAAATCCTGTTCCACATTAAAAAGGAAGTGGTGAACGGCCGCATCGTGAAAACGATCGCATTCGAAGCTGACGGCCGCTCGCATTTTTTCCAGGAAAAGGTCCAGGCGCTCGACCTGATGGATTTCCAGCAGCTGCTTGGGAATGCCGGTTTCCGTATTGAAAACGTTTACGGCAGTTACCAGCTCGAGCCGTTCAACGAGCTGAATTCCGAACGTCTTATCCTGATTTGCAAGAAAGTATGAATGATCTGATACNNCTTAATACGCTGTTCCTGATTGTGTCCGTGGTTGCGGGCGGATTGTTGGTCGTATTCCTCGAAAAGAAGAACCGTCAGCAAATTATCAAGCTCAGCCTGGCTTTCAGCGGCGGATTCCTGCTGGCGATCGCCTTCGTGCATTTTCTGCCGGAATTGTACCACGAGCACACGACTTCCATCGGTTTATGGATCCTGACGGGCTTTCTGATCCAGCTCTTCCTGGAGTATTTCTCAGGCGGTATAGAGCACGGACACATCCACGTTCACACGCAACGGAAATTGCCGTATGCCTTGCTGATCTCGCTTTCCGTTCACTCGTTCATCGAAGGGATTCCGCTGGCCGGTTTCGGTGATCACACGCATGAAGGCCATCACCACGAATCGCTGTTGCTGGGAATCGTTTTGCACCAATTGCCGGTTGCGATTGCGTTAATGACGTTATTGCGCCAGTCGCAGGTCAGCATTAAGCTTTCGTGGATTTTGCTCCTGATTTTCGGTTTCATGACGCCGTTTGGTATGTTCATTGGCTGGATGGCCGAAACGAGCGGTGATTTCGCGAATATGGATCTTCTGCTGGCAATCGTCGTGGGGATGTTTCTCCACATTTCGACCACGATCATCTTCGAAACCAGCGAAAATCACAAGTTCAATCTCGCCAAATTAACGGCTATTTTGTTGGGAGTGGGATTGTCGTTCTTCCTGATCTAAGACAACCTGCAATTGACAATTGTCCAATGTCAATTGTCAATTACCTTGTCAATTGGCATTCTTCCGAATCAGATCTTCTATACAATCGATAAACCGTGGATGATCGTTTGAGCTCGGTACAAGCTGTACTTTCTCGCCGCCGTTCGCTTCGAAGATTTCCTGGTATTCTTCACCGATCTCGATAAGCGTTTCAAGGCAATCGGCAACAAACGCCGGACTGAAAGCAAGAATTTTCTTCGCGCCTTCCTTGCCCCATTGCTCGATCACCTGGTCGGAGAACGGCTGTATCCATTTCTGGTCGAGACGTGATTGGAAGCTCACCGTGTATTGTTCTCTTGAAAGTCCAAGTTTTTCCGCGATCAGGCGCGTTGTGGCGTACGATGTGGCTTTGTAGCAGAATGTTGCCTCTTCGCCGACTTCGTTTTCGCAATTATGGCCTTCACAACGACCGTTTTCGTAAACCTTGTCGACGTGACGTTCCGGCAAACCGTGGTAGGAGAACATCACGCGGTCGTATTCCGCAAGATTAAACGCATTTGCGCGGGCAACGATAGAATCGATGTAGCCCGGATGGTCGTAAAACTGGCTCACGATCCTGATATCCGGAATCACCCACCATTTGCGGATGATCTCCATGGCCTTATCGATGGCAGAGCCTGTCGAAGCGCTCGCATATTGCGGGAACAGCGGAATAATGACGATCTGCTCGTAATTCGCTTTGCGCATCTTTTCCAGCACGGAATCCATGGACGGATTCTGATAGCGCATAGCGAGCTCGATTGTCACGTCTTCACTCCCGAAACGCTGCTGAACAAGGTTCTTCACGCTTTCGGAATAGGTGAGCAGGGGAGAAACGCCGTTTCCAAGCTCCCACAATTCCTTGTAAATCTTCGCGGATTTCGGCGCGCGAAACGGAACGATGATCCCGTTCACGAGAATGGTTCGCGAAAGCCAGGGAATATCGATTACGCGCGGATCGTTGAGAAATTCGCGCAGGTAACGTGCGACATCACTCCGCGACGGGCTGTCGGGTGTGCCGAGCTGGATGAGCAGAACGCCTGTTTTTTTCATATCCTCCCCCTTTATCCCCCTCCAAAGGGGGAGATTGGTTCCTCCTGAAAGAAGGGAATCAGTTTTTGATTAAATATGCAATGCGCGGTTGTCCGTTGCTGCGAGTGCCGCTTCTTTCACTGCTTCCGCGTAAGTCGGGTGCGGGTGACAGATACGCGCCAGGTCTTCAGCAGAAGCGCGGTATTCCATCGCTGTAACGGCTTCCATGATGAGGTCGGCCGCACGGGCAGCGATCATATGAACGCCCAGGATTTCGTCTGTTTCTGCGTCTGCGAGGATCTTGATGAAACCGGCTGTGTCCATACTTGCGCGGGAACGTCCGAGAGCTTTCATCGGGAACTGACCGGCTTTGTAGTTCACGCCTGCAGCTTTTAATTCTTCTTCGGTTTTGCCCACCGCCGCGATTTCCGGCCACGTGTAAACAACGCCCGGGATGGNNTAAACGCCTTCTTCTTCGGCTTTGTGAGCGAGCATTGCGCCACGCACCACGTCACCGATAGCGTAAATATTCGGAACGGCTGTTTGCAAATGATCGTTTACTTCGATCTGTCCGCGGTTATTGGCAGAAAGTCCGGCGTTTTCGAGCGCCAGTCCTTCGGTGTAAGCTTTACGGCCAACGGCTACGAGGCAGTAATCCGCTTCGAGCGTAATGGTTTCCTGTTTTTTGTTCACAGCCGTCACTTTCACGCCGCTGCCGGTATTTTCAACCTTCTGAACGCTGGTCTCGAGGTTGAACTTGAAGCCTTCTTTTTTCAGGATCTTGATGAATTCTTTCCCGAGTCCACGGTCCATGGTAGGGAAGATCGCATCTGCAAATTCGACCACTTCGATCTCAGAACCGAGTCGGGCATAAACCGAACCGAGCTCCAGTCCGATCACACCACCGCCGATCACGATCATCTTCTTCGGAATCTCTTTCATTTTGAGCGCTTCCGTAGACGTGATGATGCGGTCCTTGTCCGGTTCCATTCCCGGGAAGAAGTTAGGCTTCGATCCCGTAGCGATGATGGTATTTTTGGAAGAAATCTCTGTTTTATTGCCGTCGCCGTCGGTGATTGCGATCGTTGTTGCATTTACGAATGAGCCAACGCCCTGGTAAACGGTGATTTTGTTTTTGTCCATGAGGAATTTCACGCCGTTGCAGGTTTGCGAAACGACTTCTTCCTTGCGGGCGATCATCTGGGTGAGATCGGCTTCGAGGTTATCGAGCTTGATACCATGTGCGGCAAAATTGTGCTTCGCATTGAAAAAATGCTCNNATCCAGCAGCGCCTTGGACGGAATACAGCCCACGTTCAGGCAGGTACCGCCCAGTGTAGCGTATTTCTCGATCAGCGCGGTCTTCATTCCCAGCTGTGCACAACGGATCGCAGCGACATAACCGCCGGGTCCTGAACCTATAATGGTGACATCAAACGTACTCATAACTCATTTCGAATTTGCTGGGTAAAGGTAGCGGTTCTTGGGGGAATAATGCACAATTCGGAATGCATAATTCATAATTGGCAAAGCGAATTGTTTTCAGGTCGATTAATCGGATTTGAGCCGAATGGTTAATGATACCGTTTGCTCGGGAACGCCAGGCAACGTGCTGTATTTAGTCTGTTCTTTAACTACGGCGATCACCTGGTTGATCAATTCCATATTTGCGGTTGTGGTCATTGATCGGTCCAGTTCAGCTCCAAGCACATTTCCGTATTCATCGATCTGCAGGCGTAAAACAATCTTGCAACTTTCTGTTGTTTTGATTCCATGCGTCTTGGGAATTTCCACTAACGTACGGGTATTCTTCGGTTCAGGTTGTTGTGCGAATGAGAAACCGGAAATCAGCAGAAATATAACGAGTAAAAAGCGCATTACATCTCAAAAATATGCTTCTCCGCATGATACGACGAGCGCACCAGCGGGCCGCTTTCTACGTAACGGAAGCCCATTTTGAGGCCGAGCTCGCGGTATTCTTCAAAGCGCTCCGGCGTTACGAATTCAGCAACCGGCAGGTGACGCGGCGTTGGCTGGAGGTATTGTCCGAGCGTGAGAATGTCGACACCGGCGGTGCGCATGTCGTCCATTGCGGTGGCGATTTCCTCGTCGGTCTCGCCCAGGCCGAGCATNNGTATTTGGCCTGGATGCGGACCTGTTTGGTCAGACGACGAACAGTTTCGAGGTTGTGTGAAACGATCTCAGGAGCGACGTCGATGATTTGCTGCAGGTTTTCCCATTTTCCGGCGAAATCCGGAATGAGTGTCTCCATGGTCGTTTGCGGCGATTGATGACGCACTGCGCGCACAGTCTGCGCCCAGATGCCGGCGCCGCCGTCTTTCAGGTCGTCGCGGTCAACGGAAGTCAGAACAGCGTGTTTCACACCCATCAGCTTTACACTTTGGGCCACACGTCCCGGCTCGAATTCGTCAACTTCGTCAGGTCGACCGGTTTGAACGGCACAGAAACCACAGGAACGCGTACAGATATTTCCGAGGATCATGAACGTCGCGGTTCCTTCGCCCCAGCATTCG
>DJFN01000090.1:0-22611 GCA_002432085.1 Flavobacteriales bacterium UBA5871
CTGGTCGAATTGGTCGGAAGGACACGAACAAACGGATGATATTACCGTGATCGGCTTACGTGGCCGCCTGCAGGGAAAAAAAGAAAAGGATTCGGAATAATCAGGCTTCGGTCTTGCGAACCAGGTAATAAACCGGGATAAAAGAAGTCAGGGTGCTGAGCAGGCTCACCAGTCCGACGATCAGCAAGCCGTCGCCTACGGTAAATTCGATCGGGAAAGCTTCGCCGTTGGAATTCGGCATTTGCAGCACTTTTCCGTAGATCTGAATCAAACAAACGGCCGTTCCAAGTGTGAGTCCGATCAGAATGCCTCTCGCGGCGATCAGCAATCCTTCGTAGAAAAAGATGCGGAATACAAAGCCCTGTCCGCCGCCGAAATAGCTCATCGTACGAATATTGTCTTTTTTCTCGATGAACAGCATCGTTAGCGACGCGATGAGGTTAAAAGCCGCGAGAATGAACACAAAAACGAGAATAATGATCACGATGCGTTTTTCCGACTGGCTGGTTTTGAAGATCAGCTCGTTCTTTTCTGCAGCGGTTTTGACCACGAATTTCGCTCCGACCAGCTCGCTGATGCGTTCCTTGACGTCCATCGGATCGGCATCTTTCTGAACACCGATATAAAGTGCCGAAAGATCGGTCGTGTAATTCAATTGTTCACGGGCGAACTCAAGCGGAACGAGCAATTCCTGCATATTCACCTCGCGGTTGTAGTTCATGCGGCTGCTGATGGCCAGCTGTGCGGTTTTGAACGGACTTTTTCGTTTGGCCACGGAAGCTTCGCGCAAAGGCGTGTAGAGCTGAATTTCTTCCAGTCCGCCGATCTGCGGAATGTAGCCGTCGAGCTTATCCAGCAGCGTTGCTCCGATAATACCGTTCGGCTGACCGTTCGTTTCCAGGCTGGGGTAGCCGTCTACAATATGGTGTGTAATGTCGCAGGTTTCCAGGAAATTGCCATCGATTCCAACCATGCGGGCGTTCACCCATTTTTTCTGGTTTTTCAGGATGACGATCTCTTCCACTGCACGACTGACGCGCGTAACGCCTTCGATCTTTTTGATTTTCTCCAGCGAAACGGTCCCTTCGAGGAATGTCTTTCCTTCGGCGGAACGAATCGTAATCGGCGCATCGTAAGCGCTGTAAAGCCGTTCCACCATGCCTTCGATTCCGTTGAACGCAGCGATCAGGATGACGAGCGCAGCTGTCGTAATCGCAATGCCGATCACCGAAACCCACGTGATCAAATGCACGAGATTCCGCTGTTTCTGCGTATGCCGTAAATACCGGCGCGCTATGTAAAACGGAACGTTGATGGCTATTTTTTCAATAAAGTGTCAATCTCTTCGGCGTAGTCGATCGAATCGTCGACATAGAACACCAGCTCCGGAATGCGGTGCATGTTTTTCAGGCGCTTGCCCACTTCACCGCGGATTCTGCTGGCATTTTCGCGAATGCTTTCCAGGACTTCCTTTTTACCCGGTCCCAGGAAAATACTGATGAATATCTTCGCCAGCGAAAGATCGGGAGTCACGCGAACAACCGTCACGCTTACCATCGCGCCCAGGCATACTTCACGGGCATTGCGCTGGAAATAAAGCGACAATTCTTCCTGGATTACGCCTTCAATTCTGTTTTGTCTGATCGAGCTCATGGTGCAAAGATAGTTGGATAGTTGAAGAGTTGGAAGTTAGAAGTTGCTAGTTTGAAGTTACGAGTTAGAAGTTAAGAGTTGCCAGTTATGAGTTTTTGGTCCCGGTCTTCGGTAGAAACCCAACTTCCAACCAGTAACTCGCAACTTCCAACTAAACCGTATCTTTGTCCCGAATGAAATCATTGCTGGAAATTTACCGTTACACCTTCTCCTACCGCTGGCAGGCGATACTTACGATCATTTACAACCTGTTGTTTGTGATTTTCAACCTCGTATCGATCGTGTTGTTTATCCCGTTCCTGCAAATGATCTTCGCTGTCGGAAAGGCTCCTGAACGCATTGAAGAACCTGTTTACCAGGGCGGAATCAAGGGAATTGTCGATTACATTTCCGATGTCTATCAATATAAAATGCAGCAGCTGGTCGATCAGGACCCGAAAAATGCTCTGCTGTTTGTCTGCATCAGCGTAGTGATCGCGTTCTTTCTGAAAAACGTGTTCCGCTACGGAGCGATCTGGCATCAGTCGCAGCTGCGCATGGCGGTTGTGCGCGACATCAAGAACAAGCTCTACGCAAAAGCGCTCAGACTGCCGATGTCGTTCTATACGGAAGAGCGCAAAGGCGATCTCATGGCCCGGATNNGCGACGTGGGCGAGATCGAAATTGCGGTTGTAGCTTTACTGGAGCTCGTTTTCCGTGAGCCGTTCGCCGTATTAACCAGCGTCATTGGATTGTTGTACATCAGTCCGAAGCTGACCTTGATCTCCTTCATATTATTGCCGCTTTCCGCTTTCGTGATCTCGCGTATCGGAAGAAGCCTGAAACGAACGGCCAGGGCAGGGCAGGAGCAGAACGGGATCGTGTATTCGGCGCTTGACGAAACGTTGGGCGGAATTCGCGTCGTGAAAGCATTCAACGCGACCGATCAGGTCCGTAAGAATTTTGAAAAGATCAACCTGCGCCACCAGCAATTGATCACCAAAGCCTTCCGCAAGCGCGATCTGTCGCCGCCGCTCAACGAAACGCTTGGAGCGATGGTGATGATCTGTCTCGTCTGGTTTGGCGGAGTAATGATCCTCGACGGCCAATCGGGCTTAACGGGTGAGAAATTCGTAACCTTTATTATTATTTTCTCGCAGCTGCTACGCCCGATCCAGGGAATTGCGACTTCGGTGGCGAACCTGAACAAAGCCAAGCCTTCGCAGGATCGCATCAACGAAATTCTGAATACCGACGAAAACATTTACGAAGCCGAGCACCCGAAACCGCTGATCGCTTTCGAGCAATCGGTAGAAGTGTCGAATGTATCGTTCCGTTACAAGGAAGACTGGGTGTTGCGCGACATCAACTTCACACTTGCGAAAGGCAAAACCATTGCGCTGGTGGGCGAATCGGGTAGTGGTAAATCGACGATCGCCGATTTGTTGCCACGTTTTTACGACGTCGTGGAGGGCAGCATTTCCATCGATGGCGTGAACCTGAAAGAATACCGCCTCGAAGATCTGCACCGTCATATCGGGATCGTTTCGCAGGAATCCATTCTGTTCAACGACACCGTTTTCAATAACATCGCTTTCGGAATGCCGCTCAGCTCAAGAGAATCGGTCATGCGCGCTGCGAAGATCGCTCATGCACATGACTTCATCATGAACCTCGAAGACGGCTACGATACGATGATCGGCGAGCGCGGAAACAAGCTTTCGGGCGGTCAGAAACAGCGACTCAGCATTGCGCGTGCGATTTTGAAAAATCCGTCCATTCTCATCCTCGACGAAGCCACATCGGCGCTCGATACGGAAAGCGAGAAGATCGTTCAGGAAGCGCTCGACGAGCTCATGCAGGACAAAACAACGCTGATCATTGCGCACCGTTTGAGCACGGTTCAGAACGCAGACGAGATCCTGGTGCTTTCCAAAGGAAAAATCGTGGAACGCGGCACGCATTACGAGCTGCTGGCATTGGGAGGCGTTTACCGCAATCTTTGCTCATTACAGGGAATCCGACCTTAGAATTGAAAATGTAAAATGTAAAATGTAAAATTGAAAGGGGTCAAATTACTACTAGTCTACCTGGCCCTCAACTTTTCAATTTTCAATTTTACATTTTCCATTAAGTCTGTGGAAACCAATGTATGACTATCTTCGTATATGTTTTTCGGGATCAGGATTAAAATTTCCGAAAAAACGGATTTAATTCCCGATTATTCGCTAATTTTTACAAGTTAATCAGTGGATGAACACTTTGGTCTATTATTTGCTAAGGATCTGACAACGTTTTTCACGCAGCTACGTTTTATGATTAAATGAGATACTTACTCTCCATATTAGCCCTCCTTCCCCTTTTCGGCTTCAGTCAGCTGACTACCAGCGCGATGTCTCCGGGACAATTGGTGCAGGACGTGCTCCTGGGGCCCGGAGTAACAGTATCCAATATTACCTTCACGGGTGCTTCTACGTCGATCGGACGTTTCAATGCAACAGGCACCAACCTCGGTATCAATGAAGGTGTCATTATCACAACAGGAACCATTTACGATAACGGCAACGGTCCGCAAGGTCCGAACGACATGGCCAACTGCGGTGTGAATAACAACGCCGGCGGTTACAGCCGTTTGTCGAACCTCATCGGTGGAATTCCAACCTACAATGCTGCGATCCTCGAATTCGATTTCGTTCCTTATTCGGATACGGTCCGTTTCCGCTATGTTTTCGGGTCGGAAGAATATCCGGAATACGTAGGATCGGATTACAATGACGTGTTCGCGTTCTTCATTTCGGGCCCGGGTTATACGCTTCACAATATGGCGCGCCTGCCGAACGGAACACCGGTGGCGATCAACAACGTTAATAACGGTCCGAACAACACCGGTCCTTGTAACAACTGCGCCAATTACGTTTACAACGGAACCGGTATGAACGGTCCATATAACAGCAGCAATCAATACATTCAGTACGACGGTTTTACGAAAGTACTCGAAGCTGTTGCGTCCGTAGAATGCGGTGAAACGTATCACCTCGTTATCGCGATCGCCGATGCCGGTGACGGTGTCTGGGATTCGGGAATTTTCCTCGAAGCAAACAGCTTGACATCTCGCGTGCCGGTTGAAGTAGAATACGAATTGTCATACGACGCCTTCAACGACGGCGAAACGATGGCGGAAGGCTGTGTGACTACGACCGTCACTTTGACACGTCAGTCGAACAACCTTTCCGAAGCTTTGACAGTTCCAATCACTGTGGGCGGAACGGCAACGGAAGGCGTTGACTACGATAACATTCCACCTTCTGTAACATTTGCACCGGGGCAAACCCAGATCCAGTTCGATTTCAGTGCATTCAGCGATGGACTTGCCGAGGGCGAAGAAACTGTCGACCTGATTTTTGATATTCCCGATCCGTGTAATGGNNCAACGATCTGCAGCCTGTTGCCGTGACGGTTGAAAATCCGGATGTGCTTTGTCCGGGAGATCTCGTAGAGCTGATCGCTAATGCAACCGGTGGTGTAGGACCTTATACTTATGTATGGAATACCGGCGAAACGTCTTCTTCGATTTTCGTTTCTCCGACTAGCTCACAAACGTATACCGTAACGGTTACCGATAATTGCCTCGGCGAATCCGCCATAGGTTCCGGAACCGTCGATGTGCCGGTTTACCAGCCATTGAGCGTTGCTACAACGCCGGATGTTGTGGAGATCTGTCCGTATGTTCCGACAACGCTTGTGGCTACGCCATCCGGTGGAGCAGGAAACTATGAATACGTCTGGACGAATGCAGACGGCGAGACCATCAGTACCGATTCGACTGTCGAAGTGATACCGGCGTCGTCAACTTCCTACAACGTCGTTGTGACCGATCAGTGTGGCGAATCCGTTCAGATTACCATTCAGTATACCATTACGAGCCCGCCGCTTGTGGTAACGATGTCGCCCGATCCGACCATTTGTCCCGGAGATCCGACCGTTATTACGGCAACCGCTCAGGGTGGCTACGGACAATACTTCTATTACTGGCCGCATTCCAACGAAACAACGGCTTCCGTAACGGTTAGTCCTAACACGACAACAGAATACACGGTGATCGTATCGGACGAATGCCAAACCTTTACGATAACCGGAACCATGACGGTGAACGTTACAGCGCCGGTAGCCGATTTCGTAATCTCGAGCCACACTTTGTTCGAAGATCTGCCGATCACCTTCCAGAACCTGACAACAGGCGGTGTGAGCTACGAATGGGATTTCGGTGACGGACACGGTTCTACGATGGTTCATCCGAACAACACCTACGATGTTCCGGGCGATTATATCGTAACACTGGTAGCGACAAATGAGATTGGTTGTGTGGATACCGTTCGCAAGCCGATCACCATTCTCGAAGAATACTGGGTATATGTGCCGAACGCCTTCACACCTGACGGTAACCGTTTCAACAATACGTTCTCGGCCAGCACTGTTAATATTGCTGAGCTCACCGTCTGGATCTATAACCGCTGGGGCGAAGTAGTCTATACTTCCGATGAAGTTCGCTTCGAATGGGATGGAACGTACGATGGCATGCTTTGCCAAGACGGAACCTATACCTATAAGATCAGGTACATTACGACTTCAGGTATCGAAGAAACGATTGTGGGGCACACATCGCTGCTCCGCTAATTAGCAATGATAATTATCAAGCTAATTCATAATATCGCTAAGCCAGCTGAACCAGCGCCCAACTTTAAATCAATAAACTTTACAGAGACTTCGTGCGCCCGCCGTCGACAGGAATATTGATTCCGTTGATATAGCTCGCGGCTGGAGAAGCCAGGAACGCTACTGCAGCAGCAATTTCGGTTGGCTCTGCAATGCGGTTCATCGGCGACTCGGAAGCCATTTCGTCGAAGATCTCCGCTACGGATTCTCCGGTTTTTTCCGACTTCACTTCGGCAATGCTTTGCAGGCGAATCGTGTTCGTTGCTCCCGGCAATACATTATTANNGTCTTGCTCCAGTTTCCTACGGCTCCACGAATCGTATTCGACACGCCGAGATTTGGCAACGGCTGTTTCACGCTTGTCGAAATGATGTTGATGATCCTTCCGCCGCCGCGTTGCTTCATGCCAGTGACCAATGCCTGAACAAGTATATGATTGCATACCAGGTGCTGGTTGAACGTATCGATGAATTCAGAAACGGCCGCATCGAGAATAGGGCCGCCTTTCGGTCCGCCACTATTATTAATAAGAATGTCAACGGTCTTACCGCGCTGAACGAATTGTTCGATCACGGCTTTCAGCTCTTCCGGCTTACTGAAATCGGCAGCGAGGTATTCGTGGGTTTGTCCGTGGGCTGCGGGTAATTCGACCAGCGTATCCTGAAGTTTTTGTTCGTTTCGGGCAACCAGTACGATTGTTGCGCCCATTGCAGCCAGCTCCATAGCGACCGCTTTACCGATTCCCTGCGTGCTCCCGCATACAAGGGCCGTTTTCGATGTCAGATCCGTATTCACATTGCGAAAGTAGTGAAATGTCGGATTCGTCGCTTTTCCAGTGAAGTTTTGGGTTTAAATTCTTAACATAAAACGTTAAAAATGATTCATATTCATGAAATTATGCTTTTTCTTGGATTCCTATAAACCTGTTTGGTATTTTTGGTTAGAACTACATTACATCTATAATTATGAAAAAACCATTACTGACACTTCTAGTCTGTTGGTTGGGTTATGGGCTTGCTTTTGCCCAAACCACAGTAGCGACGGATCACGTCGCAACCAACGGGAACGCTTCCGTAACGTTCCAGGTTCATAACAGCAACGCTTATGACATCGTTATTACGGACATTGCCTGTCATTTTGATTTCTCCGACGAACAAAACGCGGTCTTATTGTATAACCCGACTCCGATCGACGAGGAAGGTGTATGGACTGCCGGAACTGTTGGTGTTGGTCAGAACGGCTGGGAATTAGCAGGGTCGAATACGCTGTATAATACAGATAACGGCGATGGTGTTGTTCCTGCGATTTCAGGTATGTCACTGATTATTCCGGCGGGGGAAACATACGCGCTTGGATTCTCAGCGAATGCCATTCGTTATATGGACTTAAATGCTTCTGTACTCAACACGTTCGAAGGCGATGGTGTGGAGCTACGCACAGGTACAGGCGTATCATGGGGTGGTGGTATGTATCCGGTAACGCCGGGTAACTATCCACGCGGCTTCATCGGCAGCATTACGTTTGTTCAGGCAGTTGAATGTACGGCACCGCCGACAGCAGGTGATGCTGAAGCGAGCGTTACCCAGATCTGTCCGATGACCAATTTCTTCGTGACCATTCCAAGTGCGGCGGGTGTTACCGGTCAGACTTACCAATGGCAGTCTTCTACGGATGACATTTCCTATACAGACATTCCCGGAGCTGAAGGTATGAACCTGACGCTTTCCCAATCTGAAGCTACTTACTACCGTGCAATTGTAACCTGCAGCGGTATGTCCGACACAACTACGCCGGTATTCGTTGATATTAGTCCGTTTATGGAATGCTACTGCGAAAGCTATGCAGAAAACACGATTGACGAAGAAATCTTTAAAGTAACCGTGAACGGTGCATCTACCGATCCGGATTATGCGGATGAAAATGGTTGCGACAACGAAGCTCCAGGCCCTGGCTCTATGCTTAGCCAATATTCGAACTTCCTGACTTTGCCTGCAATGACCAGCTTAACGCCCGGACAGAACGTAGACTTCTCTATCGATGAAGACGAGTGCGACGGTCCTGATTACTATGCAAGTGGTATCGGTGTGTGGATCGACTTCAACCAGAACGGCTCATTCAACGATCCGGGAGAGGAAATTTTCATTTCTCCGGATACGGAAATCAGCCCGCAAACAATCGAAGGCTCATTTGTTGTTCCTGCGAATGCCGTACCGGGTAACACCGTAATGCGCGTGATCTGTGCGGAAGGCTATTCCGGTTCTGATCTCGAGCCTTGCCTTATCTATGGCTATGGTGAAACAGAAGATCACCTGATCAATATTGCTTGTCCTGAACTGGAGCCATTGGCAGCAGACGAAGGTGTTTGCTCCGGCAGCGATGCAACAATCACCGTTGTACCTTCCGAAGGTCTTTCTACAATTACCTGGTGGGATTCGGCAGTTGGCGGATCACAAATCGCTACAGGTGCTACTTTCACGGTAACTAACGTAACTGCAGACTCGACTGTTTACATGCAGGAAGATTTCACAGGATGTCCTTCCAGCCCGCGTGTCGAGCTGACTATTATCGTATCTGATGTTGACGTTGTTCTGGAGCCGATCGATGCAAGCTGCAACGGCTTGGCTGACGGTTCTTTCGAGCAGACAGACGTGCTTTGCGGAACACCTGGCTTTACTTACTCTGTTGACGGTGGTACATTCGGAGCGATTCCGACCGACCTCGCTGCAGGTGTACACTATGTAATTGTAAGAGATGCCGGTGCCAACGAAAGCGTACCTTATATGGTAATCGTAGGTGAGCCTACTGCTCCGACTGATCTGGCTGTTTCCAATATCGGTTATAACGTTGCTACTTTGAGCTGGACGGCTCAGGGAAGTGAGACTGACTGGGTGGTTGAATACGGTCCTGAAGGATTTACTCCGGGAACAGGTGAGATCATCACCAACGCAACCAACCCGCAGGCAATCGACGGACTCGATCCTGCAACTGAATACGACTTCTACGTAGCTGCAGGCTGCGTACCGGGTTCTGCTGTTGCAGGTCCGTTCAGCTTCACAACACGTGAGCCGATCATGACCTGGGATAACAACTGCGGTCCTGGCTTCATCGATATCTCTGGTACAGGAACTCCACTGAACCTCAACGACGGTGACGCGGAAACGGTAACAGCAGGCTTCCCGCTGACTTACCAGGGAGAAAACACAGACCAGGTTTACGTAAGCGAAAACGGCTGGATTTCTTTCGGTAACGTAGGACTGGATGTTTACAGCCAGGATCTCGACGGCGGTGAAGGAAACGTATATTATGAGACAGTGAACGTAGGCGGTGAAAACCTCTTCATCGTTCAGTGGGACGAGCGTCGTCACTGGGATGGTGTTGCCGGTCAGACCGTAACATTCCAGGTGATCATCAACGAAACAACGGAAGAGATCTTCTACATCTACGAAGACGCTGTATTCGGCGGAACGCAGGATTGGGCGGATAACGGTGCTGATGCTTATATCGGTGCAGCCGGAGATGAGGAAATGTTCATCGTATCTGAATACGACGACTATTACCTGACTCACAACTCTTGTATCCGTTTCTACACAACACTGTGTCCGAACCCGGGTAACATCGAAATCGAATCGTTCTCTGAAGAGGCACAGGTTACATGGGAAGCAAGCCAGTACGGTGAAACAGAATGGACGGTGGTTTTCGGTGAAGAAGGATTCGATCCTGCCACAAGCGGAACGACTTTCACAACAACGGATCCGTTCATTACACTGGCTCCGTTAACTGAGAACACAACCTACGATGTTTACATCTTCTCCGAGTGCTCGGCTGACAGCATTACCAGCGATGGTACAATGGCAACGTTCACAACAAATCCATACTGTTCTAACCCGACAGATATCTACGGAGATACTTACGAAGATACACTTGACCTGGGCTGGGATTGGGCAGTAAACCCTGAGCAGCCGGGTGTGGAAGTAACAGGCTTCAACATTCAGTACGGCGAGCTTGGCTTCGAGCTGGGTACCGGTACAACTGTACCAGCCGACGGAACCGACCTTACAGATACGGTAGCTGATAACGATCTGATCGCAGGTGGTGTTTACCAGATCTACGTTCAGGCTGTCTGCGACACGTATTCGTCTGCTTTCTCCGGCCCGATCACTGTAGTGATGCCGCTGACCAACGACGATCCTTGTGGTGCACAGATGCTCCAGGCCGACGGTACGCTTTATACACTGAACAACGGTGGTGCAACAGTTGCACCGGGTGAGAACGCAATCGCTCCGCCGGTAACAGGTGCTCAAACCACAACAGGATGGGCAAACGCCGCACTGAACAACACTACATGGTTTACATTCGTGGCTCCGCCGTCCGGAAATGTTCGCATCAACAACACGGCTGTAGGTTATAACGGTCAGGCTGCTGTTTACTCTGCAACCGACTGCAACAACTACGGTTCATTCTTCCGCCTGGCGGCAAATGACAACGCGATCGGTGGAACGAGCCTCGCTCCGAACTTCACTGTCTGCGGTCTGACACCGGGTAATACTTACTACCTGTTGCACGACGGCTTCAACGCTGCTACCGGCAACTATGCGATCACGATTACACCGATCGTTCTCGAAGCGGGTGATGTAAGTGAGACAGTAAATGTCTGCTCCGGCGACGATATTGATCTTTTCGGAACGATCTCCGGCTATGACAACGGTGGTGTGTGGGCTTCTGCTGACGGTATCGCTGCGGTTAACGCGAGCATCGACGGTTCGAACTTCTCATCCGAAGGTCTGGCATACGTAGTATTCGAAATGGAGTACCGTGTGATGGATGGTTGTGCATACGATTCCATCGTTTCCGAAGTACAGGTATTCGCTCCATCCAATGCGGGTGAAGACGGAAGCATCACAGCTTGCCGCAACGAGCCTATCGACCTGCTTGCAGGTCTCAACGGTTCGGCTGATCTGGACGGTACATGGTACGATCCTTCTCAGAATGCGCTTTCGAGCTCACAGATTTCTACAGGAAACTTCCCTGGTAGCTTCAACTACGACTACATTACCAGCAACGGTGTGTGTCCTGCTGATACAGCTATCGTGGTGGTGAACATCGGAACTTGTGATTTCCTCGAAGTAGATGAGACTGTATTCGCAGGTGTTGAAGTTTATCCGAACCCTACGAAAGGTACGATCTTCATCACTTCGGATGTTTCAGAAGCGTTCGATTATGTGGTAACAGATGCGAAAGGTCGCGTGATCCTCGAGAAAGAAAATGCTGTCAAAGCATCCGAGGTTACAGAGATCAACCTGAGCACTGCTGAGACGGGTGTTTACTTCGTTCGTCTTAACAACGAGAACACATCCAAAACATACAGAATTGTCGTTCAGCCGTAAGCGCTAAACAGATCATTCAATTGAAAGACCGCATTGATTTTCAATGCGGTCTTTTCTGTTTTATACGGGTTTAAAGGGCTGAAACGGGGAGTGTTAAGGTTCGGGGAGGGGTGTGATAAAAAATCAAGATACTGTTAAATACATGAAATAATCATTTAGAAACAAGATTTGAAAAGTTACTAGGTTTTTATCAAATTTTTTCCCATACCTTCGAACCCTAATTTAATTTTAATACTGGTTTATGAAAAAATTATTACTCTTTGCAGTAGGAGTAATAGTTGGTGTACAAACGGCATATGCGACGACCTGTCCCGGTGCCACTCCCATACCTACAACACCGACGTTCCCCTACTCGCAACCATTAACCTGTGGAGCAGGTAATGACATCACCGCCGGAAACTCAGCCACTTGCGCCACGGCCAACTACCTGGGTGGACAAGAAGCAGTTTATGTGTGGACTCCTACCGAGTTCAACTATTCCGGCGTAACGATCCAGTATACCGGCCAGTCCTGGTCTGGTATTTTCATTTACGCCGGATGTCCGACTTCAGGTGGAGCATGTCTTGCTGCCATCGGTAACTCGGGAACATCTAAAACCCTGAACGTTCCGGGTGTTATCGCGGCAGGTACGACCTACTACATCGTATTCGATACGTGGCCGACACCTAACAGTCCATGCGCGGGTAACTTCACCATTAACGCGAACATCAGCTCACCTGTAGCACCACCGGCACCTGTACAGGCTGCAGGAGTGCCAACTTGTATGGGCGGTTCCCAGCTGACGGTTTCCGGAACTCCTCCGACTGACGTTACCTGGTACTGGCAAACTTCCGCTACCGGAACCAGCACTGCGCTCAACGCCAGCAGCCCGAACACTGTTTATGCAAACGGTACTTACTATGCTCGTGCGCACCACGCACCGACCAACACCTGGTCTACAGCTTCTTCTGTTGTTGTATCTAACTTCCCTGTAGCTACGTCGCCACCGGCACCGGTTGCAGCTGCTAACCCTGCCTGTGTAACAACAGGAACGACTCTTTCTGTAACAGCTGCGCCTGCAGGTATGGTATACTACTGGCAGGGAACAACTGCCAACGGTTCCAGCACTGCGCTCAACGCGTCTACACCTTACCCTGTATCTACAACTGGAACTTACCATGTTGCAGCTTACGAAACAGCTACAGGATGCTGGTCGAACACTACCAGCTTGCTTGTAACAGTTGATACTTACATCCCGGATGCGCCGACTGCAGATCCTGACAACTTCAATATCTGCTCGATGACACCGTCATTCATGATTTCCGCTACACCTCCTGCTGGTGGTCCAGGCTCAACTCCTGACACAGTAACCGTAAGCAGTGGTGCTATTTCCGTAGTAATTCCTGATGCTTCCACTACAGGTGCAAGCCACACACTCGCTGTGAGCGGCGTTCCTGCAGGTGCGGTTGTAACCGGACTACAGGTAACAATGAACATGACGCACACTTATGATGGTGATGCCGATATCTTCCTCATCGGAGCTAACGGCACACAGATCGAGCTTTCTACCGATAACGGTGCAGGTGGTGACAACTTTGTTAACACGGTATTCAGCAGCTCTGCTGTAACACCTATCACAGCCGGAGCAGCGCCATTTACAGGCACGTTCCTTCCTGAAGGTTCTTTCCCAAGCTTGTACAGCGTTGCAAACGGTAACTGGACAATGTTCATGCAGGATGATGCCGGTGGTGATGTCGGTACGCTGACCAGCTGGAGCATCCGCGTTATCTACGAAAACCCTGTATCTACAATTGCATGGTACGATGCTTCAACCGGCGGTACAAACATCGGTAACGGCGTTCCTTTCGAAACTGTAGGTACTACCGTTATGCCGAACACCAACAGCGAAGGTGCATTTATATTCTACGCTGCGGCTGCAGCAGGTGGTTGTACAAGCACAACAACAGTTCCTGTTACTGTAAACGTTACAGAAGTACTCGCAGTACTGAACCCTGTAAACGTAACCTGCCACGGTGGAAACAACGGATCTTTCACACTCGGAGCTATCCAGTGTGGTACCGAGCCATTCCTTTACTCTGTTGACGGAGGTGCTTTCGGTCCTATCCCGACTAACCTTACAGCTGGTACTTACGATATCGTAATTCAGGACGGAGCAGGTGAAAGTGCGCCAATCGAACTGGTAATCACTGAGCCGGACATTCCACAAAACCTTACAGCATTCAACGTAAACTACTTCAATGCTCAGGTTACCTGGGAAGCTCAGGGAGACGAAACTTCCTGGACAGTTATCTGGGGTCCTGTAGGATTCGATCCACTGACAGAAGGTGTTACAGATATCGCAATGAACGATACCATTACACTCGATACGCTGGTTGAAGCTACAGAATACGAATTCTACGTATATGCAAACTGCGGAAGTGAAGGTATGGCAGGACCAGAGCCATTCACTACCAACCCTGGATTCTTTACATTTGACAGCGATTGCGGTCCTGGCTTCAACGACATTTCCTCTACAGGAACATTGGTTGACTTCAGCGCTGACCCTGACTTCCTCGTTGACGACCGCGAGGCCGGTATCACACTTCCATTCCCGGTTGCTTACCAGGGAGCTGTTGTGAACGATATCACAGTTGGTATGAACGGTGGTGTAATCCTCGGTACGCTTGCCGGTGAAGTTGGTTACGGATTCGGCCCTGCCGGAGATCCTGCTCTCTTCCCTTACGTACAGGATTTGAACACACACGACGTGTTTACACAAACAGTCGGAACAGCTCCGAACCGTCAGTTCATCATCCAGTGGGAAAATGCGACGCCATACAGCTTTACTCCGCTGACAGACGGTGTTACCTTCCAGGTAGTACTGAACGAAACAGGACCGGATATCTACTTCCTGTATGAAGATCTCATCATGGGTGGTGCTGCAAACGATTACGGTGCTAACGCCGAGATCGGTGTACGCGGACCGGTAGATGTAACTGTTTCTATGAACAGCCCTACTTACCTGACAAACAACTCTTGTATCCACTTCTACCCGGCACTTTGCCCGAACCCGATCAACATCGATGTAACAGCGTTTGAAACTGAAGCTCAGGTTACCTGGGATGCTGGTCTCTACGGTGAAACAGAGTGGACAGTGATCTACGGTGAAGAAGGTTTCGACCCGGCTACGGAAGGTATCACACAAACAACAACTGATCCGTTCATTACACTGGCTCCGTTGACAGAAAATACAGAATACGATGTTTATATCTACTCTGAGTGTGCTGCAGACGACCTGACAAGTGGTGGCGTTATGGATAACTTCATCACATTGCCATACTGTTCTAACCCTACAGGTTTGACAGCTCAGACAGATGTTGATTCACTCGAAGCAGCATGGAACTGGACAGGTAACATCAACTACCCTGAAGCAACAATCGATGGATTCAACCTCCAGTACGGTCCGACAGGATTCGAGCTCGGAACAGGAACTATCTACGGTGCTGACGAGACTTACGCTGATACAGTATTCAATGCTGACTTCATCGCAGGTGGTGTTTACCAGGTATACGTTCAGGCTGTCTGCGGTGTTGATACCGTTTCAGCTTACGTAGGACCGATCACTTTCATCATGCCGATCTCTAACGACGATCCTTGTGGAGCTCAGATGCTCGAGGCAGACGGTACAGTTTACACCCTGAACAACAACGGTGCTACAGTAGCAGCAGGTGAGAACGCTATCGCTCCGCCGGCTGAAGGTGCACAGGTTACTACAGGATGGACCAACTCTACGCTGAACAACACAACATGGTTTACCTTCGTGGCTCCGGCATCAGGAAGCGTTCGTGTGAACAACACAGGCGTGAACTACAACGGTCAGGCAGCTGTTTACTTCGTAACAGATTGCGCTAACTACGGTGCATACGCAATGATTGCTGCAAACGACAACGAGATCGACGGAACAAGCCTTGCTCCGAACTACACGATCTGTGGTCTGAACCCGGGTGAGACTTACTACCTGTTGCATGACGGCTTCAACGCTACAACCGGTAACTACTCGATCTCTATTTCACCGATCGTACTCGAAGCAGGTACTACAGGTGAAGTTCAGAACATCTGCTCCGGCAGCGACATTGACCTGTTCACAACGATCTCCGGATCAGGTGCAGGCGGTGTATGGACTTCCGCTGACGGTATCGCAGCTGTAGATGCAAGCATCAACGGTTCTACGTTCACATCCAACGGACTGGCTTACCAGATCTTCGACTTCCAATACCGCGTAACTGACGGTTGTGCATACGATTCTATCCTTTCGCAGGTACACGTATTCGGACCATCAAGCGCAGGTGAAGACGGAAGCGTCACAGCTTGTCTTAACGAACCTATCGACCTGCTTGCAGGATTGAACGGGACAGCTGATCTGGGTGGTACATGGTACGATCCTTCCCAGAATGCGCTTTCAAGCTCACAGATTTCGGCTGGAAACTTCCCTGGCAGCTTCAACTACGATTACATTGCCGGAAACGGTGTGTGTCCGAACGATACAGCTATCGTAGTATTGATCATCGACGGAACTTGTGATTTCCTTGAAGTAGATGAGACTGTATTCGCAGGTGTTAACGTTTACCCGAACCCTACGAAAGGTACAATCTTCATCAGCTCTGATGTGACTGAAGCATTCGATTACGTAGTAACTGATGCGAAAGGTCGTGTGATCGCTGAGAAAACAGGTGCTGTTAAAGCGTCTGAGATCGCAGAGATCAACCTGAGCAATGCTGAAACAGGCGTATACTTCATCCGCCTCAGCAATGAGAATACAGCTAAAACTTACCGCGTTGTCGTACAACCGTAAGTGAAGTAATTCAATAGATAACAGACCCCGGCCCGGACTTCCGACGCCGGGGTTTGTTTTTTTAGATAGTCTATTGCTTTACAGCCGGTGAAGACGTATTTTTGAGGAAAATCGCAGGAATTATGATGGCTCCGTTTAATTTGAAGCAGTGGATTGAAGAAAATCGCGACCTGTTGAAGCCACCTATCGGGAACAAGAACCTGTATAAGGAAGCAGGTGACTTTATCGTGATGGTTGTTGGCGGACCGAACGCTCGCAAGGATTACCACTACAACGAAGCCGAAGAATTGTTCTACCAGCTCGAAGGCGATATCCTGGTGAAGATTCAGGACGAAGGCAAAGCCAAAGATATCGTGATCAAAGAAGGTGAAATGTTCCTGCTGCCGGCCAACGTTCCGCATTCACCGATCCGCGGTGAGAATACCGTAGGACTCGTGATTGAGCGCGTGCGCAAAGGCACCGACCTCGTCGACGGACTCTTCTGGTTCTGCGAAAAATGCAACACCGAGCTGAAGCACTACCGTTTCCCGCTGAACAACATCGAAAACGATTTCATTCCACGCTTCCGGGAATTCTATGCTTCGGAAGAAATGCGTACCTGCAAAAACTGCGGACACGTTATGGAAGCCGATCCGCGTTTCGTTTAGTGTTACTTTCGGCCTTTTTTTCATTCTCCCAGAAAACATCTACCCAAAATACCATGATGACAGACATCGTTCTCCACATTATCCTCGTTGTGCTCCCGGCCGGGGGCGTTCTCCTCACCACCTGGTTATTCCTCAAAAAACAAGCTGAAAAAGAAGTCCGCAGCCTTCAGATCGAGCTGAAGCGTGAACGCCAGACGCATTTCCTGCCGATGCGCGTTGATGCTTACCAGCGTGCGGCGTTGCTGATGGAACGCATTCATCCGGGAAATCTCGTGATGCGTATGCACAGACCGGGAGAACCGGCGCGTAAAATGCAGGCAGATCTGCTGCAGGCTATTCGCGAGGAATACGATCACAATGTGTCACAGCAGCTGTTTGTTTCACCGCAAGGGTGGGAGATGGTGCGCAATTCCAAGGAAGAAACGATCAAGATCATCAACATCGCCGGGAACCAGATGGACGCTACATCGACGTCTACCGACCTGGCCGGAAAGATCTTCGAGATCGTTGCCGAAGTGGGCAAATTGCCAACCGAGATCACGACCGATTACCTGAAGCGTGAGCTCCAGGAGCTGTTCTGATTATTCCAGTACGATTTTTACTTCATCCGCAATTTCCAGCACGTCGCCGGGAATAAGCTTGGCGCGCTTGCGGGTTTCCGTTTCGCCGTTGCGCAGCACAACACCGTCGTCTACGATGAATTTCGCGTGTCCGCCGGTTTCGGCAATGCCTGTTGCTTTCAGCAGGGCGATCAATTCGATATAAGGACCTTCGATCTTAAAATGCAGGGTTTCCATACGGCGAAGGTACGAATGAAGCGTCAATCTACTTCAACCGGACGAAGAAGCAGTAATCGGGGATGGTGAATTGCTGAATGCCGTAACCATCCGTTGAAGGAAACGAAGAGTGCAGCAGCATCGTTCTGTTTTCGAGATTTATGCTGCTCACGATCCCGCAATGGCCCCACGATCCCGGGTACCAGAATTGAACGAAATCACCCGGAAGCACTTTTGTCCAGTCATCGATCGCTTCGCCTTTGCCATTGGAGACCAATGCGTTGTAAACACCTTTTGGTTCCGGGGAGCCGTTTTCGATCTGATCGTAAACATCCTGCAGGCTTCTTCGCGGCTGATCGATGCGAATTCTAGTGATATCCTGAGCGGTCAGCTTCGTGAAATGCTTCAGCACACCGATCACAAATTCCGTACAAACGGCGCTGTGATAAGTCGGTGAAATGCTTCGCCCGTAAAAAACCGCGGTATCGATCACCTGTTGGTTACGGGCGGGAATAACGAGGCTGTCTTCCTGTGCGACTCCGCGCAGGCTGCTTATGAAAAAAAGCGTGAAGATCAGGTACTTCATAGCGTTGATTGATTCCTGTAAAGATAAACAACAATCGTTACCAGCCTGCTTGCTTCAATTCGCTTTCGAAGTCGGCTGCGTTGATCGTTCGGACTCCTCTGAAAATGCCGGGTTGTCCGTCAGAGCCACCAAGGCCTTTATTGCCTGTAGAGCCGTCTGTATTGATGAATGCGGTCAGCAATCCATTTGCGCGTTCGCCGTCGCCACCGTTGCCCGAAGAGCCACCGCTTCCGGATTTTCCACCTTCGTTCTGTACCTCTACAATGGTTTCCGGATTCGGAACATCTTCCTGGACGATAACCAGCACGTCAGCACCGTTTCCGCCATGACCACCGTAACCGCCATTTCCACCGTTTCCACCCTCGGCACCCCAATGCCGTTCATCTTCTCTTTCGCCGATCACCTGGCCTTCGGCACCATTGCCGCCCCAGCCGCCGTTTCCACCTTTGCCACCGTTCGCCAATACGGTAATGTGCGGGTGATCGTTGGAAACGTAAAACTGCTGTCGTCGCTTCTTCTCGCTGATCACGATTACTTCCAGCAGGTTCAGATTGGAATCTTTATATGGACGTACAAACACCGTGATGGCTTCGGCATCTTCACCGTTTTCGCCATTCTCACCGGATTTCCCCGATTCGCCGTTTTGCGAGCCAGCTGTTCCCGAACGACCATTGCGGCCTTTTCTGCCGGAAAAATCGAGCTGACCTTTCGGCGGATATTGAACCGTCAGGAACTCGTCAGTCACAATTTTGCCGGTATGTTTGTTAATGAGCTTCACATGCGTGAATGCCACTGGCGGACCAGTAATCGAGCAGGTATTGTTATCGAAGCGCAACACGTGATCGGATTGGTTTTCCAGCAGCGAAAGATCCAGCCAGCGCTCTTCGACGGGCAATTCTTCGCCATTGTTCATGATCATGCGCCATTCCAGCGGTGTGACCGTTCCGTAATCCAGCGCCGTGTTGACCAGGCGAATTCCCTGGCAATAATCGACGGGAATTTTGAAGGAAGAATGCAATCCGTAAACTTCTGAAATAGCTGTAACAACGAGGGTGTCTTTGCCCAATACCGCACGATTCATTTTAATACGGCCTTCACCGAACTCGAAAGCCGACAGATCGGGACAAATGAAACGGAAGGAATTCCATCTCTTATAATGGAAACCAGGATCAGCTGATACTTTGCGTCCTTTGGCGGTTATCAGGTTCATCGTTACTTCGAACGCAACACTGTTCGGTTTGGTCTTGACAATCCATTCAACATCGGTAAAACGGGACTGAGCGATTGCGTTCCCGCAGAGCAGTGCGGAAAGCAGGACAATAAGGTGGTGTTTCATACGGTTGTTTCGATTCAGGCTTTTGTTTTATACAGCGCATACATTTTTTCCGCTGCTTCAAATCCGGAGAGCTCTCCATTGGAAACAGCGGCTTCGAACACTGCCAGCTGCTGCTGTAGCTCCTGGTTTCGGGTGAAACTTTCGAGCAGCAACACTTTCAGCGTCTCATGCATCCAGTACAAATTTTGTTCCTTTCTTTTCTTTTTGAAAAAACCGTTGATTTTAGTGTGTGCTTCGAAACGCGTAATCATCTCAAGCACAGTATCTATGTTCGTATTGGTCAAAGCGCTGCAGGTATGCACTTCGGGAATCCAGCCGCTTGGAGTAGGAGGGAAGAGGTGAATCGCATTCTTCAATTCGCGCGCCGCCAGTCGGGCACGTTTTTCATTGTCGTTATCGGCTTTGGTAACGGCGAGTCCATCGGCCATTTCCATGATACCGCGCTTGATGCCTTGCAATTCGTCTCCGGCGCCCGCAAGTAGCAGTAAAAGGAAGAAATCCACCATCGAATGCACGAGGATTTCCGATTGTCCCACGCCGACCGTTTCAACGAGGATGGTGTCATAGCCGGCCGCTTCGCATAAAATGATCGTTTCGCGTGTTCTGCGAGCTACGCCACCTAATGTAGCCCCGGCTGCGGAAGGTCGAATGAAAACGTCCGGTTGCTGGGAAAGCTCCGTCATACGGGTTTTGTCGCCCAAAATGCTGCCGCCCGTCCGTTCGCTGCTGGGATCGATGGCCAGTACAGCGACTTTCTTGCCCAGCTTCAGCCATTCCTGGCCAAATGCTTCGATGAACGAGCTTTTTCCCACTCCCGGAACGCCGGTAATACCGATGCGGATGGAATTTCCTGAAAACGGCAAACAGCGCTGAATGAGCTCGCTTCCGGTCCGCTGATCGCTTTCAAGCGTGCTTTCGATTAACGTGATGGCACTGCTCAGGGCCGTGCGGTCGCCTGCGCGCAATGCTGTAAAAAGATCGTCGGCGTTCAGCTTTTCGCGGTGTTGTTTCCGCGAAGCCATCCATTCGTTCACCTTTTTTCCATCCATGCTTCAGGCATTTTTAGTGTCCATTCCGAATGGAAAAACCAGCAGATCGGTGGCTTTGTCAAACACGAAGGCCTTGCCCGTTTGCGCCACTAAAATCAGGCGAATAGGCTGCTCCTGACGAAATTCACTCTGGGCCATCACCTGTCGGCAGGAACCGCAGGGCGAAATGCATTCGTCGGGTTGAACAAGATCACCTTTTGCCACAACGACGAGTGTTTTGATCGCTTTTCCGGGATGATTTGCCCCCGCGTAGAACAAAGCCACGCGCTCGGCACACAATCCGGAAGGGTAGGCGATATTTTCCTGGTTGCTGCCTGCGATGATCTGTCCGTCTTCCAGCAATAAAGCCGCTCCGACACGAAACTGACTGTAAGGCGCATAAGCGGTTTCGGTTGCTTCGTTGGCTTTCGCGATCAGCTCCTGCTCAATCGCCGGTAATTCGGAATAATGCGGATAGATCTCGTATGTAATCGTGTGCGAATGCTTCATGCTGTGGTGCTGTTTTACAAATATACGTGAATCGGCGAATCGGCCCGACTTATGCTTTCGTCACAAACCCTTTTGCGATTCCGGTCGTTCTGTTCCACGAAGGTTTGCCCGGCCGGAGACTTTCATACGTCCAATTTACCAACTTATATCGAAGACATCATGTGTTCAATTCTACATTTCAATGCGAGTCGGCTTACCGGTTTGCTGTTATTTCTCCTTTGCTTTTTTTCCGCAACTGCCCAGATCGTTTCCATTCCCGACACCAATTTTAAGAATTACCTCGTCGGTAGAGCGGATATTAATACGAACGGCAATAATGAGATCGAATTAATCGAAGCAGAAGCCTTTAATGACAGTATTGACTGTCCGGGATTAGAAATTGCAGATCTCATGGGCATCGAAGCATTCGAAAACCTTCGTTACCTTTCATGTGTCGATAATAACATTACTGCTCTCGATCTTACCGGAAATCCTAACCTTCTGGAACTGCATTGTGCCTACAATCCGTTAATCAGTCTGAACATATCCGCGGTACCGGATCTCAAAGTTCTTTATACAGATCAAACGGAATTGGCAACGCTGAATCTCTTGGGAAATCCCGCTTTGGTTCTTCTTAGCTGTAAAGACAACAATCTGACGTCGTTAAATCTTTCTGCCAATACGGAATTGCTGAACCTGAATTGCGGCAACAATATGATCAGCTCGCTGGATTTGTCGGCCTGTCCGAATCTGACTTATGTAAGCACAAACGGCAATCCGATCAGCGTTCTCGATCTCTCGGCAAACACACAGCTTGAGTTTGCTCAATTTATCAGCAACAACCTGACGGACCTGAATGTCGTAAGCTGCACGGCCCTCGTTCACCTCGATTGTGCGTTTAACAGTCTCACCACGCTCGATCTGAGCCAGAATCCCAATCTCGAAGTGATTTACTGTTTCGCCAACCAGCTTACGTCGCTGAATATTGCGAATGGAAATAACACTTCCATTGAACGGTTGTGGACGTGGACGAATGATATTACGTGTTTTCAGGTCGATGATCCTGCCTACAGCACCGCTAACTGGACAGGAGAAGATTTTATGATCGACACGCCATTCGTTTACAGCACAGGTTGTTTTGTCGGACTGGAAGAACAGCAACAACTTGAGATGACGATTTATCCGAATC
>DJFN01000090.1:22625-36039 GCA_002432085.1 Flavobacteriales bacterium UBA5871
CACTCCAATAGCCTTGCAACGCTTGCTCCCGAAAGTGCCGAGGCTGTCTTCGACGTTTCCAATCTGTCAAGCGGCATTTACTTCGTAGAAGTGTCGGATCGCAAAAGCAAGCGTATACTATCTATCCAAAAAGTGATCAAATTATAGTTTTTCGGTTTTCCGTCTTCAATCTCCGTCAGGTTCATAAATCTGAAATGACCGGCGACTGANNACTGAAGACCGTCCGACTGGACCAATTTTGATCAATCGGAGATTCGCCGTATCTTTGTCGCCTCTTTACCGAAAGGCATGCAACAGTTCAAAAAGGCCGCATTTTATACGCTCGGATGTAAGCTGAATTTTTCAGAGACATCGACCATTGCGCGCCTGTTTGACAATGCCGGTTTTGCCAAAGTCGATTTTGAGGAAACGCCGGATATCCTGGTGATCAATACGTGCTCGGTGACTGAAAATGCCGATAAAAAGTGTCAGCAGCTGGTGCGCCGCGCGTTGAAGATCAACCCGGAAGTGTTCGTAGCCATCATCGGTTGCTATGCACAGCTGAAGCCGGAAGAAATTGCCGCAATCCCGGGAGTTTCGCTTGTTTTGGGCGCGAACGAGAAATTCAACATCATCGAGCACCTCGAAGAACGCGATAAAACGGCTACCACGGCTACGGTAAAATACGAAAGCATCAAGCAGACAAAATCGTTTATTCCGTCGCATTCCATGGGCGATCGCACGCGTTCGTTCCTCAAAGTACAGGACGGCTGCGATTACTTCTGTACATTCTGTACTATTCCATTGGCTCGCGGAAAAAGTCGGAATGCCAGCATTTCCGAAACCGTCCGTGAAGCGGAGAAAATCGCTGAAACGGCGGTAAGAGAAGTAGTGCTTACGGGAGTCAATATCGGCGATTTTGGTCAGGGTGGCGAAGAGAATTTTTTCGGACTGGTGAAAGAGCTGGACAAAATCCCCGGCATCGAACGCTACCGGATTTCCTCCATCGAGCCAAACTTATTAAGCGACGAGATCATTGCCTTCACGCTTTCCGAAGCCGAGCGATTCGTGCCGCATTTCCATATTCCGCTGCAATCGGGTAGTAATCGTTTGCTGAAAGCGATGCGCCGCAAATACCTGCGAGAATTGTACGCTGAACGCGTTGCGCACATCAAATCCCTGCGACCGGATTGCGCGATCGGTGTGGACGTAATCGTTGGTTTTCCCGGCGAAACCGATGCGGAGTTCCTCGAAACAATGGATTTCCTGAAAGACCTCGAGGTTTCCTACCTGCACGTGTTCACCTATTCCGAGCGCGCCAACACGACGGCCATCAAGCTCGGCGATCCTGTTCCGAACGAGATCCGCAAGCAACGAAGCAAGCAATTACATATCCTGTCCGACAAGAAAAAGCGGGCGTTCTACGAGCAGAATATCGGTTCCGTTCGTACCGTTCTTTTCGAAGCCGAAGAAGACAACGGAATGATGTATGGCTTCACGGAAAACTACGTGAAAGTCAAATACCCGTTCGACCCCGAATTGGTCAATACCATGCGCGAAATCCGGCTGGATGAAATCGACCGTGATGGTGTGGTGAAATGCAGCCTGGTTGCTATGACTGTATAAGAATACGAGAGTTTCACCACAAAGGAGCAAAGATTCTTTTACACCCATACTGCTTAAGGTAGCAAAGAGAATGCTCGTTGGAATCTATTCTGTGGTCCGTCCGCCAGCGGACGAAAATTGAATTTCGGACTTAAAAATTAACCCGGAACGCCTTTGCTCCCTTCCCGATAGCCATTGGGAACACAGCAGGAAATCTGCCTTTGCTCCTTTGTGGTGAGAAGAATTGAGTTTTACCGCAACAAGCTCACATGCCCCACCAGCTCATGCTCGAGCCCGGTGTAATCCACATACAGGATTTTCCACGTGTAAACGCCGTCCGGGCATTCTTTTCCTTCGTAGGTTCCGTCCCACGCTTTGTCTAATGCACCGCCTTCATAAATGCGCTCACCCCAGCGGTTGTAGATCTCGATGTTGAATTCCTGGATGTTGCCGCCGAGCGCGAAGAAGGTCTCGTTAAAGACGTCGCCGTTTGGCGTGAACGTATTCGGTACGTAGATGATCGGATCGTAGATGATACGTACATCGTCGCTGGCCGTACAGCCGTTTTCATCGGTATAGGAAACGGTGTAGACGAAATTCCGATCTGGATTAGCGACCGGATTGCTGCAGTTCACACAACTCAGGTATTCGGCCGGAGACCACGTAAACGGACCCGGAGTCGTGCTGTTCGCGGAAAGCTGAACGACGTCGCCGGTAAAAGCATATACGTCCGGACAGGTTTGAATGAACGGCATCGGGTATAGATCAACGGTTACCTGCGCTGAAGCAACGCAGCCGTTTTCGTCGGTTCCGGTAACGGTATAAACCGTCGGATCGTAGCTGCTGGCCAGTACTTCCGATCCGGATTGTGTTACAAATTCCACCGACGGTTGCCAGTGATAGGAAACACCGCCATCTGCCCAGAGAGAAGCCGGCTCGCCCGGACATACGATCGTATCGTTTCCGGCTGTAATCGTGGCGTTCACAACGTCAACGAACACGCTGTCGAGCTTGCTGTCGCAGGCATTGCTGAAATCACAATAGTAATAACGATCGGTTTGTGTCGAAATGGTTACCGTTGGGCCGGTCAGCGGCGCAATATCCAATGGCGGACTCCACGTATAATTGGTAGCACCGCTTACGGTCAGCGTGCCGGTCAGTCCTTCGCAATAGCGCAACGTATCCGGTATGACGGGTTCCGGCGTGGTAAATTCCACGGTGATCGTTACCGATTCGTTCAGCTCGCAGCCGTCGACCGTTGTTCCGACAACGGTATAAGTAATGGTATTATCCGGCGTGGAAACCGGCGTGGTGCTGCTCGGATCGTCGAGGAAGGTCGGTGGTGACCAGGTGGCGCTCGCGACGCCGTTGACAAATAACGACACGCTGTTCCCGAAACAGATGATCGTATCGTTCGAGGCTCCGACGTTTCCACCGAAGACTTCCAGCAATACCTGAACGGTGTCTACGCCGCAGCTGTCGCTGATGATACACGTAAACAGCGTGTTTTCCTGGATATTGGTCACGGTCGGATTCGGAATGTTCGGGTCGTCGAGCAGGTCGGTTGGCGACCAAACGTAATTGGCGCCGCCAAATGCTTCGAACTGGAATGAACCGCCCGGACAAACAGGCGCTGCAGGCTCAACAATTCCACCCTGGAAGTCTCCGATGTTGACTTCGAATTGCACGGTGTCCGGCGCGAAACACTCGTTCGAGTCGGTCACGATGAGTGTTACGGTATAGGAGCCCGGTCCTGCATACGTATGCGAAGGATTGATTTCGGTCGAAAAATTATTGTCGCCGAAATCCCAGAAAAACTCGTTTCCGTTGGCACTGTTATTCTGGAAAACAACCGGATCGGGCAGGCAGATCAACGGCTCGGGATCGTTTACGATCGCTTCGATGTGGCTGAGCTCGAATTTGAAAACGGCCATGTTGCAGTTCTGACTCTGATCGGCGGGCGACCAGCTTCCCGGTGTTGTTGTGAAGCCCGAAGTCGTCTGGCCACAGGATCCGCAAACAGCGTGGTAAATACTGCCATTTTTGTCGAAACGACTCGTTCCGCCGTCTACGTGTGCACTGGAAGAAGTCATGCCTCCCATAAATGTGGCGTATTTCAGCGCAGCCGCATCGCCATCCAGTACGCCGATCCAGAAGTTGCTGCCGTTGGTGGAGCTTTGGAACGCATCGGAAGTGAACGGAAAGCCGGAGCTGGTACTGAAAATAGCCTGATCGCCGTGGTTGAGTACCCCGCCCCAGCCGCAAATGTAAATATCGCTGCAATTGGAAACCAGGAACGCGGTTGGAGAGATCTCAACGTGTCCGGTTCCGGCGCCGATAACGGTTGTCCAGAGCTGAGTCGACAGGTTCGGACTGTATTTCATGATGAACTGCCCTGAGTTTGCAACGCCGTAGCAACCCGGACTCACAGGAACGGTTCCTTCGGTTTGTCCATAAACATATACGGCGTTCGACAGATCGACCTGCACGAAATAGCCCTGGTCGTATTCTGAAGTGCCGAGATAAGTTCCGGAAAGGAAAGCTCCGGAAGTATTGTTCAAACGAGCGATGTAGCCGTCACCGATACCGCCGTTGAAGGAAAGATCGTGACCGGATGAGAACGGCAGCGAAGGTGAATTCGTACCGCCTGTCATGTAAATATCGCCAGTAGAAGAGCGCTGAAGACTGTTTCCGGTTTCATTGCCACTTCCGCCGAAATAGGTCGACCAGCTTAAGGTGCTCAATCCCTGGTCGATTTTGAGAATGACGGCATCCTGCGGGCCGTTCAGTGAAGCTTGTGCGGCGTTTGCTATCGGGAAATCGGATGAGTTCGTTACACTGGCGATGTAAACGTTCGTGGCATCTACAATCACTTCTCCGCGGAACTGGTCGCCGTAGTTGTATTGCAGCGCTCCGACATTGATTCCATCGGTTGACGTTCCGCCGATAAAAGTCGACGCAATCAGGTTGTTACCGCCGGCGCTCAGTCGCGCGATGTAAATATCCGTTCCGCTTGCGAAGCTCAGGCCGTTTTCCGCCACCGGAGGACCACCCGCGAACGTATTGTCATAGGAAGCACCGGCCATCGGGAAGTTCCAGGAAGCGGTTGCACCCAGAATGAACAGCTCGCCCGTTGTCGAACACACGATGGAATGCGGTGATTCGCCGTCACTGCCACCGATGTAAGTCGAAAAGATCAGGTCGGAACCGTCCTGACTGAATTTGCTGATCCCGATATCGATCGAGCCGCCGTTGTAGGTGTTGTCGAGCGCGCCGGTTGTAATCGGATAGCCTGTTCCGAAAACGATTCCGCCGCCGAAAAGATTCCCGTTCTGATCAGGCGTCGCGGTGAATCCCCAATTGTCGGCTGTTGAACCCGAAAACGTAGAAAAGGTCAATGACGGATCGATGATCAGCGTATCGGCGAACATCGTGTTTTCCAGCTCGAACCAGACAGTTGCTCCCTGAAGCTTATAATTGACTTCAACAGGCACTTTCCGTCCGTTCTGCAGGGTCCAGGCGATCGGTTTTCCTTCCGTAATGGTTCCCATCGAATGGGTAATGACCAGCTCGTCGTTGACCATTTTTACGGATTTTGCACCGTCATACGACCAGCGGATCACACTGGCATCCGTATTCGGCGCAACGATCCACGAATATTTCAACGAGCTTAAGCCTCCCTGGATGTGGAGATCGATTCCCGGATAAACGGCTTTCGACGTAACACCTTGGAACGAACGGACGTCCGACTTCCATTTCGACGGATCGTTGGAAAGAAAATAGTTGCGATAGAATGGAGAAGGCGTTTCTTCGGCAAAACGGGCTTGTGAAGATGCTCCTATGAACGCTGTTTTGACGACGTGTCCGCGGAAACCTTCTGCTTCACCATCGTGTGCATGATCGCGGTTGTACTCGTAAATGTTGTAGGTGAAACCATTCGGCTCGATGAGCATTTCGCCTTTCTGCAATTCGACCTTATAATTGAAGCGATGGTCCCATTGTCCGCGGTTTGGGTGTAGCCATACCTGATCATCCTGGCCGAAACAGCGCAGCATGACAAGCAATAATGGTAAGGTCCACCAACGTAACATATACCGAATTTACGAAATGCGTATGATAATCAGCCAAAAACAGGATGCGTTTCCTGAAAGGGCCTTATCGTTAATTAAACTGTTTTTTCGNNGAAACAGCAATTTAACGACATTCTTTCAGCGAATAATGTGCCATTTATTAACGGAAACCGATCATCCTTGAAAAGCTAACGTTTATCGACGCTTCCGGGTTGGGCGAATGTGTTGCATCTTTTTGGATCAATCAACAGGAAAAGCGTACCTTTGCACCATCATTTTCGAACTATGAGCGATCCTATTAAACACGAGTGTGGTATTGCACTTCTCCGCTTAAAACAACCTCTGCAGTACTACGTCGATAAATACGGAACAGCATTCTACGGGATCAACAAGCTGCACCTGCTCATGGAAAAGCAGCACANNCGGTACAGTAATGTGGGGCCTTAATAAGCTGTACCTGCTCATGGAAAAGCAGCACAACCGCGGACAAGACGGTGCCGGTGTGGCTAACATCAAGCTCGATATGGAGCCCGGAGAGCGTTATATTTCGCGCTACCGAAGTATCGATCCGAAACCGATCCAGGATATTTTCGACCACATCAACAGCCGCTTCCGTCAGATAGGAGAGGAAGACCCGGCCAAGCTCAAAGATGTCGATTACCTGAAGCGTCATGCCGGTTTTACAGGCGAATTGTTCCTCGGACACCTACGTTACGGGACTTTCGGGCGCAACAGCATTGAAAGCTGTCACCCGTTTTTGCGCCAGAACAACTGGATTACGCGAAACCTGGTTGTAGCCGGAAACTTTAACCTGACGAATGTCGACGAGCTCTTCGATGTACTCGTGAATATCGGTCAGCATCCGAAAGAAAAATCCGATACGGTAACCGTTCTGGAAAAGATCGGTCACTTTTTGGATGTCGAAAATGAAGAATTGTACGACCAGCTCCACAACGGCGAGCTGAACAAGCAGCAAGTGTATGCGAAGATCGCCGAGCGTATCGATATTGAGCGCATCCTGAAGAAAGCATCCGAAGACTGGGACGGCGGTTATGCCATGGCCGGTCTGTTCGGACACGGCGATGCGTTCGTGCTCCGCGATCCGAATGGTATTCGTCCGGCATACTGGTACGAAGACGACGAGATCTGCGTGGTGGCTTCCGAGCGCCCGGTTATCCAGACGGCTTTCAACGTGAAAAAAGAAGCGGTGAAAGAGCTTACTCCGGGACATGCGCTGATCATTAAGAAAAACGGCCAGGTTGCCGAAACCGAGATCAACGCGCCGCGCGAAGCGAAAAAATGTTCCTTCGAGCGCATCTATTTCTCCCGCGGAAACGACTTCGATATCTATGAAGAACGCAAAAACCTCGGTCGTTTCATCGTCCCTGGCATTCTGAAAGCTGTCGATTACGACCTCGATAATTCCGTTTTCTCCTTTATTCCGAATACTGCTGAAGGCTCGTTCTACGGGATGATCAAAGGACTCGAAGATCACCTCAACGAAGAAAAATTCAAAGCCATTCTGGCACTCGACCACAAACCGACGCCGGAAGAGCTCGAGAAGATCATCAAACGACGCGCACGCATCGAAAAGATCGCGATCAAAGACGCGAAGGCACGTACATTCATCACGCAGGACGACGCCCGCGACGACATGGTGGCGCAGGTTTACGATATTACTTACGGTTCCGTAAAAGCCGGAAAAGACAACCTGGTTGTGATCGACGACAGTATCGTTCGCGGAACCACGCTCAAGCAATCCATTCTTCGTATTCTCGACCGTCTCGGCCCGAAACGCATCGTGATCGTTTCTTCCGCACCGCGGATCCGCTACCCGGATTGCTACGGGATCGACATGGCGAAAATGGGCGACTTCATTGCCTTTACTGCGGCTATCGCGCTGCTGAAAGATACGGGACGCTCTTCAATTATCGATGAGGTTTACCGTAAATGCAAGAAGCAGGAATCCCTTCCGAAAGGACAGATCGTGAACTACGTGAAAGAGATCTATGCACCGTTTACGGCAGAAGAAATTTCCGCCAAGATCGCCGAAATGCTGACTCCGAAGAATATCAACGCCGAAGTACGCATTGTTTACCAATCGGTGGAAGATCTGCACCGCGCTTGTCCGGACAACCTTGGCGATTGGTACTTTACCGGCGATTACCCGACAGTGGGCGGAAACAAGGTGGTGAACAAAGCGTTCATCAACTACGTGGAAGGGAAAAACGAGCGCGCATATTAGTCGCCGGTCTCCAGTCATACAGTCTCCAGTCGTTTGTCGGGATTTAAATTATCTTTGGAACGGCTGTAATCCTGTTGTCTCATGATGCGTAAAAAACCGGCTACCGCGCTTGTTTATCTTCTGGGCGCCTACGTAATCATCCAGTTTATCTGGTGGGGCTACCTGATGATCGACCTCACGCGCACTTCCCACATGGGAAACAGCCTGATTGCGAAGCGCGTTATTATGATCATCGGTGAAGGAACCGTTTTCCTTGTTTTGCTCGCGCTCGGACTCTGGCGCATCCAGGCTTCGATCCGGAAGGAAATGAAAATGGTCCGTCAGCAGCACAACTTCATGCTTTCCGTCACGCACGAATTAAAAACACCGGTTGCTGCAACCCGTTTGTACCTGCAAACTATGCTCAAGCACCAGCTGACGGAAGAAAAACGCACGGAGCTGATGCAGAAAGCCATCGACGAAACTTCACGTCTGGAAACATTGGTGGAACAGATTCTGACGGCTTCGCGGCTCGAGCACGAGAAATACATTTTCCAGAAAGAACGCTTCGATCTCCACCTATTCCTTTGCGAGCTGATTGCCATCCAGGAACGAAGACTGCACATTCCGATTCAGCTGCAAAGTGTTGCCGGATTGGAAGTGAACACCGATCGCATGGCGTTGACCACGATTCTGAACAACCTGATCGAAAACGCCCACAAATACGGTCAGACCGAACAGGGAATCGAGCTTACGGTTTTACGTTACGAACGCCATTGGAGCATCCAGGTGCGCGATTACGGGAAAGGCATCGCTCCGGCGGAAGGACGAGTGATCTTTCAGAAATTCGTTCGACTCGAAAACGAAGAAACGCGCTCCGCCAAAGGCACCGGTCTGGGACTTTACATCGCCAACGAATACACGAAAGCGCTGGGCGGCCAGCTTCGGTTGGTGCAGCCGGAAGGACCGGGAGCGTGCTTTGAGATTCAGCTTCTGTATTGACAATCAATTCCGAGGTTAGGTAATCAACAGCAATCCAACAATAAGACCTGCAAAAACTAATATTGTGATATTGTTTTTTGAGGTGAAAAATGCTGCTTTTCCAGTGGGCATTCCCGAAGTCAATCCCNNTGTTCCTTTGCATCCGTCTGCCGACAAAGGCAGGTCGAACAAAATTCATTATGAGTGATTCAAAAATCGGCCTCATTATTCTCGACGGATGGGGCATAGGAGACGGCACGAAAGCAGACGCGATCGCCAATGCGAAAACGCCGGTGATGCAACATCTGCTGGATAGCTATCCGCATGCGACGCTGCTCACAAGTGGCGAAAATGTCGGACTTCCCGACGGACAAATGGGCAACTCTGAAGTGGGCCATTTGAACATCGGTGCCGGTCGCATCGTTTACCAGGAATTGACGCGCATCAATAAATCCATCCGCGAAGGCGAATTTTTCAAGATTCCGAACCTCGTAAAAGCATTTGAACACGCCAGAACCACGGGTAAAAAGCTCCATTTCATGGGACTCGTTTCCAATGGCGGCGTTCACAGCTCGCAGGAACATTTGCATGCTTTGTGTACGATGGCGAAATCCTACGACCTGACAAATGTATTCGTGCACGCGTTCACCGACGGTCGCGATTGCGATCCGAAAAGCGGAGCAGGTTTCATCGGTCAGCTGGAAACGCATTTGCGCAGTACGACCGGGAGAATAGCTTCGATCACCGGGCGTTATTATGCTATGGACCGCGACAATCGCTGGGAACGCGTCAGGATTGCCTACGATGCGATGGTTCACGGAACCGGAACGCCGTTTACCGATCCTGTTCAGGCGATAGCATCCAGCTATGCAAGTAACATTACCGATGAATTCATCGAACCGTTTGTTTTGCTGGAAAACGGTCAGCCGATCGGAAAGATGGAAGACGGCGATGTAGTGATCAGCTTCAATTTCCGCACCGATCGTCCGAGAGAGATCACGCAGGCGCTCACACAAACGGCTTTTCCGGAGCACAACATGCAGCCATTGAATCTGCATTACTTCACCATGACCAATTACTCTGCGGCTTTCAAAAAAGTGCAGGTGATTTTCGATAAAGACAATCTCAACAATACGCTGGGTGAAGTGCTCAGCAAGATGGGACGAAAGCAGGTCCGAATTGCCGAAACGGAAAAATACCCGCATGTGACGTTCTTCTTCAGTGGCGGTCGTGAAAAGGAATTCCAGGGCGAAACCCGCATCCTGGTGAACTCACCGAAAGTTGCAACCTACGATTTGCAGCCTGAAATGAGCGCACCGGATGTTACCGGCCGCATCCTCGAAGCAATGGAGAAACAGCAGCCGGATTTCTTCTGTCTGAATTTCGCCAACCCGGATATGGTTGGACATACGGGCGTTTACGAAGCGATCGTGAAAGCGGTTGAAACCGTTGACAGCTGTCTCGGCCAGATCGTTGAGCAGGCGGCTAAAAACAACTACGAATTGCTCGTGATCGCTGACCATGGTAACGCCGATGTAGCGATCAATCCCGACGGATCGCCAAACACGGCACATTCTCTGAATCCCGTTCCAATGGTATTGGTGACCAAAGATCCGCTCGTCCAACTAAGCGACGGTATTCTCGCCGACGTAGCGCCGACTATCCTGTCGAGATTGCGTATCGCAGCACCACTCGAAATGACAGGCCAGTCGCTGGTTTCTATTCGTTAAACGTTACCATTAGCGAACGGTCAATACGTTGACAGTAAGCAAAATAATAATTCGCGTTAATTCGTTAATTCGCGGGAAAATAAAAAAGGGGCATCGGTCGATGCCCCTTTCCATTTCTTGTTACTTTATCAATCAATGATCAACTGTAAGAATCCGTGACCTTCGAGTGTAGTTTCCAGTCCGAATACTTTGTAAGTATAGAAGTAAACGCCCTCTTCGGCAGGAACATCACCGGCTTTACCGTCCCATTTCGGAGCAGCGCCGGTCTGGCTGTACATCACGTTACCCCAGCGGTTAGTGATAATCAGTTCTACTTTGTCGGCGTTCGTCACTTTCAGCTCGAACACGTCGTTGTCGCCGTCACCGTTCGGTGTAAATACGTTCGGTACTTCAACCGTAGGCTGCGGATAAACGCATGAGCCGTCGTTCACTGTAGCTGAAGGGTTGTAGTTGATAGCTTCAGGATCTGTACATCCGCAAACGGAGATGCTGATAGCGAGCGTCATGGTGTCCGTACAAGTTCCCTGAACCGCGATCAGCTGAACAATAGCATTATCTGTATAAGTTTGAGACTGGCTGCTCAGGTCGTTCACGTTTGCCGTTTGACCGTTTCCGAAGTTCCATTGGTAGCTGTTCGCGTTCTGACTGGTGTTGGTGAACGTTACATTCAACGGGCTGCAGCCGCTCAAAGCAGAAGCTGAGAACTGTGCAATCGGCGGATCTTGTGGAATCAGCTGTGCGGAATCGGAAATCGTACAAACGTTATCCGTAACGGTAAAGTAATACCAGCCGCCTGGAATGTTCTGTAATACGGAAGCATCGATGTTGTTCGAGCCCGGGTTTCCTGGTCCGGTCCAGTGGTACTGCGGCTGACCTGTCTGTCCGACGATCATACCCGCAACTGCTCCGTCCGGATTACAAGCCGATGGATGATAAGTGTAAATCGTATCGATCGCCAGCGTCTGATTCACCGTCACGGTGATCGTATCGAGCAGGTAGCCGTTACATTCATCGGTTATTTCGACCGTATAAGTGTAAACACCGTTGGCCGAATAGACTTCCGTTATCTGGCTGGTCGTAGCGCCGGTGTTCCAGTCGTAGCTATAGGCTCCGATTCCGCCGGATGGTGTTACCGAAATAACGACATCATCTCCGAGACAGTAGGAATTCACATCGTTTGGACCAACGGAAAGCGGTTCTGAATCTTCGATCGCAAGTGTTCCCGAGATAACGATCGTGTCGCCTTCCTCGTTCACCATTTCGAGTGTTACCGTCAGGTATTCCGTTCCTTCGGTAATACCGTCGGCGAAAGCAAGTACGTTAATGATGGCCGTATCCTGACCCGGAACCATGATGAACGGGTTCTCGAGCGGAGCAAAGTCGGTTCCTTCCGTAGCTGTACCGCTAACGAGGTAGCTTACGGTGATGGAATCATCCGCCTGGCAGGCGTTGCGCACAAATACGAGGTCGGCACCAAGACAGCCTTCGTTTACGGTGTTATCGCCGTCGGGAGTTGAAATCGAGAACTGTACCGGAGGAGATGTAAACGAGCCCGCTTCGAGGAATACATCCGTATCGAGAAAGTCATCCTGGCAGTCGGAAACCGCAAATTTGAAGTGGTATGTTTCACCGCAGATCACCGGAAACTGAACCGGAATCGGTGTGGTAAAGCCGTTCAATGTGTGTGTTGTTCCACCGACATTACTAATGTAATAGCCTGAATTCAATCCCGGGTGGATCGTACTGATCGTTATCGGCGTTGTTGTACCGGGAACGAGAGCGAGGTTTACCGCACCATCAGGGAATCCGGCAGGTGAAGCATAAGGCCCCGTGATACCCGGACCACTGATGAAAAAGCCGAATGCATCGTTGTACGTCGTGTTGATGTACGTCGTATACTCGTCGGAACCGAATACAAAGTTGAAGCTTACGAAGTTAGACGTCGGAACGAAATCGAATTCCAGAATCGCTGCATCTTCGGATGTCTGAATCAACGAAGCATTCGGATTTGTTGTCACCGACTGTGCTACTTCGAGCAGGTCCGGATCGCCCGGCTGTCCGAATTGATTGGTAGGGTCCGTGAACGCACTTCCTTCCAGGTCATTGGCTTCACCGCTCGATAATACGATACCATCGGCAAAACCGATGTTGGATGCCGTTCCGTTGAAGCGTGCAATCTGTTGAGGGAGACCCGTAAACGTAATGTTTGAAACAGTTACCCCTGAACCGATCAGTACGTCTTCAACATACTGTTGGGGAGTCATCCCCGGAGTAACCACAATTTGTCCGAAGGCAGCCGTCGCCGTACCTAGCGACAACAATGCGCATGTAAGTAGTATTTTCTTCATCACCTGTCAGTTAATAAGATGAAGACTGAGGTATTGAACAAGTAGTTGCGTTTACATTGAATAATTGCAATTTCTGTTCAAACTGTTAAATAAATAACAGACATAACCAGTCGACTGTGTGAACCAAATTTAGCATTTTTGTAAGAAGAACAAAATAGTATCTTAATATACCCGAATTATGCAAAAAACTGCTGCCCGCATCCAGTCATCGCGCGAAACTTACCTCTCCGAGCTCATCGAATTGCTTCGCATTCCAAGCATTTCAGCCGATAGTGTCTACAAACAGGATGTTGTTCGTGCAGCTGAAAAAGTGGCTTACTTCCTTGAAAAAGCCGGAGCTGATAATGTAGAGATTTGCCCGACTGCCGGACACCCGATCGTTTACGGCGAAAAAATCATCGATCCGAGCCTGCCTACGGTACTGGTTTACGGTCACTACGACGTTCAGCCAGCCGATCCGCTCGAGCTCTGGACATC
>DJFN01000259.1:0-2447 GCA_002432085.1 Flavobacteriales bacterium UBA5871
CACCGAGAATGGTCGCCAGCGTCGTCATTAAGATCGGACGGAAACGTTTCGCCGAAGCGTCGATAATGGCTTCCCGAACGCTCAAACCATCGGCTCTGCGCTGGTTGGCGAATTCCACGATCAAGATACCGTTCTTGGTCACGAGTCCGATCAATACAATAATTCCGATCTCGGAGAAAATGTTCAGCGTTTGGTCGGTAATCCAGAGCGAGAACAGAGCTCCCGCAAGTGCCAATGGAACGGTGAACATGATGATCAGCGGGTCGAGGAAGCTTTCGAACTGGGCTGCCAGTACAAGATAAACCAGTACTAGCGCCAGCAGGAAGGCAAAGACAATACTGCTACCGCTTTCCATGAATTCTTTCGACGTTCCGGCAAGGCTCGTGGAGAAATCTTCATCGAGTGTTTTGGCTGCGATACGGTCCATGGCTTCAATACCGTCGCCAATCGTTTTTCCTTCAGCCGGATCGGCCATTACAGTTGCCGAAACATAACGGTTGTAGCGGAACAGCTGTGGCGGACTGGATTCGTTTTTCAGCTCCACGAGGTTATCGATAGGGATCAGCTGACCTGTTTTGCTGCGAACCTGGACGCCTTTCAGATCGGTCGGATCATCGCGCAGTTCTTTCATCGCCTGGCCGACCACTTCGTACTGTTTTCCGCCCATGATGAAGTAGCCGAAACGCTGGCCGGAGAAATACAGCTGCATGGTTTCAGCAATATCTTCGACCGAAACGCCCACGCCCGCCGCTTTGTCGCGGTTGATGATCACCTGGATCTCCGGCTTGTTGAATTTCAGATCGACATCGACCACTTTGAACGTCGGGTCGGTATTCGCTTCCTGCAGGAATTTCGGCAGCACTTCCTTCATCTTTTCGAAGGTCGGCGCCTGGATTACGTATTGAACCGGCAATCCCGCCCCGCGGCCACCGCCGATGGTTTGTTCCTGGATAACGATCGTACGGGCAAAGTTGTATTGCTGGAGCTTCGGCATCAATGCATCGACGATTTCCTGCTGACTCCGTGTTCGCTGACTGGCCGGAACGAGGTTCACACGGATAAAGCTGCTGTTCACCGAAACGCTGGAACCGAATCCCGGCGATGTAACGGCGATCATGGACGTTTTTTCCTTCATCGTGTCGATCAACGAAATGAGCTGTTCCTGGTGCTGGTCCATGCGTTCGTAGGACGTTCCTTCCGGCGCGGTAGCCCTGATCTGGAAACGACCTTTGTCTTCCATCGGCGCCAGCTCGGTTTGCAGCGAAGATAAATTCCATACAATCAAACCAACGCTGAATACCATCAGAATGAAGGCCAGCCACGGACGTTTCATGAAACGTGTCAACGTATTGCGGTAACCGTTGTTCATGCCTTCGAAAAAGCGCTCGGATAATTCGTAGAACTTCGAGTGACGTTGGTTTTTCTTCAGGATGCGCGAGCTCATCATCGGCGTCAATGTCAGGGAAATGAATGCCGAAATAATTACCGATCCGGCTACTACGATACCGAATTCGCGGAACAGGCGACCCGTCAGTCCTTCGAGGAAGATCACAGGCAGGAACACCGTTGTGAGCGTGATCGTAGTGGAAATAATCGCAAACAAAATTTCCTTCGAGCCTTTGTGGGAAGCTTCCACCGGATCTTCTCCTTCTTCCACTCGGGAATAGATGTTTTCCATCACCACGATGGCGTCATCGACCACGAGTCCTGTGGCCAGTACGATTCCGAGCAACGTCAGGATGTTGATCGAGAAATCGGAAATGTACATGATGAAGAATGTTCCGATAAGCGAGATCGGAATGGCGATGATCGGGATGAGCGTTGTTCGCCAGTCGCGCAGGAACAGGAAAATGATCAGAACCACCAGTCCGAATGCGATCAGGATGGTTTCCTCCACTTCGGAAATGGCCTTGCGGATGTTTTCGGTCGAATCGAGCGCCACGCCCAGCGTAACGTCTTTCGGAAGCTCTTTTTTGATCTGATCGACTTTCTTGTAGATCTCGTCGACGATCTCGATGTAGTTCGCGCCCGGCTGCGGCGTAACGGCGATACCGATCATCGGAATACCGTGATTCCCGCGCAAAAGCGTTCGTTCGTTCAGTGGTGACAAATTAGCGCTTCCGACATCTTTCAGTCGAACGATCTGCTGTCCGTTTTCGGCCACGATGAGGTTGTTGAAATCCTCTTCGGTGGTCAAACGACCGAATGTCCGGATGGTCAATTCAACTGTATTTCCTTCAATCCTTCCGGATGGCAGTTCCACGTTCTGCTGGACCAGCGCGTTACGAACGTCGAGTGCCGTGAGTCCGTAGCCGGCCATTTTGTTCGGGTCGAAGTTGAACTTCATCGAGAAGCGTTTTTCACCCCAGATGCGGATTTCGGAAACGCCTTTCACGGTTTGCAAACGCTCTTTGAAAACATTGTTTCCGAGATCGGTTAGCTCGAGG
>DJFN01000259.1:2479-10765 GCA_002432085.1 Flavobacteriales bacterium UBA5871
TACTTTATCGCGTACGTCGTTGGCTGCAGCGTCGAGGTCAACGCTCAGGTCGAATTCCACGGTAATCGTACTGCGACCGTCGCTGCTCACAGAGCTGAGTGTACGGATACCCGGAACGCCGTTGATGGATTCTTCGAGTGGTTCGGTGATCTGCGATTCGATTACGTCCGGGTTAGCACCGGGATAGTTCNNCGGTAATGATCGGCGGATCGACAGACGGGAATTCGCGCACGCCGAGGTAGGAAAATCCGATCCCGCCGAAAATGAGGACGAGAATGGAAAGCACGGTAGCGAGTACCGGGCGATTGATGCTCAGGGACGCGAGATTCATTTCTGAACGATTTTAGTCTCCACCGGCATGCCCGGTTTCACAGCAAGAAGACCTGAAATGAGAACGTAATCGCCGGATTTCACGTCACCGATNNCCGATGTCGACCGGAATTTCAACTACTTTTCCGCTGCGAACAACGAGTATTTTCTGTCCTTTGAGTACCGGGATCACGCTTTCGGCCGGAACCATAAAGGCGTTCTGCTCGGTACCGAGATCGTATTTCACCGAAACGAAGGAGCCCGGAATCAGCTTGCCGTCGTTCTTCAGCGAAGCGCGAATGGTCATCATACGTGTTCCGGCATCGATCACCGGCTCGTAGGCATAAACGCTCGCGGTGTAAGTCTTGGTGTTCTTTTCCGGGCTGAATTCGATCGTTTGCCCCGGTTTTACGGCTGTTGCGTAGCGTTCCGATACGGCAAACTCGACTTTCACCGGGTTTTCCTGAACAAGCGTCGTGATCAGCGTTGTTGGCGTAATGAACGCGCCTTCGCTCACGTGGCGCAAGCCGATACGACCGGTGAACGGCGCCCGAACGGCGGCTTTGGAGATCTGTACGTCGATCAGATCAATCTGTGCTTTCACCGCAGCCAGTGCCGAAGCCGAACGCTCGTATTCTTCCAGTGAAATGCCTTTGCCTTCGAGCAGGGCTTTCTTGCGGGCTTCGTCTTTGACGGCCAGATCGAGCTCCACTTTCTGCTGGGCACGCTGGGCGCGCAGCACGTCCGTATCGACCTGGATCAGCAGGCTGCCTTTCTGAACGACCTGTCCTTCCTTGAAATGAATGGAACGGATGCGTCCGCTGACTTCGCTGAACAGCTGGACTTCTTCGCCGGGAATAATGGTGCCGGGAATGGAAATTTCGCGCACGACATCGGCCGCTTCTACTGCAACGACTTCAACTGTGCTGGGTTTCGACGGTCCGCCGGACCCGAGCTTGTTTTCCTCTTTACCCCCACAGGCTGTCAGAAACAAGGCGGCGGCGGTAAACAGGGGGAGGGCTTTGTGCATATCAGTTATTTTTTAACGCGGTTATAAAAAAGCTCGATTTCGTCTACCGGCAATTCTTTGGAGACATTCACCAGCGTAAGCAGCTGCTGGCGGAACAAGGTGCGCTGTTCTTCGGGGAGCATGCTCAGGAAAAACTCGTCGGTTTCCTTGAGCGCCTGCTCGATCTCAGCGATCCATGGCTCGCCTTTCGGAGTGACGTGCAGCAAATGCTGGCGTCGGTCATCCGGGTTCACACGTCGTTCGATAAAACCTTCTTCGGCAAGGATATCAAGGATGCGGACCATGCTCACTTTGTCGGTCAGCAGGTGATTGGCAAGCTGTTGCTGGCTGATGGCCCCGGAGTTCTTTCCGATCAGATAGAGCGGGTAATAATAGCGCTCAACAGGCGTGTGCGCCATGCGTTTGGTCAGGAAGCCAATGTATTGACGGGTGAGGAAAGCCAGCACGCGTCCCAGGGTGAGTTCTTTCGGTAAGATGTGCTCCATAATAATTACCCGGTAATTAGTTTGCAAAGTTAACTAATATCAACGTCGGAGACGAAAGATTAACCACTTTTTAAAAGAAATCAGCACTTTTGTGGTAAAGTAAAAAAAGTGATCACCTGGAAGGTTCCGGCATGCGTTAACTCTTTGGTTCTGATTCTGCTGTTCTTCCTTTCGGGTGTGACGGCGGAACGAGTCAGTGCACAGGAATTTAAGCCTTTCCAGCTGAAGCCGCCACAACCTGTTTACCGCAATTACAGCCTCGAGGAAGGATTGCCCAGCCCGGAAACCTATGATGTCAGGCAGGACAAATACGGCTATATGTGGATCGCTACCGACCGCGGCGTGGTGCGCTACAACGGTTACGAATTCAAGATTTTTACCGAAAAGGACGGCTTGCCCGATCACGTGATCTTCAACCTCGAGGAAGATCCGCAGGGACGAATCTGGTTTGTGAGCTACAACGGTCTGCTCAGCTATTATGAAAAGGGAAAGATCGTTCGTTATAAGTACAATCACATCATAAAAAAATACATCGGGGGCATAAATCCGACTTTCAAATCGTTCAAGATCGATAAGAAAGGAAATCTGTATTACGCTATCCAAACGATCGGTACGTTAAAAATTACACCTGAAGGAGTTGCGACCAACTACCATCTGCAGAACAACAGGAGAGTAGTATGGATTACTAAAATAGACGGCGATTGGTTCCCATCCGCGGACTTTTCGCAAATCCCGAAAGATGTCATGTAACATATGGTTCATAAGCCCGTTTACAAGCATATCGGAGGTAAAAACAGGAAGATCGCTGAAGACAATTTTGCAAACCGGCTCGATCTTGTCTCGGAAAAAGGGCGGAGTTTCCTGTTGCTGGATAACAAGATTATGGACCTGGAAAAGGAGCAATGGTTTGCTGAGTACAAAGGCTTGCTCGGTATCCGATTGGCCAACGATAAGCTTTTTGCGGGCATCTATATTGGCGGTGTAATCGTGGAAAACCTCAGGCTGCCGGTGAATCATCCCAATCGAAAGGAACGTTTGCTTGATGGTCTTTCGGTGACAAGCGTCTGGGTGGATCGCGAAGGGGGCTACTGGTTTTCTACGCTTGAAAACGGTGTGTATTATACGCCGAACCTTTCTTTTCGCAGCTACACCAAAGAGGAGGGATTGCCACAGGAACGGATTACACAGGTAGTCGGTTATAAAGACCGGATGATGTGCAGCTACTACGGCGGTTTTATTCAGATCAGTCCATCCCATCGTATTATGAAGGACATGATCGCGGATCGTCTTTTTTCAGCGGTCGGAGTGACTGATAAAAAACTGTATATGGGATCCAGTACCCGCCTGGAGAACGCTCGCGTGAAAGATGAGTACATCTTTATCCCATGTTTCAATGATATCTGGTCCGGCAAAGATTTTATCCTGGTTGTGTCAGACAAAGTTGCCCGTGTTTCAGATGATGGAAAAGCGAGCATGATCTATGGTGACTTAAAGCGGGTTATCCGCACCAGTTATACGACCAAGCCTGTGGATTTCCAAGCGGTTATGGGATTGAATAGCGGCCAGATCTTCGTTGGCAACCTCCACGGACTTTACGAAATCCGGGATCGCAATCCTGTAATGACTCATCTGCGTAACCCGATCTTCCGAAAACGTGTGTCCGATCTGATCGGACATCCTTGTTATGGTGTTATTGCAGCAACCCGCGGCTACGGTATTTACTTCTTCAATCCGAAAACATACAAAATTACACATATTATCAACCGCGCTTCGGGCTTGCTGAACGACCATGTCAACTGCCTGTATGTAGATAAAAAAGGCCGGATCTATGTCGGCACGAACGAAGGTCTCAGCATCATAGAGTTTTCAAACGACCGGTTTTCCATTCGTAACGTGACGAACAACCAGGGACTGTGTTCCAACAGGATCAATTCGATTTATGTTAAAAATGATGTTGTCTGGCTGGCCACCATGAAAGGAATAACGCGCTTTCCGTTCAGTGAGATAGAAAAACCGGTCCGCGGAACGATTCGCCTGGAATACCTGGCAACCGACCAAAAACAATACGAACGGGGAAATTATCCGTATCGCTTCGATTCCGACACGCCGCTCATTCGCCTGGAGCTTCGCACGGATAATTTCAAGGGCTCGCCGGTGCATCGCTTCAAATACCAGCTTCGGGAAAACGGCCCATGGATTCCGACCGACGTACACGAAATCGTGATCAACGATCCGGGCTACCAGGAATACTACGTGCGGGTAAAATTCATGAACGAAGAAGGCAAATGGTCGGCGCCGGTGCTCATTGCACACTTCGAAATACAGCTGCCGCTCTACCTGCGCTGGTATATTCTTTTGCTGGAAGGTTTGATTCTGCTGGCATTGATCGGGTGGCTGATCCGTGTGATCGTGAACCGTGTTAAAAGACGTCATTACTACGAAACCAAGATCAGCCAGCTGGAACAGAAAGCGCTTGCTGCCCAGATGAACCCGCATTTTATTTTCAATTCCCTGAATTCGATCCAGAGCTTCCTGATCTTCGGGGAAAACGAAAAGGCCGAGCATTACCTGCTGAAATTCTCGTCGCTGATTCGTCAGACGCTGAACAATTCGCGTGAAAAGTACATTCGTATCGAGCAGGAGATCAAGACGCTGAAGGATTACCTCGAGCTCGAACAGATGCGCTTCAAGCACCGGTTTTCGTTTGAAATCCAGAGTCATCTTTCGGGGGACATCATGCAATGCTATATTCCGCCGATGCTTGTGCAGCCGTATGTCGAAAATGCCATCCTTCACGGCGTATCGCTGCTGGAAAAAGACGGCAAAATCACGATCGTGTTCACCGTTCAGGACGAAATGCTCCGGATCACCATAGACGACAACGGAACAGGTCGCCAGCTTAAAAAAGCAAAGCTGCACAATCACCGTTCGTATGGCACAACAATTACCGAAGAACGCCTGGCTTTGCTTCACCGACAGCTCGGACAATCCTTCCGCGTGGAAACCATCGACAAGTCGGAAGACGGCAAACCGCTGGGAACCCGTGTGGAGCTGAGTATTCCGTTGATGCAGCAGTCTGAAATTTCCGAAAACGAAATCGCATGAGGCAGCAAACGGGCATATCGGTTTTGGGAGTCGGACTTTTATTCTGCTGCCTGTTGCTGAGCTGCACAGTTGTAGCACAGCAGCCGCTTTTGCCTGCCAAGCCTTCTTTCCGGAGCTTCAATCCTGCGAACGGACTTCCGAGCTCGGAAACGTATGAGACCTTCCAGGACCGTGACGGTTACCTGTGGATTGCCACCGACAGGGGCGTGGCGCGCTACGATGGCTACCGCTTCACGGTTTTTACCACCAACGAAGGTTTGGTCGACAACCTGGTATTGTCGTTCTACGAAGATTCTCAAAGCCGCATCTGGTTCCTGTCGCTGGCCGGAACGCTTTGCTATTACGAAAACGGTAAGATCGTTCCTTACCAGTTCAATCACATTATCCGGCAACGCATTATGGGCGTTCGCACGGGAGTGAAACAGATCCGGGTGGCGAAGGACGGCACACTGACTTACAGCATGCGCGGAATCGGTGGTTTTTCCATTGATACGCAAGGTCGGGTAACGGACAAATACAAGCACAGCGGACATTACATCATCGAGCAGATCGGTACGGAAGTGAACTTCTATACCACCAACGCGATAACTTCCGCAGTTTACCAGGCAGACGTTCTGTTTCAGCTGAATCGCGACGGAGAATGGATCTATCCCGGATTTATCATGGCCGGGCTCGATACGCGACTGGCCCTGCACCAATCGTTGCTCTTCGTGATTGAAAACAGGGATCTTCATTGCGTCCAGGACGATAAGCTGATCAAGCTGACCTCCGATGGTCTTGCTATTGGTATGTACAGCGACGGCAGCTCTTTATGGGTAGGTTATCTGAACAAAGGCGTCATCGAATACAAATACGACAAGCGGACCAAAAAGTTGAAGGAAGTTTCCCACTTCTTCAACGGGTATTCGGTGAGCTCCATTAACAAAGATTCGGAAGGAGGCTATTGGTTTACCACACTCGAAGCGGGAGTAATGTACATTCCATTTCCGAAAGTGGTGCATTTCACCAAGCAGAACGGATTGACGGAAAATTTCGTCAGCTCGGTCAACGGTATCGGGAACGACGTTTTTGTGCTTTCGAGCATGGGAACGATCCAGCAGATGAACGCACCCTGGGGCCGTTTCGGAGAGCGATTCTATACGCGTTCGCAGCTCGTCCGGTTTGGCAAAAAACTGCTCACAACGGGTAATCCGGGTGTTGAAGGAAAATATCCGCAGTTCGCTAATCTCGGGTATCCGTTTCCGGGATTTTCCAAGCTTCGGTTTGAAGAAGCCTATGCCAATAAGACCCATCTTCTGATGTTCTGTGGCGATGTGCTGTTGCTTGACAAGCGTGGAAAGGCTACCGTTTTGTACAGTGCGATGTACTACAAAGACGTAGAGCACAGTCAGCAATCCTTCGATGCATTGGTCATGGACGACGATCACAAGCTATTCTACGCAGGTAACCGGTACGGCTTGTTCAAAATAGCCGATAAGCAGGCGTTCTCCATGGATCAGCTGGATACGCTGTTCCGCGTTCGGGTGAGTGATATGACCTACGACCGCAAAATGGGTTTTATCGTCGGCACGCGCGGCGCCGGTGTTTACCTGTTTAAAAACGATCGTATTTACCGCCAGATAACGGAAAAAGACGGCCTGTTGAGCAACCAGATCAACTTCCTTTACCTCGATGACGATAAACGCCTGTGGGTAGGTAGCAACAAAGGACTGACCGTTGTCGAAATGCAGGACGGCCAAACCCGCATGCGCTATTTTACGACCAAGAACGGGCTGATCTCCAATGAAATCAATTCGGTTTATGTGGATGCGAAGAACAGTAAGATCTGGGTCGCCACGAAAGCAGGTGTTTCGGTGTTGCCATTGACATGGTCGTCGCCTGGCCAGCGTCCTTCAGACCTGTTCCTGGGCGGAGTCCGTACGCTGAGAGGTGAACAGCCACTGAATCGTCATTATTTCGAAGCCGGAACTTCGTTCATGGAAATCACCTTCCGCACGACGAATTTCAATGCNNTACCATTTGTTCCGTTACCGCCTGCACCCGGAAGATCCGTGGATTGTGGCCTGGGAACCAAAGATCACGCTCAACGATCCTTCTCCGGGAGATTACGCGCTCGAGGTTTCCTACCGCGACGGAAGCGGCAACTGGATCGCTTCGAAGACCATTCACACCTTCACCATCAACAGTCCGTTCTGGATGAAATGGTACTTCTTCGCAGCCTGTTTCCTGGTGCTGTCTGCCATCGTGTTCTACCTGTTCAGAGTGCGTATCCGGCAGATCAATCGTCGTCACTATTACGAAACGCGGATCAATCACCTGGAACAGAAAGCGCTCGCGGCCCAGATGAATCCGCATTTCATATTCAACTCGCTGAATTCCATTCAAAGCTTCCTGGTGTATGAAGAGAACGAGAAAGCCGAGCGCTATTTGCTGAAATTCTCTTCACTGATCCGGCAAACGCTGGCCAACTCGCGTGAGCGGTATATCCGCATTGAACAGGAGATCAAGATCCTGAAAGATTACCTCGAGCTGGAACAAATGCGCTTCCAGAATCGCTTTGCATTCCAGATCCAGAGCCACTTGTCGCCATCTGAATTACAATCCCTTATACCGCCGATGCTCATTCAACCGTATGTTGAAAATGCGATCCTTCATGGAGTCTCGATGATGGACAGCGGAGGAATGATAAAAATAATTTTCGAGGTAAGCGAAAGTAATAATCTGATTATCAGTGTCGATGATAACGGCATGGGGCGAAAAGCTGCCGAAGCACGTAAAAAAACAGGACACCGCTCGTTCGGTACCACAATTACCCAGGAACGTTTGCGTTTTCTTAACAACGACCTTGGTAATCATTTCAATATCGATGTGATCGATAAAATGAAAGACGGTAAGCCGGACGGGACCAGGATCGTGATACAACTACCAATACGAACGTACTATGAGCCAGAAGACAGCGATCATTATTGATGATGAACAGGATGCCAGAAGGATTATCAGCAAGTACATCGAGCGTTATGCCTCGCAGCTGACAATCATCGGGGAAGCCGGAAGTGTGGAGGAGGGATTATCGTTGTTGGAAAGGGAAAAGCCGGATATTCTTTTCCTTGACATCAATCTGGGCGACGGAACGGGCTTCGAGCTGCTCGACAACCTGCCGGATATCGATTTCAGCGTCATTTTTACCACAGCGTTCGACAATTTTGCCGTGAAAGCTTTCCGCTATCACGCACTCGATTACCTGCTGAAGCCGATCGATCCGGAAGCGTTTGTCGAAGCGGTTAACCATGCGCTGGAAATCACCACGACGACCAACCGTCAGACGAACCTGCAAAACTGGATGGCACAATACGGTAA
>DJFN01000194.1 GCA_002432085.1 Flavobacteriales bacterium UBA5871
AGCCCAATAGCTGATGGTATGTGTGTCCGTCCTCCAAAGGCGGACACGCCCCAGGCGGATGGGAGAGCCTGCCTGTCGGCAGACAGGTAAGTCGATGCCACTTTTAGAAAACCCTGCAGGTAACAGTGGGGTTTTTTGCGTTCTGGACCTTCCAGATAGAGAAGTTAGCTACTGCGATGATGACATAATCCAGGGGATTCAATTAAGTCGTAAAGGCAGCGGCGATCAATCCCGCTAAATCGAGTGAAGAAGCTTCATACTGTTCCAACAATCCCGTTCGGGGATTAATGATCAGCAGCTCATCGGCGAATTCCAGGCACAATTCGAGATCGTGGGAAGCCAGTAAAATGACTTTTTGCTGTTCTTTCGCGATGCTTTTCAGCAATTGCATCATGGCCCGCTTGTTCGGATAATCGAGGAAGGATGTAGGCTCGTCGAGCAGAATCACCGGTGTTTGCTGAATCAATGCCCGGCCGATTCCGGCACGCTGACGCTCGCCATCACTTAAAGTGCTGGTCGACTGCTTCAATAAATGAAGGAGGTTGAGCTGCGTAGCCGTTTCCTGAACGATCGTGCGATCACTTTCGGATAAACGTCCGCTGAATCCGGTATACGGAAATCGTCCGAGCTCGAGGTATTCCTGCGTAGAAAGATGAGCTTCGCCGGCAAAACGGCTTTCCACCAGTGCCACAATACGCGATCGCTCAACGGATCTATAATCGTTTAGTGATTTTCCTTCGAAACGAATACTGCCGTTCAGGTGTTCACCTAACGCAATGGTGTCGAGCAATGTTGATTTTCCTGCACCGTTCGCGCCAATCAAAACCGATAGTTTTCTGGAAGGAACAACTACGTTTTCGATCCGATACAGCGTTCGCCCAATACCGATATGACACTGATTCAACTCAAGCACGCTGACGATTATTAAGCAGTAAAAGAATCACAACCGGCGCACCGGCTACGGAAGTAAGGCTGTTGATCGGCAGCAGAATGTAAGGTTCCAGCAGTATGATCAACAAATCGCAGAGCAGCATAAAAATGCCGCCTACCAATGCAGATCCGATCAGCAACTCCCTATGACGGGCCGTTTTGTAAAAGATCTTTACGAGATTCGGAACAATCAAACCGACAAAAGCGATCGGTCCGCAAAAAGCAGTGATCAGGCCGGTCAAAACGGAGACGATCAATAGAATTTTCCATTGTGTTCTTCGGATATCGACACCTAATACTTTCGCCTGACGATCGCCAAGAACCATGGCATCAAGCGGTTTCACAATGAAAAAAGCGGCCAGACTTCCGAGAAGAGCAATAATTAAGATCAACGGCAATTGGGAGAAACCTACCTGTAGCAACGAACCATAGCTCCAGAGTGTAAAAGCTTTCAGCGCATTTGGATCGGATTTGGAAAGCAGAATGCCTGTTAACGCCGAAACAAAGGTCCCGAGCATCATACCGATCAGTAGTAAAGAAACGCGCGACCGAACTTTGGAAGCTATAGCCAGGATGAGCAAACCGAAACTCAGACAGCCAATCGCGGCTGCTGTTGTAATTCCGATATCGGTTAATGCGGTGGAAAAGATTCCTGCTCCGAGTACGCTGATCGCCACAAACAAATGAGCGCCTGACGTTAAACCAAGAATAGAAGGCCCCGCCAGCGGATTGTTGAACAAGGTTTGTAAAAGCAGTCCGCTGATCGATAACCCGATTCCGGCAACCAGCGCCATCACGATCCGCGGCAATCGAAATTCCGTCAGCAGATCGTATTCGATTTGTTCCTGTCCGCTCACCGGTGACAACCAGCTAAACCAGGCTTTCCCGTCATGTGGAATGCCCAGCGCGATGATCGTCGTCGCGATCAAACCGATTATCAGCCACCAGTGAAGTTTGCGCATGCTTCGTTATCGTAATTGCTTGTAAAAATGCAATTTCCCCGGCTTCGATGTGCCGAAAATGGTTGCAAAATCATACAACAGCCAATCGGGATGGACGGTGCTCATCTCCCAGAAATAATTGCTGTCGTGCGTGTAGCAATACACCTGCTTGTTTTTCACCGTTTTGAAGAGGCCATATTTTCCCTGCTGACGCAACAGGTCGGCAATGGAAACGGCGCCCGGATTGATCCAGAAATCGGATTTCAGCTGATCGTTGTAGACCTGCTCGAACGTTTTCCGGCAGCTGCCTGTTCCTTCTTCGGAAGCATAAATGTAATCGCAGCCGGCATCGCGGAACAAATGGGCCATGTAGCTTTTACCCGCCGGCGCGTACCAAATGTCGCCGATCAACGAACCTACCAGCACTTTAGGATATTTCGTCGAACGACCGATCAATTTTTTGGTCGCCAGGTAATTTCTTTCGACTTGTTTGAAATACGCTTCGGCCTGTTCAGGCTGATCGATCAGGTAGCCGAAAACCTTGATCCATTCGGCTTTTCCGAGCGGATGTTCTTCCCGCCAGTCGTAATTCGGCATGGTATAAATGCCCAGCGTAGCCAGCTTATCGGCGTTCGGGAAGGCTTTTCCAAAACCGCTGTAAACGACCAGCCCGATCTTTTTCCGAAGCAATTGTTCCGGAACAAGCGAAGCATCGTCGGTAAAGGCAGCGATCTCTCCACTTTTAATGCGTTTCAAAATTTTCGGATTGGAAATATAGGTTGGATCGGTTGTTCCTTTAATGCAATCCAAAGCGTTCAATGCGCTCAGCATTCCAATGTGCGTGGTCGAAAGCACGGCCATGTTTTTAACCGGAACTTCGATGCGCGCCATCGAAGACGGCAATTCTGTTTTAGTCGTTTTTTTTACCAATGCATACGTCTGATCGATTTCGCCTGTTTCCGGTTTGAGCAATTGCAGCTTTATGTAATCGTCGTGCTGGATCAACCGGAAATTGCATGCGTATTTTGTCGTTTTCTGATGCTGTTGTTGTTCTGTTTTCTTGGTGGTACAGGAAAACAGGAAAGTGGAAATTCCTAAAAAAAGGAGCAGGTGTTTCATTGCTGTTGTTTTCTGTTGAGGCGCATGGCTTTGGCCAGTTCGTGCTGACCGATTTGTTCGAGATCGTTCACAATGCGGTCGAAATCCACCTCATTACGGTTCTGCGAAAGCTTGAAAGCGGCTTCGGTTTTCAAAATGATCAGGCGGACGCCTTTGATTTCTGTTACGTAATGGCGAATCATTTCCGCAGGCCAGTTGTCGAAATCGAGCTGGCTCGCACGGCTTTTTTCAAAGTCGGCAACGACGGCCTTCAGGTGTTCCACCAGTTCCGTTTCGTCCATTACTTCGATGGTTCCCGAAAGATGAACAGCCTGGTAATTGTAAGTCGGAACGTTGACATGCGTATAAACACTCGAAGAAACGTAGCCATGCGCGCCGTTAACGACCATCGTCGCTTTGGCCCCGTTTACAAGGAAATCCGCAAGCTCGTTTGCCAGCGCCAAATGACATTCGACGGCCCATTGGTCTTGTGTTTCAACGAACAAAAAAGGGAGATGAGTCGACACAGGCCAGCCGTTCGAACCGTTTACGGTCAGCATCCCGAACGGGTGTTCTTCCAGGAAAGCGCGGATCACAGCCGGATCGTCGACACGGAAATCTGCCGGAATATACATAGGGTAAAGATAGTCGATTAGTTGGAGAGTTGATTAGTTGGAAGTTTGAAGTTACGCGTTGCGAGTTGATAGCTGGGAAACATAAACTAGCAATCCGTAACTCCCAACTCATCAACTATAGTTTATCTTTGCCTAAAATTCCGTGTATGCGCTTTGACGACTATCCGATTCATGATCTGATCAAACAACAGCTGGCCTTCCTGGGTTTCAAGCGTCCGACGGATATTCAGTTCAAAGCTATCAAGCCTATTCAGGACGGCGAAGACGTGTTTGCGATCGCCCAGACGGGAACCGGGAAAACGGCTGCGTTCGTGATTCCTGTTCTGGATAAGCTGATGAAACGAAAGGCCCAATCGAAAGCGCCGCGTTGTATTGTGATGGCGCCGACACGCGAACTGGCACAGCAGATTACGCAGGTTTTCGAAACGATCGGACAGAAAACCGGCATCAAAAGCCTTTGCGTGATGGGCGGAGTAGAACAGGATAGCCAGATCGCCCGGTTGAAAAAAGGCGTCGACGTGGTGGTGGCAACGCCCGGTCGTGTGTTCGATTTGCGCTCGCAAGGCTATTTATCGCTGGATTCCATTGAATTTTTAGTGCTCGACGAAGCCGATCGCATGNNTTCGGCGACTATTACGAAAAAGATCAAGGCGCTGGCTTACGACATTGTCCGCGATGCGATCCGAATCCAGATTTCGCCACGCGATCTGATCACCAAGAACATCGAGCATGCTTACATACGCGTCGAAATGGACGATAAGCGTTTTTTCCTTGAAAACATGCTGCAGGAATATCCGGATTACCGTTTTGTGGTGTTCGTTCGGACAAAAGTGCGCTGTGAACGCGTCGTGGCGGCAATGGAACGCGTGAATCTGTCAACCGAAGCTTTGCATGGCGGAATGGAACAGCAGCAGCGTTTCGAAATTCTCGAGCGTTTCCGAAAAGGTGAAAACCGCGTGCTCGTTACCACCGACGTTTCGGCACGAGGAATCGATATCCCGAATGTGGATTATGTGATTAACTACGATTTGCCGGAAGAGGAAGAGCAGTACGTTCACCGAATTGGTCGGACGGGCCGTGGAACGAATAAAGGTCAGGCCTTATCCTTTTGCAGTACGGAAGAATTGCCGCTGCTGAAAGCGATCGAAGCATACATCGACCACGAGCTCGAGGAGCTGGAAATCAACAAGCACGATTACAAAGCCATTCTCGAAGACACCGAAGATCCGACTTATAACTGGCAGAAGCTGCTCGATCAGGCCAACGAAGAAGACGGTACACAGGATAAATGGTGATCAACGAAAAACCGCCCGTTCCGTTAGCGCGAAACGAGCGATTCTTGTGTAGCAAACTGGTGGTTTATGAAAAAAAATGAATGCGTTTAGTCGTTGACAGATAATAACTGGTATTCCGAGCGGATCTTGACAAGTGAAGCCTCCACTTCGTTCCAGGAGTACAATACCACGTACAAACCTGAATACTCATCATAGACCGTTACGCGCTGATCGATCCGACGCAGGTGCCGGTATTTTTCAGCATTGAACAATTCTTTCTGCGATCGTAGTACCATCTGCCCGGATTGGAACTCGTAAGAACGAGAACACACGTAGTCCAGGCAGGCAAGCTCTTCCGGAGAAGCGTTTAGTGCCAGTTGCTGATCCACCGAATACGCCTGTGCAATGTAGCGCTGCGTAATGGAAGAACAGTCTTCTTTCGTAGTAATCATTTTGGCCTGCTGCGCCATACCTGTATGAACGCCTGTCAGCAATGCCAGAACTAAGGTTAGTTTCTTCATGATTTCCCGTATTTGAATGAACGAAAACCACAAGCTTTGAAGATTGGCCAATCCTTGACTTGCTTTACAGAAGGTAGGACATTCCACCTGTTCGAAGCAAGATTGTTAAGCTTTTAACTTTTGTAATAAAGAATTCGGTGAAAGCGTAATCGGTCATAAATCAGCCTGTTATCGATTGAACGCATTGTTATGCATGCATATTATATCCGTTCGAACAGAAATGCATTTTGCACAATCAAATGATACTCATGCTCGTAGAAAGCCACCATTTGCTCATCTGGCGAGGAAAATTTTGAAATTCGTCGAAAACCGATTTAGCCGGTCGGATCAGAGGATATTTACTTCGCGTTCGAGTTGTACGCCGAACTTTTCAAAGACGTCATCGAGGACTGCTTGCGACAGGTCATAGATCTCTTTTCCGGTAGCGCCGCCGTAGTTAACGAGTACCAAAGCCTGCCTGGTATGAACGCCACAATTTCCTACTTGTTTGCCTTTCCAGCCGGCATGTTCGATGAGCCATCCTGCTGCCAGTTTTTCGGTCCCATCAGCCTGCGGATAATGTGGAGTGTCTGGATGTGATGCAGCGAGCTTTTCGTAAACGCTTTTTGAAACAACCGGATTTTTAAAGAAGCTGCCGGCATTGCCCAGTGTTTTCGGATCGGGCAGTTTGCTCTGACGAATACGGATGACAGCTTCGCTGATCGCTTTTACGCTTAATTCCGTTACGCCCATGGCCTGCAATTCGTCGCGAATGGCGCCGTAAGCCGTATTGAAAACGGGATTTTTCTGCAAACGATAGGTAACCGATAAGATGATGTACTGGTCTTTGTACTGACGCTTGAATACACTTTCGCGGTAGCCGAATGCGCAATCGGCAGCGTTAAACGTATCAACTCTGCCATCGGCGATGTGATACGCTTCGAGACTCACGAAACAATCCTTGATCTCCACGCCGTAAGCACCGATGTTCTGCATCGGACTGGCGCCCACGCTTCCCGGAATGAGGCTGAGATTTTCCACGCCGCCCCAGCCTTGCTGAACGCAATAGCTCACGAATCCATGCCATTCTTCTCCGGCTCCGGCGCGGACATCGATCGTGTCATCTGTTTCTGCAACCACTGCAATGCCTTTCAGCTCGTTTTTCAAAGCAAGTGCTTGCACCGGTTTTGTGAGCAGAATATTGCTTCCTCCACCGAGAATGAGCAAAGGCAATTGCCCGGCATTTTCTGCCAGAACAGCCTGCAATTCTTCAAGTGAAGCAAACGAGGCAAAAGCCGCAGCCGGAACATCAATTCCGAAAGTGTTGAACGGACGAAGGGAATAATTGCGCTGGATCATCGGGGCAAAGTTAATCCGATTGCCAGTATCATCAAAAGCAAAGAAATTTTTATTAACAACGATCGATCAGTCTCCTCCCTTAAGGGAGGACAAAGGAGGGTGGCAAACGCAATCTTGTTAGCAATCTCCCTTATCCCTTCTGTCGCGGCGTTGACGAAACAAATAAGGGAGAACCGGACGCATCCGAATCTCCCTTATTCACCTTATATGAACTCGTTAATCGATCGTCATAAAGAACGGCAGACGCATCTGAATGCCTGTCCATTCGTCGAGCTGCTGCAGTTTTCGGTAGGTTTCCGTTAGCTCGGCAGGCAAACGTGTACCGGTTTCGATCTTCACGCTTTCTTCTTCGTCCCACTGCTCCAAAAGCTCGGCGATCGGATTACTGTCAATTTCCGGCCAGTAGCGCACTTTCGGATCTTTGATCTTGGCTTGTTTTGCGCCGTAAGCAATCGCATCCGATAATCCTCCGATCTTATCCACGAGGCCGATGTTCATCGCATCCGTTCCGGTCCAGACACGTCCGCGGGCAATGCGTTCCACCTGCTCCAACGTCATTCCGCGGCCATCGGCCACACGTTTTTTAAATTGTGCATAGATCTGGTCCACTTCGTTCTGAATGAGCTTCAGCTCTTCTTCAGTCAGCTTGCGATTCGTCGACAAAATAGAATGTGCGTTCGTTTGTGCGCGGTCGAATGTAATACCGAGCTTTTCTTCGAAGAGTTTTCCGGTGAACGGAATCACACCGAACACGCCGATAGAGCCGGTAATCGTTGTTTTCTCCGCAAAGATCGTCGAAGCCGGCGTAGCGATGTAATAACCGCCCGAAGCCGCTACATCGCCCATGGAAACGATCACTTTCATTTCTTTGGCCGTCAGCGTTACTTCGCGCCAGATCTCTTCGGAAGCCAATGCACTGCCACCACCGCTGTTGATGCGGAAGATCACGGTTTTAATTTTACCCGATTCGCGTGCTTCGCGGAAGTATTTGCAGATTCTGCGGGAAGCCATTTCGTCGCCGTCGACGGTAATCGATCCTTCCGCCACGATCACGGCAACGTTCGCATTGCTGTTGTCGCCGTCTTCGCGCATTTGCTGCGATTTGAATTTATCGCGGGAGTATTTTTCCATCGACTGGAGCTCATCCATTTTAGCTTTGCCGCCGGCTTTTTTGTTCACCAGAGCGATCACTTCGTCGCGGTATTTGCAGCCGTCGATCATTTTGTATTGGAGCGCATCTTCCAGACGCTGGATCTTCACGTTCTCGGCTACATCGTTCAACGCTTCCGGCGTCGTTTTACGGTCTTTGGCGATCTCCACGCGCATGTCGTACCAGATCGAGTTCAGAAAACGCTCGGTCTGTACACGGCTCGAATCGCTCATGTTTTCACGAAAGAACGGCTCGACAGCGCTTTTAAAGTCGTTGTTCGATCCGCGGATCACCTGCATTTCAACTCCGAGCATGTCGAAGGTTTTCTTGAAATAGATCATTTCCGTTCCTAATCCAACGAATTCCATTGCGGAAGTCGGGAAGCCATAAACTTCACCTGCTGCCGAGCTGATGTAGTACTGTTTCTGCGTAATGACCTCGCCACTCAGGTAAGCCACGACGAATTTCCCTGATTTGCGGAATTTGTGAATGGCATTGCGGATCTCGTGTGCTGTTGCATAACCGCAGCTCACGTTTTCCAGGTCGATGAAAATACCTTTCACCTTGTTGTCCTTTGCCGCTTCTTCGAATCCGTAGAGAAGATCGCTCAAGCCGATGGTTTTGTCAACGCCGAAGCTCGCGCCATTGATTTTTGCATTGGCCGTTTCACCGATCCTGCCCGAAAGCGTCAGGTGAAGTACCGTTCTGTCTTTGACAACCGGCTCCTGCGACACAAGTCCGCCAACAACACTGATCGTGATCAGCCAGCCGATCAGCGATACCAACAGCGTCGCGGTCAGAGCAGGCCAGAATATCCGCCAAAAGGAAACTTTCTTCTCCGTCATAATGATTCGTTTTTGACAAATATAACCGGTATTCCGAACCGTGACCAGTCATTTGTTTATGGAAATCATCTATTTGTTAACGAAGGCGGCCGGGGCGTATGAATGGTTTTTTTCGCTGGTAACCGTACATTTGGCGCATGAATGCAACAATGGCCTGGATAGGCATGGGCAGCAACATGGGCGATCGCTTGTCGAACCTGCAACTGGCAATTGACGAGCTGCAGCGCTACGGGCACGTGCTGCGAACCTCTTCCGTTTATGAGACCGAGCCGGTAGGTTTTGAATCCGATAATTCGTTTCTGAATGCCGTTGCCGAGATAGAGTGGAAGGGAAGTCCGGAGGAGCTGATGAAAACATTGCTCCATATAGAACAGGAAATGGGGCGAACACGCAGCGAAGCCGAACGGTACACATCCCGGCCGATTGATCTCGATATTTTACTCTGGGACCAGGAAGTTATCAACAACGCTGAATTAACCGTTCCGCACCCGCGAATGCACGAGCGAAACTTCGTGCTTGTTCCACTGAATGAGTTGATTCCCGTGCATCTTCATCCGGTTTTGAATCAGACGGTTACAGACCTCTTACAGACCTGCGTCGACAAAAACTCAGTGTTTATCCACGATAAAGCCCTATCCGTCAATCGTTAATTGTTCTTAAAGCCTTTGGCGAAAGAAAATATTGTTTAATATTGCACATGAATTTTATTAAGGTAGAAACTAACAATTGAATAATGAGAAAGCAAAGTATCAAAGGTTTGGCTTTTATAGCGGCAGCTGGATCGCTTGTTGCGAGTTGTGATCAATTGAAGGATCTGGAGTACAAAGTAACTCCTAGTCCGCTCGAGATGCATGCAGACAGCGTTCGCGTAAAAGTTGAAGTTAAGTTCCCGGAGAAGGGGATCAGAAAAAAGGCATCTGCTGAGCTCACCCCGATGCTTGGAAGCACAGCATTGAAAACGGTTACTGTTCAAGGCGAGAAAGCTACAGGAAACGGTACTGTAATCCAGTACAAGCCGGGTGGAACAATGGTTTACACCGATGTAGTGGCTTACAAGCCGGATATGGAATACACTGACCTGAAAATTACAGGTAAAGTATACAAAGGCGGTAAGGAGAAAGAAGGTCAGTTCGAAGATCAGGTGATCGCGAAAGGTACTGTAATCACTCCATACCTGGTGAACAAAGACTTCCGTGTAATCTACGCGAAAGACGAGTTCAAGCGTGTTACCGAGCAAGGCTACACTGCACAGATCAACTTCGAAAAAGCGAAATCCAATGTTCGTCCGGCTGAGCTGAAAGACAAGGATATCGTTGATCTCGGTGCATGGTTGGGGGCTGCTCAGTCTAACCCGAAAATCGCCATCAAATCCATCAACGTTACAGGTTACGCTTCTCCTGAAGGTGAAGTTGGCCGCAACGATATGCTCTCTACTGATCGTGCAACGGCTGGTAAGAACGTAACTATGGACCTGGCGAAGAAAAACAAAAACGAAAAAGCTTCAGGTGAGATTTACAACCTGGCTGGACGTGGTGAGGACTTCGACGGTTTCAAAGTGGAGCTCGAGAAAAACACAACGATCAAGCAGGAGGACAAAGATCTGATCATGCGCGTTCTTCAGATGTACTCTGATCCTAACCAGCGTGAGACTGAGATGCGTAACCTCGGAAAATCATTTACTGATCTGGACAAAAACATCTTCCCTAAGCTGCGTCGTGCAGAGATCAACGTTGTGTATGATCTGACAGGTTACTCCGACGAAGAGCTGAGAACAATCTCCAAAGCTGAGCCGCAAAAGCTGACTTACGAGGAGCTCCTGTTCACCGCTACGCTGACGGAAGACTTGAACGAGAAGCTGCGTCTGTACAAAGAAGCTGCGATCAAAGATCCTTCCGACTGGAGAGCTGCTAACAACGTTGGTGCTGCATTGTACCAATTAGGAAAAGTTGCTGAAGCTAAAGCTCAATTCGAGAAAGCTAACGGAATGCAGAATGACAATATCACTAAGAATAACTTAGGTGCTGTTGCAGGAGTANNTACCGTGCAGCAAACAACGTTGGTTCCGTTCTGTACCAGCAAGGTAAAATGAACGAGGCAAAAGCGCAGTTCGAGAAAGCAAACGGTATCAAAGACAACCCGATCTCTAAAAACAACCTCGCTGCTATCGCAGGTGCTGGCGGAGACCGTGTTAAAGCTGCTCAGCTGCTCGGACAAGCTAACGGTGCTGGTCCTGAAGTAAACTACAACAAAGGAATCGTCGCTATCCAGAACGGTAAATACTCCGACGCAGTTTCCAGCTTCGGTTCAGAAGCTTCTTTCAACAAAGCGCTTGCTGAATTGCTGAACGGAAACGCTGAAGGTGCTATCAAAACAATCGATGCATCTACAGACAAAGAAAGCGGCCAGGGTTACTACCTGAAAGCGGTTGCTTCTGCACGTCAGGATAAGCTCGACGGAGCAGTTAATAACCTGAAGAGCGCTATCGCTAAAGAAGGTAAGTGGAAAGACAAAGCGGCGAAAGATCGTGAATTCCTGAAATACGAAGAAAATCAGGCATTCTCTTTCATCAAGTAAGCATTGCTTAAAACACGATACGAAAGCCCTGACATTAATTGTCGGGGCTTTTTCGTTTAACCAAAATCACTAATTTGCAGCCAAATCANNTGAAACACAAACTACTTACTGCAAAACACTGGCAGCTGTTCCTGATCACTACCGGTATTCCTTTCGTGATTTTCATCATCTCGATGTTCTCTATCATGAGTATGGCGATTCGTGCCGACATAGCGCATACCGATCCCGATTTCACAAGCTTGATAACGACAAGTATTATCGCAGGAATTGCCGGCCTTATTTCCATGTTTACTCACCTTTCGTGGGTGTGGTCGGTTTCAACCGAGCTGCAGCGTTTCATGCATGCCGATATGCGTAAACTAAAGGTCCAGAGGTTTAAGCTCTTTTTCTGTATTCCACTCTGTTACTTTGGTTTTCTGGGTATTTTCTTCCCAGTGTTTATAGGCTCGGCAAATCCGAATGGAGGACCATCGCCCGGCGTATTTGTCCCGATGATGCTGCTGTTTATGGTGCTGCACTTCTTCTCCATTTTTTGCTTTATCTACATCATGTACTTCACGGTGAAAACGCTGCGCAGCGTCGAAATACAGCAGGAAGCCCATTTTTCCGACTACATCGGCGAGTTCTTCCTGCTCTACTTTTTCCCGGTAGGCGTATGGTTCCTGCAACCGCGCATCAATGCCATCATGGAAGGAAAATTGCCCGAACCACCTGCACCACGTCAGGAAGTGATTGATAAGTCAATTGACTTTTAAGGTTTCACCACAAAGGAGCANNCTATCGGGAAGGGAGCAAAGGCGTTCCTGGTTAATTTTTTAGCTTGAAATTCGACTTTTATTCTCGCTAGCGGACTAAAAAAGAGAATAGATTCTAAACGAACATTCCCTTTGCTGCCTTAAGCAGTATGGGTGTAAAAGAATCTTTGCTCCTTTGTGGTGAAGCTATATAAACGCAAAATCCACCCGTCGATTCAGCTGCTTTCCTTCATCCGTCTTGTTATCGCCAACAGGATGCGTTTCGCCTTCAAAACTGATCTCGATACGATCGCGTGCCAGTCCCAAAGCGGTGAAAAAAGCAATGATCGCTTCTGCTCTTCTGCGTGACAGATCCATGTTGTAAGCATCAGAACCGTCCGAATCGGTGTGTCCGGTCACTTTGACGCGCAGATCGGAGTGGGAGCTGACCACTTTTGCCATCGACTCCAGAAACGCTCTGTATTCGTCTTTAATTTCGGCTTTGTCGACATCGAAATAGATCGGCTCGAATTTGAAATTCTTTCGTTCCAGCTCGCGGATCTCCGGCGCCTTGCGTCCTTTTTTCAGATCGTCTACAAAGATCGGTCGCCAGGATTGCACTTCTTTTACCGTCGGTTCGGTTGTGAGCGGCATGGCCGAGCGGTAGCAGATGATCTTTCCGCTGTAGCCACGGCATTCGCTGCTGGAGAATTTTCCTTCGAGGTAGCCCGTCGAGTCGATATACGTGAGTGTGGCGTCGATAGCGCACCATTTCACCCCCGAAGCGTCTTTTTTCTTCTCGACCACGAACTGTTTCAGCTGTACCGAGCTGCCTTCCGCCTTGCCTTTGAGCTTACGAACGGCGAACGCATCTTTTCCAGGAACTTCCTCGCGGCTTTTTCCGATAAAATCACCGCTGGTTGTAAAATCGAAGTAAATGATCGTTGCCTGATCGATTTTCTGTCCGTCGCGGATCAGTAAACCCTGCCAGGTGCCTTTCACACCCGATTGAGCGACAGTCATACAAGCGACCAGCAGGAAACAGCCTGTCCAAAACAATTTCATAGCCTCCTATTCGTAAAATCCGGCAAAAAGTTACGATTCGACCCGGAACTTCTCCGTATCTTCGGACAACACAAACGGTGTTCCGTTAATTCAATACATCATGAAACGCTTTTTTGCCCTTTGCAGTCTTTTGACCTTGTTCGCCTTTACCGGATCGGAAATTCAAACGGTTTATTCTTTTAAAGTTACGGACATCGAAGGAAAGGAATTCGATTTCGCATCGCTGAAGGGCAAGAAAATCATGATCGTGAACACCGCTTCCGAATGTGGTCTGACACCGCAATACGAACAGCTGCAGAAAATCTATGACCAGTACAAAGACAAGAACTTCGTGATCGTCGGCTTCCCGGCAAATAACTTCATGGGACAGGAGCCCGGATCGGATGCCGAGATCGCCGGATTCTGTAAAAAGAACTACGGCGTTACCTTCCCGATGATGAGCAAAATATCGGTCAAAGGCGAAGACATGCATCCGCTCTACAAATACCTCACGACCAAAACCCAGAACGGGCTCGAAGACAGCGAAGTCCAGTGGAATTTCCAGAAATACCTGATCGACACGAATGGCAAGCTGGTAAAAGTGATCTCGCCGCGCACCTTACCGGACGATCCGGTTATCATTGCCTGGATTGAAGGGAAATGATTGTCAGTGCTGATTCTCCGCAAAAAAGCAATATTGCAATAATGTAATATTACATGTGA
>DJFN01000101.1 GCA_002432085.1 Flavobacteriales bacterium UBA5871
AAAGCTATATAGGGCCCCGGTATACCGGGGCTTTTTATTTTTAAACCAATGAACAAGATCAAACTCGAAACAAGCTGTAAAAAGATGCTGGCCGATGTATATACGCCTGTAGGTATTTACCTGCGCGTGCGCGATCGCTTCCGCGATACGGTACTGCTGGAAAGCACCGACCACCATGCGGCCGAAAACAGTTATTCCTTTATTTGTATCAATGCCATCGCCGGTATGGAGATCACCTCCACCCGCAGCATTGAGTTCAAATGGCCTGGGGAAACGCCTGAAAAGACCACGGTAAAGAACGTGCAGGAAGTGCCGCAGCTGTTGTGGGATTTCATGCAGCGCTTTGAGGTCACCGGCAACGGTTCCAAAGAAAGCCGTTTTGCACAGGGCCTCTATGGCTATACTACTTTCGATGCCGTGCAATTCTTCGATACCATACAGCTGAAGTCGGGCATCACCACACCCGATATCCCGCTCATGCGGTACCGGCTGTACCAGTATGTCATTGCGATCAATCATTATAAGGACGAGCTGTTCATTTGTGAAAATGTGATCAAAGGACTGGAAAGCGACTTGTCAATAGTGGAGTCACTCATCAGCAGTAAAGATGTACCGGTATATCCTTTCAAGGCGCAGGGCGAGGAAATATCCAATATGACCGATGAGGCCTACCGCGAAATGGTCAGCAAAGGCATCCAGAGCTGTTTCCGCGGCGATGTGTTCCAGATCGTGCTTTCCCGTGCCTTTCACAGGCAATTCAGCGGCGACGAGTTCAACGTTTACCGCGCCCTCCGCTCCATCAATCCTTCCCCTTATTTATTTTATTTCGATTACGGCGATTACAAGCTGATGGGCTCTTCGCCCGAAGCGCAGCTCATCATTAAAGACCGGAAGGCCGTGATCCACCCGATAGCAGGCACTTTCAGGCGCACCGGCAACGACGAGCAGGATAAGCTGCTGGCGGACCAGCTGCTGGAAGACCCGAAGGAGAACGCCGAGCACGTGATGCTGGTGGATCTTGCCCGCAACGACCTGAGCCGTTACGCTAAAGACGTTGAAGTGGAAACCTACCGCCAGATCAAATATTACTCGCACGTGATCCACCTCGTAAGCGAGGTGACCGGCCGGCTGGAACCCAATAGCAGCCCGTTCGACATACTGGCGGCCACTTTCCCGGCAGGCACGTTGTCCGGCGCGCCCAAGTACAAGGCCATGGAGCTGATAGACGGCTACGAGCCTACCGCGCGCGGGTTCTACGGCGGCTGTGTGGGTTTTGTGGGCTTCAACGGGGATTTCAATCATGCCATTATGATCCGCTCTATCCTCAGCAAGAACAATACGCTGTATTACCAGGCGGGCGCGGGCGTGGTGGCCAAATCCGTGGCCAGCTCCGAATTACAGGAAGTGAACAATAAACTCAATGCATTAAAACAGGCCATAGAACTGGCTCAAAATATATGATATGAATATTCTGGTGTTTGATAATTACGACTCATTTACCTATAACCTGGTACACCTGGTGGAGAAGATCATCGGGGAGAAAGTGACCGTAGTGCGTAACGACGAGATCAGCCTGGATGAGGTNNTGCTGATCGATAACTACGATTCGTTCACCTACAACCTCGTTCACCTCGTGGAGAAGATCATCGGCGGAAAGGTGACCGTGGTAAGGAATGACGAGATCAGGCTGGAAGATGTGGACCAATACGACCGGATCATTCTTTCCCCGGGCCCCGGCATTCCCGAAGAAGCAGGCTTGCTGCTGCCTTTGATCAGTCAGTACGCGCCCACCAAAAAGATATTCGGCGTGTGTTTGGGCCAGCAGGCCATCGGCGAGGCTTTCGGCGCAAAGTTGACCAACCTTACCGATGTGTACCATGGCGTGGCCACTCCCGTGAACGTCATTTCCCGCAGCGGCAGGCTGTTCAGCAACCTGCCCGAAGAGCTGGAAGTAGGCCGTTACCACAGCTGGCAGGTCGATGGCGATGCGTTGCCGTCAGCATTGAAAATTACGGCCGCAGCTTCCGATGGAACGATCATGGCCCTGCGCCACGAAAGTCATCAAACGAGCGGTGTGCAATTCCATCCCGAATCCATTTTAACTCCCCACGGCCGCGCAATGATCGCCAACTGGGTCAACGAATAAGACATGAAATCAATTCTCGAGAAAATCATTTCCGGCGTTCATCTGACCTGCGAAGAAGCCTGCAACTGCATGCTGCAGATCGGCAACGGCGAATTACCCGAAGCACAGACCGTAGCTATCATGGCTGGCTTGCAGCTTCGCGGTTTGCAATTGGACGAGCTTTCGGGCTTTCGCAACGCTTTAATGGAGCTTGCTTTGCCTGTTGAGCTGGAAGCCGAAGAAGCGATCGATGTGTGCGGAACCGGCGGCGATGGAAAAAACACCTTCAACGTTTCCACCACAACGGCTTTTGTTCTGGCCGGAATGGGCTCTAAAGTCATCAAGCATGGCAATTACGGCGTGAGCTCGCTCTGCGGTTCTTCGAATGTATTGGAAACGCTGGGCTACACGTTCACAACCGATCGCGACGAATTACAGCGGCAATTAGACAAAAACAACATTTGTTTCCTGCATGCACCGTTATTTCACCCGGCATTGAAACGCGTTGCTCCGCTGCGCAAGGCATTGGGCGTGGCGACATTCTTTAACAGTATGGGACCGCTGGTCAATCCGGCCAATCCGTCGCACCAGCTCACCGGCACATATTCGCTCGAGCTGGCTCGTCAATACCAGCACGTGTTGCGCAGCGAGCGCAAAGGTTTTGCCATCGTTCACGGACTGGAAGGCTACGACGAGCTCACGTTCATTGGCGCCACGCGCGTACTCGGTCAGCAACGCGACGAGATCATCGCACTCGCGCCCGGCAAACCGATCGTTGAGGCCTCGGCTCTTTACGGCGGAAATTCACCGCAGGAAGCTGCCTTGATCCTGAAAAATATCCTCAACGGGAAAGGATCTTCCGCTCAAAACATCATTGTGGCTGGAAACGCAGCACTGGCCATTCAGGCTTTCGATCCGAAGCAAACCTATGAAAACGCTTTTCACAACGCACTCGATTTTATTTTATCCGGCAAAGCCGCTCACCATTTAATCCAAAACTGACATGCAAACGATACTCGATCAAATCGTCGAAACCAAAAGACAGGAAGTTGCGATTTTGCAGCAAAACGCTTCGCTTTCGGTTTTTACAGACAGTCCTTTATTTGGCCGTCAGGCACTTTCTCTGAAACACTTCGTAGAGACACAGAATTTCGGAATTATCGCAGAAATCAAACGAAAATCGCCCAGTGCCGGTGAAATTACCGCTTCCATCGATCCGGTTGCGATTGCCCGCTCGTACGAAGAAAACGGTGCGGCAGGCATCAGCGTGCTGACCGATCTTCCTTACTTCGGCGGCAGCATTGCAGACATTCAGGCCATTCGTCCGGAAGTGAACATTCCCGTCTTGCGGAAGGAATTTATCATCGACGAGCTGCAATTGTTCGAAGCCAAAGCCGCCGGTGCGGATGTTATTTTGCTGATCGCGGCCATCCTGGAAAAAGAACGCGCGTTGCAGCTGACAATCATCGCCAAAAGTCTCGGTTTGGAAGTACTGTTCGAAGTGCATGCTATCAGCGAGCTGGAAAAGATCAACGATGAAGTCGATCTGATCGCGGTGAACAACCGCAACCTGCACACGCAGCAAACCTCGCTCGATCATTCGTTCAACCTCGCCCCTTACCTGCCTTCCTTCGCTCCGGCTATTTCCGCTTCGGGAATTCGAACAGCAGAAGATATATTGGCATTGAAAACGGCCGGTTTCAGTGGCGGACTGGTCGGCGAAAGCATTTTGCGCAACGGTCATCTGCATACGCTCACGCAATTGGAAACGGTCAGGTCATGAAAATCAAAGTGTGCGGATTGACCGACCATCCGGCGAACCGGGAAATTGCTCAAATGGCCGGGATCGATCTGCTTGGCTTCATTTTTTACGAGCGATCGAAACGCTTTACGCAGCAAACAATCGCTTCCGATGGAAAAAACCGGGTCGGCGTATTTGTGAATGCAACGAGCGAAACGATCCGGACAGCCATTCGCACACACACGCTGGACATCGTTCAGCTGCACGGAGATGAAACGCCGGAGCTTTGCCGTGAGCTGCGAACAACGGCAATTGTGATAAAAGCCGTGGGTATCGCCAACGAAATCGACTTTCGGATAATCCCGCAATATTACGGGACGGTTGACTACCTGTTATTCGACACCAAAACCCCTGAATATGGCGGCAGCGGCGTTGTTTTCCCCTGGGAGGTTCTCCGTAATTATACAGGAGAAACTCCTTTCTTCCTCAGTGGTGGCATAGGTCCGGAGTCCGTTCCTGAATTGAAACAACTTAAGCACACGCAATTGGCCGGCATCGATCTCAACAGTCGGTTTGAAACAGCACCCGGCATTAAAGACCCCGTTTTGGTCCGACAATTTTTAACTGCATTGAATACATGAAAACTACATCTTACCTCGAGCCCGATGCGCTCGGTTTTTACGGTGAATTCGGCGGCGCTTATATTCCTGAGCTGCTGCGTGACAATGTCGAATCGCTCGACACGGCCTTTGAAAGCTATTGTCACACGGCTGCTTTCGAAGAAGCATTCGCGCTTTTATTAAGGGATTTCGCCGGCCGGCCGACACCACTTTACCTCGCTGAAAAATTGTCGGCAAAATACGGCTGCACGGTTTACCTGAAGCGCGAAGACCTGTGTCACACCGGCGCGCACAAGATCAANNGAAACCGGCGCGGGTCAGCATGGCGTAGCCACTGCAACGGTTTGTGCGCTCATGGGCATGAACTGCATCGTTTATATGGGTGAAAAAGATGTCGAGCGGCAGGCTCCGAACGTGCAGCGCATGCTCATGCTTGGTGCAACCGTCGTTCCCGTAACTTCCGGAAGCCGCACACTGAAAGACGCCACGAACGAAGCCATCCGCCACTGGATCAATCATCCCGAATCGTATTACCTCATCGGCAGCGTGGTCGGACCGCATCCGTATCCGAAGATCGTGGCCCATTTTCAGTCGGTGATCGCGCGCGAGACCGAACAGCAGCTGCTGGAAAAAACCGGATATAACATTCCTTCGAAAGTGATTGCCTGCGTGGGTGGTGGCAGCAATGCAGCCGGCGCGTTCTATACTTTTTATGATTTTCCTCCGGTTGAGCTGATCGCTGTGGAAGCCGCCGGTCACGGGATCCATTCGGGAAAATCAGCCGCGACGTCCGTTCTCGGAACGCCGGGCGTGCTGCACGGAAGCCTGACGTTATTAATGCAGGACGAAGACGGACAAGTCACCGAGCCACATTCCATTTCCGCAGGGCTGGATTATCCGGGAATCGGGCCTTTGCATGCGCATACGATTAGCGAAGGACGCGTTTCGGCCATTTCCGTGACGGATGAAGAAGCGCTCGCTGCAGCATTGGAATGTTCGCGCCTCGAAGGCATTATTCCCGCTCTGGAAAGCGCTCACGCACTGGCAGCTTTGAAACACATCGATCTGAAACCCGAAGAAGGCGTCGTTGTTTGCCTTTCCGGACGCGGCGACAAAGACATGAATACTTACCAGCAACAGCTAGTAGTATGAATCCGTTCCATTCAACCAAAAAACAGGTCAGCATTTTCGTCACCGCCGGATTTCCCGAGCGAGACAGCCTGACAACACTTCTGCCCCGGCTTCAGCAGCGCGGCGTGGATTTTATAGAGATCGGCATTCCGTTTTCCGACCCTATGGCCGACGGGCCCGTCATACAGGAAACCAGCACCGTTGCGTTGAAAAACGGCATGACGCTCGGACTGTTGTTCGATCAGCTGGCCGAAATCCGCTCATCTATTCGGATTCCACTTGTTTTGATGGGCTACCTGAATCCGGTGCTGCAATACGGTATGGAGCATTTTCTGCAGCGCTGCTCGGAATTGCACATCGCGTCCGTCATCCTGCCAGATATGAGTCCGGAAATCTACGAGCGTTTTTACCGATCGTCATTCGAGCGCTTTGGTGTCCATCCTACGTTCATCGTTACGCCAACCACACCCGACGAGCGTGTGCAACAGATTGCGGAAACCTGTTCCGGCAGCTTCGTTTACCTGGTCGGACAAAGCAGTGTTACCGGCAAAGGCTACTCGATCGGCGAAGCGCAGCAGCAACGTTTTGCCGAACTGAAGCAGCTGTGCAGAGCAACGCCTTTGTTTCTCGGCTTTGGTATCGATTCACAGGAAAAGAAACAGCAAGCCTTTCAATTCTGCGATGGCGCAATCGTCGGAAGCGCCTTCTTAAAAGCAGTCGGCAATAAAACCGATCAAGCGTTCCTCGAGGAATTATTAATGTAAAGACTGTCGATTAAAGACCGGAGACTGGTGACCTCCGACTGGAGACTGAAGACTCGTTCACTCTTGAAAAGCTAAAAAATCAACATGGCCGAAAAATCCGGAAAAACGGGCAAAAATCGAGCGTAAAAACCCTCTGTAGCCCTTTATTTATGGGCAATTCCGTGTCATTACTGTTCCATTAGAGTTACTATACAGTTATAGTACAGTTCATATAGAGTTATCCCGCGTTCAGATTTGAACAACATTTAGCTTGAAATCCTAAGTGATTTCCGGACATCCGACACTTGTGAACGAACACTAAAAACAGGTGGTTTAACCAACCGAAATGGGTAATTTTGCAGCAGCATTGTTCAGGTAGATTTTATGGAAAAAGAAACGCAGTCGGTAGCCATTCCGGTACAATCACAAACCGTTTTTACGATTCTTTTTGCCATTAGCATCAGCCACTGTCTGAACGACACGATGCAGGCCGTTTTGCCTTCGGTTTACCCGATGCTGAAAGAAAATTACGCGTTGAGCTATACGCAGATCGGCTTTATCACTTTCGCTTTTCAATGTACTGCTTCTATTTTGCAGCCTTTTGTGGGAAGCTACACCGACCGGAATCCGCGACCATTTTCTTTCCTGCTAGGCATGTGTTTCTCGCTCACCGGGATCATTCTATTGGCATTCGCTCACGATTTCATGAATATCATTCTTGCAGCCTGTCTGATCGGAATCGGGTCGTCGGTGTTTCACCCGGAAGCCTCGCGCGTGGCGTTTTTCGCTTCGGGCAATCGGCGCGGACTGGCACAATCCATTTTCCAGCTGGGAGGGAATTTCGGTACGGCGATCGGTCCGTTGCTGGTGGCTCTGGTCGTTACTCCATACGGTCAAACACAAGTAATCTGGTTCATTACGGCAGCGTTTATAGCCATTGCCATACTATTTAACGTCGGAAAATGGTACCAGGGCAATATCCGCATGCGCGCCGCAGGAAAGATCGCTCAACCGATTCATGCACACTCACTTTCCAAAAAACGCGTTCGCTGGTCGATTGGAATCCTGCTCGTCCTGATCTTCTCGAAATACTTCTACACCGCCGGCATTTCGAACTACTTCACCTTCTACCTCATCGATCGTTTTCACATGGATATCCAGGATGCGCAGGTTTACCTGTTCATTTTCTCAGGCTCCGTGGCTGCCGGAACTCTACTCGGCGGACCGCTCGGCGACCGGTTCGGACGAAAGATCATCATCTGGTTTTCGATTTTGGGAGTTGCGCCGTTTGCAATCCTGCTTCCTTATGCGAACCTGCTCTGGACGGGCATTTTGATCGTGATCATCGGTATTATTATCGCTTCGGCTTTTTCGGCCATCCTGGTTTATGCGCAGGAATTACTCCCAGGTAAAATAGGCATGGTTTCGGGCCTCTTCTTCGGATTCGCATTCGGAATGGGCGGACTCGGCTCCGCAGTGCTCGGAAAAGTGATCGACGAGACCAGCGTTTCCTATGTCTTCAGCATCTGCTCGTTCCTGCCGTTGATCGGCCTGGTCACAGCATTCCTCCCGGATTTACGTCGGACAACAGGACGTTAAGACCGGCAGGCAGGTTTCAAGACGTCAGGACATAAGATAGTAAGAAGACTGGCGACCGGAGACTGAAGACCGTTACACTTTCTTAGGCGTCGTCCCTACAAACTCCTTCAGATACAACGGCTCGAAATAAGCCACATCTTCCGTTTCGCCTTTGAGGAATTTCTCGTAAACCGGTTTCACTTGTCCGGCAGCTGATGGAAAAATCGTTGGATCATATTCCATATTCCGGTCTTTCCAGCTTTCGGCAATTTTCGCAGCGCCATCTCCAAAAAAGACAAACGGCTCGAAATCAGCATAGCTGGATTCATCGAGAATATCGGCGCTTAACGGCTTTTTAACGGTCAGGCCGGCATCGTAGATCGCTGCATAAACTTCCATACGACGGGCGTCAATCATCGGACACAAGCTCTTACCGGGATGTTTTTCACGGGCCACATAAGCCATGCTGAGCAAAGCATCGACACTCAATAATGGAATCTTCAGCGCATAGCACAATCCTTTGGCTGTGGAAACGCCGATACGTAAACCGGTATACGATCCCGGCCCGGAAGCCACCGAAACAGCCGACAGATCCGAAGGTTGATAACCCGTTTCGTTCAGCAATTCCTGGATCAGCAGCGTCAGTCGCTCGCCATGTGCGTATTCATCGTCGTTGATTTCCCGCAGTGCCAGTAATTGGCCATCGAACGACAAAGCCGCGGAACACACCTTCGTGGCCGTTTCCAGATGCAGGATCAATGTCATTTTCGGGCTTTGCCTTTAGGAAAAGGATTGCAGATATCGTGTTCGAGGTTCATTGCTGAACCAACCGTCAGCATATCACGCTTTTTTTTGAACCATGTATAAGCGAGATCGAGCGCCGCTTGTTTTTCCTGACCGTTCTCTTTATAAGTCACGATGACCTCGTAGTAATCTTCGTAATTCGTATAGACCACTTCGACGGAAACCGGTGAGATCTTCACAGGCGTATCGCCGTCGCAACAACCACAAAAGAGGTAAAGCGTTTTCTGCGTACGGATGAATTCCGCAGCTCTTTCAGCGTCTTCTTTGGAAAGATAAGCCAGCTGATCGGCCTTGGCGAACGTGGCGAAACCCACGAACAGCAGCAACAATGCGAACGTTTTCATGTGAACGGATTTTCAGCAAAGATAGCAAAAGAGCTATTTCACTTCGAGCTTAAAGCCGATGCCGTGGATGTTGGCAATGGAAATCGCTGCATCGTGCGAAAGGTATTTACGCAGCTTGGTGATGAATACGTCCATGCTTCGGCCTGCGAAATAATCGTCCTGGCCCCAGACAGCTGTCAGAATGGTTTCCCGCGGAACGACCTGGTTCTTGAATTTGCACAGCATTTTCAGCACCATGGCTTCCTTGCGGGTCAGCGTTTTTTCAAATTCCGGGTGCTTGAGCGTAAAGTTCTCCGTATCGAAAACGTATTGTCCGAGAACGATGACTTTTTCCTCCGCTTCGTCTGTGATGTTAACGCGTTTTAACAGCGCCTTAACGCGTACCGAAAGCTCGTCGAACGAGAACGGCTTCGTCAGGTAATCGTCNNGCCGTCTTTTTTGGGCATCATCACGTCGAAAATACAGAGGTGAAAATGATCTTCGGTGAAGCGAATGTGGCCTTCCTGGCCGTTGGAACACAAGACAACCTGGTAGCCTTCGGATTTCAGCTGATCGGAAATAACGAATCCCAGATTGGTATCATCTTCCACCAGGAGAATTTTTGCTTTTGCACTCATGAGGGAAAAATACGAAGAATTTTGAAGCGGAGCGCCGGCTGGAAGATTGCGAAAGTCCAAAAAACAACAAGAGCCCGAAACTGGCGTTTCAAGCTCTNNTCACACTAATCAACCTAACCTACTACTACTGTGACAAAGATAAGGGAAAGCTCCATTACGCTCAAAGCATTTTTGACCACTTAACAAATGTTTGGAAAAACAGGATTTGAAGAATGAAGACGTTTCGTGATCCGTTTTAATAACCACTCACTCCGTTTATCCTACCAATGAAATAATTAATCATTCCATTTGCAGACTATTATCCACCATGGTAAATTTGTGAAATAGGGGTTAATCCTATTTTAAGATTCCAATTTATTGGGTATTTTCGTTATGAAATTTCACTTTACAAACCTGAATTTAACGCTCGGTTATGGACAAGATTGTAATCATCGACGACGAAGAAGACATCCGCGAGATCGTTTCGTATAACTTATCGAAGGAAGGTTTTAAAGTATTCACCGCGCCGAACGGAACGGAAGGAATTGCCGTTTGCAAGGACGTACAGCCCGATCTCGTGATCCTGGATGTGATGATGCCGGGCATGGACGGCGTGGAGGTTTGCGAAACGCTGCGCCGCACCCCGGGCATGGAACAGGTGCTCATCTGCTTCCTGACGGCACGTAATGAAGACTACAGTCAGATCGCCGGTCTCGATGCCGGAGCCGACGATTACATCTCCAAACCGATCAAGCCGCGTGTGCTTGTGAGCCGGATCAATGCCCTGCTGCGACGCAAAGAATCGGCGGCGGCTAAACCGACAACGGCTGGCGAAGACCTCGTGATCAACCGCGAGAAGTACACCGTCTTCAAAAATGGGAATCCTATTCACCTGCCGAAAAAAGAGTTCGAATTACTGGCCTTGCTGGCTTCGCGCCCGGAAATTGTGTTCGAGCGCGATGTGATCCTTGAAAAAGTCTGGGGAACGGAAATCGTTGTGGGCGATCGCACAATCGACGTACACATCCGCAAGCTGCGCGAAAAGATTGGCGACAACTACATCAAGACCGTCAAAGGAATAGGCTACAAGTTTTCAAACGCGGGAGAATAATTTCCCAGACCTCAACTTTTGTGTAGTCCTGTCCGCCACGGCGGACAGGACACTTCGAACCACACACAGCGCGTAACCCTATCTTTTGTGCCTTTGTGGTGAAGAAAAAACTGCACGAGCTCGAAAACAAAAAAGCAGCCATCAACGACAGCTGCTTTTGTAACTCAAAGTGTTTAATCAGATTCCCAGCTCGACCTGGAATATCACACCGTATTTTCCGGTCGTGACTTCGCTTCGCATATTGGTCGAAAGATGGTACAGCAGGTTCCCCTGAATCTTCACGCGGTGACCATATAAGTATTTGGTAACGCCGAGCTGGATGTGCTGCTGTTTTTTCTCGTTCACGGAAGGAAAGATCAGCTGGTTTTCTGAATAAACGGATGCATACGGCGTGATCTCAGCATAGCGCGCAGCGATTTCCCAGTTGTTCTTGAACAGGTAGCCGGCCTGCGTCAGAAAACCATAGCCTACATAGATCGGAACGATCTCCGTAGAATCTTCCGAATACGTGATCGGCTGGCTGGCGTTGCGTACCATGAACTCGTTATAGAAGGAAAAACCTTTGTATTTCAATAATGCGTCGAATGAAAGCGTCATCAGGTCGGTTGGATTCAGGAGGTCGCGACCCAGCTGTCCACCGGCACGAACGGCTTTCTGATCATACGAAATCGTTCCTGCGAGGGAAAGCTTCGGTTTTTGCTCGCGCTCGAGGTCGCCNNTCGTTTTTCCCGGTGAATTTCCCGAAAGGCAACAATTCCACACGACCGGTATAAGCCAGGCCGTTGTTCGAAATATTGCTGTTGCGGCCTTCGCCCGATGTTACGGCCGCGTGCAGGTTCATATACCTGTTGCCGTACTGGGCAAAGAAACCGAAATCACGATCGACGGTAAACGTAGCATTTACGATCGAACGGTCGGCGAACTGCTGATCTCCGGATGATACCACANNGTTGGTGAATAGTACAGAACGGCATCACGCACAACGTTCACACTTGTGTTGACATTCGACAGCTGGCTTCCATCCCAGTCCATATCGCCGCGGGAAAACGACAACTGGATCTTATAAGTCAGCTTTGGGTTATAAATAAAACCTTCGAACTTCAGACGCAGACGACGAACGCGGAATTCGTACGAATCCGGCGTGAAGTCTTTATCGCTCACGGTCATCATCGCCGCACGGTTCTGCATACGGAACTGGAACTGCATGGAAAACAGGGAATCCTTCGCTACGACCTGGAGTCCTTTTTGCGGTTTTGTTGTGAAGGTAAGCGGACTTCCCTGACCGAATGCGTACCCGGCGCTCAGGACGGCCACAAGGACGATGTGTTTGAAAAAGCTCGTTGTAAGTGTTTTCATTTTGTGTGATTTATCGTTTGGCAAGTTCGAGATCAAAACAGGAAAGAATCGGGTTGCTTTCACTTTTTTTGGTCGAATGCTGCCGCGAAATTAGAACCTTCACACATAGTTAACACTCACTAAACCGTTTTATAATAGTTTGATAATATTCTTAATCTGTGGTTAACATTGAGCGGAGTTTTCGAAACGATTTTTCATTTTCAAGAAGTAGAACCGCTGCCATCACGATCGGCAATTTATGCTTTCTTAACATTTACTTAATATTGAAAAACCCGGAATATACACGCACAGTGAGAGTTCCGATGACGACTCTTCTGACAAGCATCTGCTCCAGGTCAATTTTACCTTTTCGTTAACAATCGCCGACGTCGTTTTCAGGAAATAGGGAAGACCTACCTTTGCGGCAAACAAACGATATAACATTATGGCATCAGGCATTTTGAAATTCTTTTTACCACGTGACCGGGTTTTTTATTCCCTTTTTGAGCAGGCCAGCCAGAACATCGAGGCGATCGCCAAGAAGCTGGTTCAGTGTGTAAACGAATCCGACTACAACAAACGAGCAGCTATCATTAAGGAAATGGAAGAGCTCGAGCACCTCAATGACGATCTGACACATGAGATCTTCATGGAATTGGGCAAGAACTTCATCACGCCGTTCGACCGTGAAGACATTCACGCGCTCGCTATGTCACTCGACGATATCATCGACCACATTTACGCTACGGCGAAGAAGATCAACTTCTACAAAGTCGATCCGAACGACCAGGGTATCCTGAAAATGGCCGATGCGATCCACGAAGCCGTTCTTGCTGTAAACTCAGCCGTAAAAGAGCTCCGCAACCTGAAAAACACGCAGAAAATCATCGAATGCGTGATCAAGATCAACAGCGTGGAGAACCAGGCCGACGACATCTTCGACCTGAGCATCGAAAAGCTGTTCGATTCCGATATCGACGCGAAACAGCTCATCAAGCGCAGAGAGATTTACCAGATCATGGAAGTTGCTACCGACAAATGCGAAGACGTTGGTAACGTGATCGAATCCATCGTGGTAAAATACGCATAACGCACGTTTTTAAAAGCTGATACAGACATGCTTACTTTATTGTTCGTTGTAATTGCCATTGCGTTGCTGTTCGACCTTGTGAACGGTTTTCACGATGCTGCCAATTCCATTGCAACCGTTGTATCGACCAAAGTACTGACCCCTTTCCAGGCCGTTGTCTGGGCAGCAGCCTTCAACATCGTTGCTTTCTGGGTGTTCGATATGAGTGTCGGTAATACGGTGGCAAAAACCGTCGACAACAGCGCGATCGACCTGTGGGTAATCCTCGCCGGACTCATCGCCGCGACTATCTGGAACCTCTTCACCTGGTGGCTCGGCCTGCCCTCCTCCTCCAGCCACGCGCTCGTCGGCGGCCTCTGCGGCGCCGCCATCGCCACCGCCCGGGGCAGCTGGGACGTCCTCATCTGGAGCGAGACGGTCAACGGCAAACACGTCGGCCTCTGGCCCAAGGTCGTGCTCCCGATGTTCAGCTCGCCGCTGCTGGGCTTCGTCCTCGGCGCGCTGCTGATGTTTCTCCTCTACGCCCTGCTGCGCAACGCGACGCCGCGCTTCGTCAACCGCTGGTTTGGCAAGGCCCAGATCGTGAGCGCCTGCTTCATGGGGCTCAGCCACGGCAAAAACGACGCGCAAAAGACCATGGGCATCATCGCCCTCGCGCTGTTCACCGGCACGAGCTCCGGCGCCTTCGACGGTCTTCCGGGCTGGCTCGGTTTTCTCCGCACGCCCGAGCTCGAGATCGAGCGCTGGGTCATGGTCGCCTGCGCCCTCGTGATGGCGGCCGGCACCGCCGGCGGCGGCTGGCGCATTATCAAAACGATGGGCCACAAAATGGTGAAGCTGCAGCCCGTGCATGGCTTCGCCGCCGAGACCACCGCCGCCGCCATCATCGGCGTGGCCTCGCACGCCGGCATCCCGCTCTCCACCACCCACGTCATCTCCACGTCCATCATGGGCGTCGGCGCCACCAAGCGCCTCTCCGCCGTCCGCTGGGGCGTCGCGAAGTCGATCCTCACCGCCTGGGTGCTGACCTTCCCCGCCGCCGCCCTCGCCGCCGGGATCTGCTACTGGGTGGCCCGGGTCTTCCTCCCCTGACCGATATCTGAGGACGTGACGTACGTCGCGAGGCCCGTTTCTCGTTCACCACGTCCTCAGATATCGAGCGGGCGGGTGGCAGCCGCCCCCGAGCCGATCTCAGCGCAGGGGGCGGACGTGCAGACCGACCTCGGGGTCGACGAGGACCTCCTGCGCGGCGGGCATCTCGTCGACGGTCAGGGTGGCGTCGACGGGGACGTTGCGCTTGACCAGCGCGAGGGCGATCGGGCCGAGCTCGTGGTGGCGGGCGCTGGAGCCGACGAAGCCGACGTCGCGGCCGTCGACGGACACCGGGGAGCCGGCGGCCGGGAGCCGGTTCTCCGAGCCGTCGAGGTGCAGCAGCACCAG
>DJFN01000206.1 GCA_002432085.1 Flavobacteriales bacterium UBA5871
ACCCAATACCGGCCCGGTCAGCTTGTCGATTTCTTCAACGGTGAGATCGAGCTCGGAAACCGCATGAAACAACGCCATAATGCTGTAAACGCCCACACGATTAGCGATAAATGCCGGTGTATCTTTACAGAGCACGGTTTTCTTCCCGAGCGCATTGCTGCCGAATTGCATGTAGAAGTCGACGATCTCCGGCTTTGTTTCGGGCGTTGGAATAATCTCCAACAAGGGCAGATAACGCGGCGGATTGAAAAAGTGTGTCCCGGCGAAATGCTGTTTGAAATCGTCGCTGCGACCTTCGAGCATCAGATGAATCGGAATGCCCGATGTATTGGTCGAAATGAGCGTCCCCGGCTTGCGGAATTGTTCCACATTGGTGAATACCTGCTGTTTGATATCAAGTCGTTCGATCACCGCTTCGATAATCCAGTCAGCTTCCGCGATTTTCGAGAGATCGTCTTCGAAATTTCCGGTTTGAATGCGCGAAACAAAGGATTTACGATAGATCGGCGATGGATTCGATTTTAAAACGCTTTGCAAAGCTTCGTTCACAATGCGATTTCGCACCTGTGGCGATTCGAGCGTCAGACCTTGTGCCTGCTCGGCTTCGTTCAATTCTTTCGGTACGATATCGAGCAGCAGCACCGAGCATCCGGCGTTGGCAAAATGGCAGGCGATCCGTGATCCCATCACGCCTGAGCCAAGAACGGCTACTTTTCGTATGTGTCTGTTCATCATAAAAATGAGTTTTTAACTGTCGGTTCGGGTGGATTCGGATTCTTCGTCGATAGCGGCTGAAACGGTGCTGATGACCTTACGGAAAATCCTGAGCTCTTTTTCCGGGATTTTGGCCAGCACCTTGTTGTTGAAGCCAAAGATCACGTCGCGGGCAATGTAGCGGCCTTTCAGACCTTCTTCCGTCAGAAAGATACGAACAATGCGTTTGTCGGAAAGATCTTCCTTGCGATAAATGAGTCCTTTTTCCTCCATCGTTTTCAGGGTGCGCGAAAGGCTGGTCGGTTCCATTCCCATGCGCGGGCCAAGCTGCGTGCTCGGCGTTCCTTCTTTATCAATATGCAGCAGGATAAATCCGATCGACATGCTGATGCCATAGGAAGCCGCCGTTTGATTGTACATGCGCGATAATTTGTGCCACATCAGTCGCACATCGAGGTCGATAAGATAGTCGGGTTTATTTTGCATACCGTAAATGATTCCCTACGAATGTAGGAAATAATATTATGTATGCATAATAAAATGGGTGAAAATTTTACCAGGTTTTTTCTGTTCGGAAAACCGTTCCGTTGAATCGGGCAACCAGCTCTTTTTGCTGATTAAATACATCGACGACATAACGGGCAATTGTTTTTCCCTTCTGAATTTCAGTAGAAACGGCTTTCAACCGGTCGCCTGGCTGTACCGCTTTGATATGCGCAATGCTGGTTTCGATGCTCACGCATTGTTGTCCGTGACTATTCGAAGCGAATGCCAGTGCAGAATCCGAAAGTGCGTAAGTAATACCGCCGTGTGCGATACCGAAGCCGTTGAGCATGGTTTCGGTAACCGTACAGGAAAGGGTACAGGTGCCGAAATCGATCGCGTCGACAGAAATGCCCAGCCAGTTGGAATAGGCATCTTTTTCCATCATCAAACCGACGATTTCGGCAGGAGTTTTCATTTCGCTTCGATCGAGCGGCTGAGCAGGGAAATCATTGCCAGGATCACGATGAACAGCTGTGTTGCGGTTTCATCATCGAGTGTTGCTCCGTCTTCGTCTTCCATGGAAATTTCAAGCGCCATGAAACGAACGAGGTCCGGCTGATCGCTGAATTCTTCCAGCAGCTCGTCGTCTTCCGATTCGAAATACTGATCGAGCACGGCAAAATACGGCTCTTCAAATTCGTCGATCTGCTCTTCCGTCACGGCAATCGGGTGGAATCCAGCCTGAGCATAAGCTTCCATGATCACCGTAAAGTAGTACACCAGCAGGCTTTCCAACTCTTCATTCTGGTATTCTTCGGCTGCCGACATGATGTAGCCGATCAGGATCGGTTGTGCAGCTGATTGCGTGTCCGTGAGGCGGTCCAGTGCGTTTTCGTCGAGGCTGTCAACCTTTTTGATCGCCGCTTCAATATGACCAAGTGTAACGTTTGCCATGCGTGTGTTTTTTTGCTAAAAGTAAGCTTTCTTTTTTGCCCGTGATGAAAAAATGAACAACGCCGGGTGTCGGATTAACTGCTATATTTGGCTCATGGCACATTTTACGAAAGACTACCTGGACTTCTTCAAGGAACTGGCAGCCAACAACAATAAAGATTGGTTCGACGCAAATCGCAAACGCTACGAAACTTCCGTGAAAAAACCGTTCACGGCTTTTGTCAATCACATGCTCACGCATTTCGCAAAATACGATCCGCGTTATAAAGAGCTCGACGCCAGTGCCTGTATTTTCCGGATCAACCGCGATATCCGATTCGCGAAAGATAAATCTCCTTATAAATTGTTCTGTTCCGCTGTAGTTTCTCCGAAAGGGAAGAAGAGCGCTTCGGTTCATGGCATTTATTTTGAGTGCGGACCGGAAGCTGTGCGTGTTTACGGCGGTATTTACGAAGCAGACAAGGACGATATCCTGGCTGTTCGCGAAGGTATTGCATCGCAGTTGGAGAACTTTAAGAAATGCATTAATCAACCGGAATTCCGTGAAATCTTCGGTGAAGTACAAGGTGAAAAGAATAAACAGCTTCCGGCAGAGCTCAGAGAGGCAGCCGAAAAGCAACCGCTTATCTATAATAAACAGTGGTATTTTATGGCTGAATTTCCGGCCGAGGAAGTGCTTTCCGATGAACTGGATCAACTGCTCGACCGCTGTTACAAGGCCGGCAAACCGCTGGAAGAATTTTTCAATCAATTTATTCAAAGAGCATAATCGTATGAGAAACCGCATTATCGCAGCATTCGTTGCTGTTGCCCCGTTGCTGGTCTTCGCACAGGAAAAAAAGCAATTGTCACTGGCCGAATCGGTTCAATTCCGTCTTTTCGGACCGGAACACCGGGCCGGTTATTCCTGGATTCCGGGAACCGATCAGTATGTGCACCTGGAAGAATCCTACAAAGTCATGAAGCGCTCGAACCTGAAAAAGAACGAGCCCGAAGCGTTTCTGACGATTCAGGAAGTGAACACGGCGCTTGGTGCGCAGTTGTACAATTTCTATGGCTACACGTGGAAAAATGCCCAGGAAATGTACCTGAACGACGGTCAGAACTTCTATGAGTTCAATACGGCCACCAAAACCGGGAAACGTATTGCAAGCATCGAAGGCGAGCCTGAGAACGCAACGTTTGAGCCGGTAAGCGGACACATTGCCTACACCGAAGACAACAACGTCTATATTCATACGGCAACAGGCGAAAGTGTGGCCGTTACGTCGAATGAAGACGAGAATATTGTTTCAGGACATTCCATTGCACGTAACGAATTCGGGATCGCGGGCGGAATTTTCTGGTCGCCAAAAGGAAAACTGCTGGCGTTCTATCAGAAAGATGAATCGAACGTGCATGATTATCCGCTAGTGAACATCATGGATACGCCGGGTAGTCTGATGACGACCAAATACCCGATGGCCGGTCAGCTTTCCGAAAAGCCAAGAGTAGGAATCTACAACGTAGCCAACAATCAAACCGTGTTCATCTCACCACGCGGTGAAGCCGATGATTACGTGACCAATCTTTCCTGGACACCGGACGAAAAATACATTATCCTGGCCGAGCTGAATCGCGATCAGAATCATATGTGGCTGAATTTGTACGATGCTGCAACCGGGAAATTTGTTCGCACGCTGTTTGAAGAAACCAACGACAAATGGGTAGAGCCCGAGCATGGCGCTTTCTTCCCGAATCCTTCAAGCAATAATTTTATCTGGATCTCGGAACGTGACGGTTTCAACAACCTCTATTATTATTCGATCGACGGCAAGCTGATCAAGCAATTGACCAGTAATAAATTCGTTGTGAAGGACATTCTTCAAAGTGTCAGCAACGGCAAAGAAATCGTTTTCTCCGCAACCGGAACAAGCCCGTTGAATACCTTGTATTACGTCGTTGATCTGAACGGAAAACAGCGCTGCCTCACATTGGAAGAAGGAACACATTCCATTCACCTGAATGAAGCCGGAACCTATTTCATCGATGAATATTCCAGCCATTCGGTTCCTTCGAAAGCGGTACTCAAAACGATTGCCTGCAAAGTTGTCAGCACGTTGTATACCGGCAAAACCCGTCTGGAAGACTACACGCTCGGATCGGCTGATATCGGTCAGATCAAAGCAAGCGACGGCTCGGTTTTGTATACCCGAATGATCAAGCCTAGCAACTTCGATCCGGGGAAAAAATATCCGGTGCTTGTATATGTTTATGGCGGCCCGCACGCACAGCTAATCACCAATACCTACTTAGACGGCGCTTCATTGTGGATGTACTGGATGGCTGAGCAAGGTTATCTTGTGTTTACTATTGACAACCGTGGCTCTGGCGAGCGAGGATTTGCTTTTGAAAGCCAGATTCACCGTCAGCTTGGAACCGTTGAAATGGATGATCAGCTGAAAGGTGTCGAATATCTGAAATCGCTGCCTTACGTTGATGGAAATCGTCTGGCAGTTCACGGCTGGAGCTTCGGTGGCTTTATGACTACTTCACTGATGCTTCGTCATCCGGGAGTTTTCAATGTTGGCGTTGCAGGCGGGCCAGTGACTGACTGGAAATATTACGAAGTAATGTATGGCGAACGCTATATGGATCGTCCAGAGCAGAATACGAAAGGCTACGAAGACGCTTCATTGCTGACCTATGCAGGAAATCTGAAAGGAGATTTGCTGCTCATCCATGGCACTGCAGACGATGTTGTTGTGATGCAGCATAACTTCGCGTTGGTGAAAGCGTTTATCGATAAAGGTATCCAAATGGACTTCTTCCCTTATCCGATGCATAAGCACAATGTGGTCGGAAAGGATCGCGCTCACCTCATGGAAAAAGTACTGACTTACGTCATGGAACACAATCTGTGATTGTAAAAATTAGAAAATTAGCCCCGGTTGGGGCTTTTTTTTGGTAGAACGCATAAATTTGACTAAATTTGTCATGAATAATTTTGTCAAGTGAAAACGCTTCTGAAAAATGCCCGTGTTCGGAAAGGATTAAAAATCCGTGAAGTTGCCCAGCAATTAGGCGTTGACCAGGCACTTGTTTCAAAATTTGAAGGTGGCACGCGCTATCCGACAGAAGATCAGGCGCGGCGATTGGCCCGGATTTTATCCATTGCCGAAGAGCCTTTAATGGTGATCTGGCTAAAGGAGAAATTGTTGCGGGAAATTCGTGCTTATACTTTCGCAGACGAAGCGCTTAATCTCGTTCGGGAAGAGCTGGCTGAATACAAACGGCTTAGCGACTATCAATATTCCGAGCGGCTGGAAGCAGTTCTGAAAGATATCGATCAGTTAAAGTTGCGTTTGGATGCGGTTCGGCATCAGGATAACTTCCGGATTGCGCAGGCATTGGAACTGGAATATACTTTCGAAAGCAACAGGATTGAAGGCAACACATTAACCCTGATGGAAACCGATCTGATCATCAACGAAGGTTTGACGATTTCAGGAAAAAGTATGCGGGAGCATCTGGAAGCGATCAATCACAAGGATGCGATCGAATATGTGAAGGAGCTGGCAACGAACAATACCGAACTGAACGAGCGGGAAGTGTTGACCATTCACAACCTCATTTTGCGAGGTATTCATCCGGAGCATGCCGGAAGATACCGGAATGTTCCCGTCATGATCACAGGCAGCGCGCATGTTCCTCCTCAGCCTTATCTCGTTGCAGAACAAATGAATGATTATTTCACCTGGTTCAGACGAAATGAACACCGCTTGCACCCAGTTGTGCTGGCTGCCGAAATGCACCAGCGGCTCGTTACGATCCATCCTTTTATCGATGGAAACGGCCGGACAGCACGGTTGGTGATGAACCTGATTCTCCTTCGAAATGGCTTCGTAATTGCCAATATCAAAGGTGATTATGATTCTCGGATGCATTATTACACATCCCTGGAGACCGTTCAGACAAAAGGGGATCGAGATGATTTTTGTCTTTTCAGTGCCCAGGTCGAACGGGATGGCCTTGAACGTTATCTTTCCGTTATCGGCGGTTAAAACAACAAGGCGGATACAAGATATCCGCCTTTTTTCCTTTTTTAATGCAGGCATGTTGTATCTTTGTCTGCTCAAATAATACGCATGGGAGAAACAGTTTCGGCTGCTAAAAAAGCACAGGTAAAAACAGATAAAGCAACGCTTACCAAGGCGTTTCAACTGATGTGCACAGCTAAAACGCTTGCCGAGAAATACGAAGCCAATAAGGAAGTTACCTCCAAATACGTTCACGCAACGTCGCGCGGGCACGAAGCTATTCAGCTCGCGGTTGGTTTGCAGCTGAAGCCGCAGGACTGGGTTTCCCCGTATTACCGCGACGACAGCATTCTGTTGGGAATCGGTATGACTCCCTATGAACTGATGCTGCAGGTTTTTGCGAAGAAAGACGATCCGTTTTCAGGAGGAAGAACGTATTACTCGCATCCTTCCCTGAACCGCGATAACATGCCTAAAATCCCGCACCAGTCTTCTGCGACAGGTATGCAGGCTATTCCGACAACGGGTGTGGCTATGGGAATTCAATACAAGGAAAAAACCGGTCTGGCCGAAGATTTCGGTGGTGAAAATCCGGTGGTTGTGTGTTCGCTCGGAGATGCTTCCTGTACGGAAGGCGAAGTTTCCGAAGCGCTCCAGATGGCCGCTTTGAAACAATTCCCGATCGTTTACCTTGTTCAGGATAACGGCTGGGATATCTCTGCCAACGCAGCCGAAACACGCGCGCAGGATATGACGCATTACGCCCGTGGATTCAACGGAATCGAAGTGCGTACGATCGACGGAAGTGATTTCGATTTGTCTTTCCAGACCGTGAAAGAAGTCTTCGACATTGTCCGAAAAGAACGTCGTCCGTTTATCATCCANNGTCCATGCGAAAGTGCCGCTTTTGGGACACCACACTTCCGGTGTTCGCAAGGAATGGTACCGCGACGATCTCGAAGAAGCTGCAACACGTGATCCGTATCCGAAGCTGAAAGATCAGCTCCTGAACGCTGGAGCTGACCAGGCCGATATTATCAACATCGAAGCAGAAGCACGCAAGCTCATCGACGCCGACTACGATCGTGCGTTGAACGCAGAAGATCCGTCACCGGAAAGCGTGCTCGAATATATTTTCGCACCGACTCCTGTAACGGAAGAAAAAGGCGAGCGCGAGCCAAAAGGAAAGAAAAAGACCGTGATGGTTGACAGCGCCTTGTTTGCTGTGCGCGAGCTGATGCAAAAGCATCCCGAAGCATTGTTGTACGGACAGGATGTCGGTGGTCGTCTCGGAGGCGTATTCCGCGAAGCGGCGACACTGGCCCAGACTTTTGGCGACGATCGCGTATTCAACACACCGATCCAGGAAGCATTCATTATCGGATCTACGGTCGGAATGTCGGCTGTAGGATTGAAGCCGTTCGTTGAAGTTCAATTTGCCGATTACATCTGGCCGGGACTGAACCAGCTCTTTACCGAAGTGAGCCGCTCTTATTACCTTTCAAACGGTAAATGGCCGGTAAGCTGCGTGATCCGTGTGCCGATCGGTGCTTACGNNCCTTACCATTCTTCCAGCGTTGAATCCGTATTGACGAATATCCGTGGTATTAAAGTCGTTTATCCGTCAACCGGCGCCGATCTGAAAGGCTTGATGAAAGCAGCATTCTACGATCCGAACCCGGTAGTTATTCTCGAGCACAAAGGACTGTACTGGTCGAAAATTCCGGGAACGGAAGGCGCTATGTCGATCGAGCCGGATGAAGATTACATCATTCCGTTCGGAAAAGCGCGTGTTGTGCAGGAAGCAGAATCAACTTCGATTGAAAAAGGTGAATCCTGTGCAGTGATCACTTACGGACGTGGCGTTTACTGGACGCTCGAAGCTGCCAAATCTTTCCCGGGGCGCGTGGAAATTCTCGATCTGCGTACACTGAATCCGCTGGATATGGATGCCATTGCCCAAGTTGCCAAAACGCATGGAAAAATCCTGCTGGTAACCGAAGAATCCATTGAAGCTTCCTTTACACTTGGTCTGGCCGGAAGAATTCAGCGCGATCATTTCCGCGAGCTGGATGCACCGGTAGCGATCGTCGGTTCCAAGGATACACCTGCGATTCCCCTGAACTCAGGACTCGAAGCTGAATTGCTTCCGAATGCCGAGCGTGTGGAGAAAGCACTGGGCGATTTACTGGCTTACTAAAGACACATAGACTCTGGATTTTGCTCCCGCTGATAAGCGGATGTACGAAGAGCATTTGTCATGTATATCTGGAAGCATCTGCGCGGTGTAAATCAATCGTTTTTGCTGCAATATGAACGGATAATTCGTCTGAAGCAATCGTATTGTTTTCTATTAACACCTTTCGGGTGATAAAAACCGCTTTTTCCGAAAAGAACCGCGCCTCCTTTCCGCTAATTTTAAGCGATATTCTTTGCATGAAAATAGGAAACACACATACGGTAGGCGAAATCGCGGCTTTTTTAGGCTGTACGGTTGTCGGAAACCCGGATCAGCTGGTAACGGGCATCAATGAAATTCACCGGGTTGAGCCGGGCGATCTGGTGTTCGTCGACCACCCGAAATATTACGACAAAGCACTCAACTCGGCTGCAACGACGATTCTGATCGATGCCGAAGTTCAATGTCCGGAAGGCAAATCACTGATCGTATCGCAATCGCCGTTCGATGACTACAACCGGCTAACAAAGAAATTCCATCCGTATCGTCCGCAGATGACCATGACGGGCGAGAATTGCATCATCGCCGACTCAGCGCACCTGTCACCGAACTGTTTCATAGGTCAAGACGTCGAGATTGGAGAAAATGTAATCATTCACCCGGGAGCTTACATTGGCGACGGAACGATCATCGAAGAAAACGTGATCATCGGCCCGAATGTCGTGATCGGTCACTATGCGTTTTACTATAAGAGAAAGCCGACCGGCTACGATCGCATGCATTCCTGTGGATACGTACACATCGAAAAGAATGTGGAAATCGGTGCGTTGTGTACCATCGACGCCGGAGTTTCCGCTATAACCCGCATTGGTGAAGGAACGAAAATTGATAATCATGTACACATCGGACACGATACCGTTATCGGGAAAGATTGCTTGCTGGCCGCCGGTGTTGGTCTTGCAGGCTGCGTGAATGTGGGCGAACGAGTGACTTTGTGGGGACAGGTAGGCTGCGCGTCCGATATTACGATCGGAGATCAGGCCATCGTACTCGCTCAATCCGGCATTGCCAAAAGTCTCGAAGGTGGAAAAACCTATTTCGGCAGTCCTTGTACAGAAGTAAAACAGGCTTACCGGGAAATGGCTGCACTGCGCAGACTGCCCGGAATGCTTGACCAGATGAAATAATGTTGACGCATGTAATTGGTCCACCGGAAAATAGAACCGATCAGGGAGAATTCCGACTGAGCTCTCTGCTGGAAATCACGCGTGCCATTACGACCAACCAATCGGTGGAACAGCTTACCCGTTTGTTCAGCTTTATCATGCAGGAACAGCTCGGTTTCGACCGTTTTGTGCTCTTCAATAAGGAAAAAGAGTGGGGCTGTCTGCTCAAAGTCGGACTGAAAAGTCGCATCAAGGATATCGACGTTCAGCGGGATTTATATCGCTTCCGAAAAATAACCGTGATNNATCTCGTTATTCCTGTTTTACACAAAAACGAGCCACTGGCTTATCTGCTCATTTCGGGACTGGAACAGCAGCGCATGAAGCTGACTGAAACGCTCAATAACGTGAGCTATATCCAGACGCTGACAAATATTGTCGTAATGGCGATCGAGAACAAGCGAATGGCGAAGGAACAGCTCAAACAGGCACGTCTGAAGAAAGAGCTGGAAGTAGCTTCCGAAATGCAGNNGATTATTACGATTTCATTCCGCTGGGCGAGGACGAATACATTATCTGTATCGCCGATGTTTCGGGAAAAGGGATCAGTGCGGCCATGCTGATGGCGAATTTCCAGGCGACGCTTCGAACGCTGTTTCAATACCAGCGCTTCGAGCTCGATTTCCTGATGGAAGAGCTCAACCAGAAAGTCATGCGAAGCGCCAAAGGCGAGAAATTCATCACCTTTTTCATTGCGCGCTACAATGCCACAACGCGTGAATTGCGCTATGTGAATGCGGGCCACAATCAGCCGTTTATTACGAACGGGAAGACGGCCAGTTTGCTGGAAAAAGGATGTGTCGGACTGGGAATGTTTCCCGAATTGCCTTTTGTGGAGGTCGGAACGGAAATCCTGGCGCCAAATACGACACTCGTTTTGTACACGGATGGAGTCGTGGAGCTGGAAAACGCGAAAGAGCAGCATTTCGGCCTCGAACGATTGATCAGCCTGGTGCATAGCTTCTATCGCCTTAGCATGGAAGACATGAATAATCTCGTATTTTCCAAGCTCGACGAATGGCGTGGCCAGTTAAAGCTGGTGGATGATACGGCGGTGTTTTCCTGCAGATTCTTTTGATAATTATCAATTATGAATGATCAATTATAAAGGTGTATCCCTTGATAATTCATAATTAATCAATTCATAATTCGATGCGATTTATCGCATCAGGTACATTTTCCCGAAGCCTTTCTTGAAATGCGAGTCTGCGCCCGATTCCCGGTGCTTGATATCCTCGCCGTTGATTTTCGCTTTCACGCGGTAGAGGTAAACACCGTTCGCCAGCGGATCACCGAATTCGTCCGTGCCATCCCACGCGTATTGCGAAATGTTGCGCCCGATGTGGATCGGTCCGATTTCCGCTTCCGTGATTTCTCTGACGACGCGTCCGGTTACAGTCATGATCTGAATGATCATATCGTCGGGCTCCTCACTTCCTGTTAGCGTAAACACGAATCGCGTACTGGTCGAGAACGGGTTCGGGTAATTCATCATGTACGTGATCGACGACTCGTGAATAACTTCGAAGCTGATGCGGTATTCCATATCGCCGGAAATGTTGCCGCTCTTATCGGTTCCCTGAACAAGCAAGGTGTAAACGCCGTCCAGATCGAAATTGCCCGGATAAATGATCCTGAATTTCTTGTCCTGAGCTTCGGCCGGAATCCATTGCATGACCACGTTGCCGTTACCGTCTATGAACGGAACGCGACGCTGAATGCCATTCGGATCAGTGAGATAAATACCGAACGCCGAAGTGTCGGCATCTTCATTCATGAGCAATAAAGGGTTGTCGTCTTTGAGCGTGATCACGATCTCACTTTCCGGACTGACAATGTCGTTATTGAGGATGTGCATACCGTTGAACGTCACATCGAGGATAGGATGGATGTCATCGCCCTGAACGAAGAACGGCAATTGCAACAGGTTGTTGAAATGGAATTGCTCTGGCTGATCAGTGATCACGATCGAGCCGTTGACATACGGATTGACTTCCACCCAAAGCGAGTTCAGACCGGCTAGGTTAACGGTTGAAAACTCAATCGTATCGCGCAACGTTTCGCCAGAAAGCAAAGGCCCCTGTCGTTCGTAAGGAAGCGGGTGTTTTTCGCGATTGACGTCTTCGATCCAGTAATTTACCAGCAACGAATCCATATCCCAGGCGCTGATGTTGCGGATGTCGACCGCAAAGGAAATATCCTGTCCTTCGTTGAGCGAATCGGCTGAAAGCGGACTGATGTAATAGCCCAGCGTTCCGTCGATAGCTGCTTCAGGAACCGGCTGGTACAACACGTGCAGACGATCTACCTGCGCCGGTGTGAACTCGTCGTCATCGTGGTAATAAACGCCCAGGCGCATGAACGGATATTGTGCAGCCGGAAGGATGTTGTTGACTTCGATGATCGAATCATTCGGTGTGAACACCGTATCGATTAACAGCTGCTGTGCGCCGGAAATGTCGTAAGCTTCGATCCAGAGCCGCACGCTGTCGCTTGGAACAGGCTCGAGCGAATCACGTTTCCAGTAAATCGTTTCCCAATGCGCGGCGGGACCGATCATCGGCGTTTTTTCAATTCCCGCATAACTCACGGACATCGCCGTGCCGGTAATGGTCACGTTATTTCCTTGCGAATCGGTAATATAATCCGGGTAATGTTTTTCAACGAGCGACGTCGGATCACCTTTCTGGAAGAACAAAGAGAAAGGCATTTCAGGCTGTGTATTATTCACCAGCGTAGAGCCAATCACGTTCTGGAAAGTATTGTAAACCGACGGTGCAATTGCGTCCCAGACACTGTATAACGTGGCAATAGGCGTATAAATTACCACGTAATGACTATCCGGAATTTCGTTCTCGATCATGTTCTGGAAAGCGGCCATCTGCGCGGGATCTTCTTGCCTGAAAATGAAATAATTCTCCACACGCTGTCGGCAGCCGTTACCTAAATCGTTGAGATTTCCGAAGCCATGATCGGGGNNCGGGGTTTTCTGTTCCGAAACGTGTTCCCCACGGCTCAAGTGTCAACGGATCCAGCACACCTACATAAATGGAAGGATCGACGTCACATAAGCCATACTCCATCAAAGCTCCTTCGAGGTACCAGGCGCTGTAATAAGATGAATTGTTGTAGCAATCCACTTCTACATCGCGCGGCTCCGCCGGCAGGAACGATCGCATGCGGTTCAGCGTATCGTATTTGATATTGTAAAAGCTGTTTTTCTTAAACTGGAAGAAATGGTCCTGTCCCCAGCCTTCTCTTCCCGGAATATATTGGAAGGAAAATTCGTTCCAGCTCAGCTCCGAGCTGTCGACAGCCACACGCCAGAAATAAACCGTACTGTCGGTACAAACCAGCGGGAATGGATTGCCATTCACGTCGAGCCACTGACTCGGATTTACTTCCTTCACACCGCCGGGAGCAGTTATGCTGAAGCGTCGGTATTGCGGACTGTTGTAATAATGCACCGTATCCATCTCGAAGTGATAAGTGCGCATCGGTGCGATCGGATCGATCGTAGAAGCTTTCACCGTGACGCTGTCGATCGGCACAACGGCAAAATCATAAGGATAAACCGGCAAAATACCGTCTACGCGAATGTAAAGGCTCTTATTGACCTGGTTGTTGCCGAGCTCGTCGTGTGCTTCGGGTACGAACGATGGAATGTCGACCGAAATGCTGAACTGGTTTTCTCCGATACCGATATTCGGCTGCATGGGGAAGCGGAACAGTATGGTGTCTTTGTAATGCAGTTTCGGAACTTCGATCACGTAAACCGAATCCGTTGTCGATCCCGGAAAATTGCGGCGGATTTCGATGTGGAATGTATCCATGACGCTGCTTCCCAGGTTTGTCAGGATCATGTGCATGTCGATCGAGTCGATAGTCAGATTAAGATCTTCCGGAGTGAAATAAACGCCTTCCGGCTTGATCTCGATTTCCGGATTCGTATGCCAGTTCACTTTCAGCATCGGATCACCATGCAGTGTCATCTGCGTACAGGTCGATTCCATGATCGCGTTGAGGTGCTCCGGATCGGGAAACTGGATCTGCTGAATGGTGTTCTTCATTTGCAATCCGATCGGCAAGCCGTAGGAATTGTAGCTGAACTGACGGTAAAGATTCGTCGTGTAATGGCTCAAAGGAACGTCGTAGCCGGCTGAAACACTTGAAATGAAAGCGATGGCACCTTCGTTCGGGATGTTGACAAAACGCTCTGAAGTAAGCTCACCAATAGAGAAAAGGTTTCCGTTGTAGCAGGAATTTCCGATCACCACCGGGTATTTCCCTGCGTTTTCCCAGTTGGTGGGCTCGTCGATGTTGATCTCAAAACCGTTATTCGAAACAGCCGCGTGACCAAAGAAGTTCATGATCGAAACACCCTGCGAAATACGGTCGGTAACATCTGCTACGACATCCGGGTCGAGCGGATCGCTGCTGGTTTTGAAGTAGGATGTTACGTGACCCGCATAGATCGAATCTTCGATAACGTCTTTCATCTGGTTCAAATACGATTGAAAAGTATCCTGTTGGTCTGCAGTCGAACCGCCGGCAAAGTGCAGGATCTGTTTCTGCCAGTCGGAATTCTCAGGACTATTCGGACCTTGAACGGATTCGTATTCGATCACTTTTTCGAGGTAATCTAACAGCTGTGTTGTATCGTTCACGGCAATACGACCGGTTGGAATGAGCGGCTCCCATTGTGTGGTGTGCAGTCCTGCTGTGATGGCAATATCGCTGGAAGGATAACCAAAGCTCGGAATGAGCGAGCGGGCATGATGAACAGGATCCTGGCGCGAGCCTGCGTGCTCTGAAATTCCTTTTCCGACGAGAAACAATGCTTGCGGATGACTTGTAGAAAGATCATAAGTGTGAAGCGCAAACCGGCGAATGGCCATAATATGCTTCGGAATGCCGCCGCCGTATTANNGTAAAGCTCGTCCACATCCGCCAGCACGACATTATGACCGCCACCGCCTGGCAAAGAACGGTAATTCGCATATTCCACCACGGCCGACTCCAGCTTGGGATGGTAAACCATAACGAACGCGTCTTCCGTACTCAAAGCACTGAAATCGGTGAATTGTCCGTTTCCGTTCACGGCCTCGATGCTGGTCACGGCTATACTGTTATCCACGCTGCCCACGATCACTTCATTCGGCGTTCCACCAACGTTGTTGGGAACGAGGAACTGCCAGTTGGCGCCATTCGCTACCGGAGTCAGCATTCTTGGATCTGCACCGAGTGAAAATACCAATGGAGTCGTTGCATTAACCCCCTGCAGATCGATTAGCGTTTTCGGACCGCCCGTATTGAAAGGCGTGCGAAAGTGATCGAAAACCTGGTTGTTGGCATGCGGATACGACGCATAGCGCAAACGGAAATACGTCAGGTTCTGACGGTCGACAGCAGCGCCCTGATCTGCGATAACACCGTAATAGAGGTTCGTCACGCCTGAGTTCAGCACGTTGGCCGGAATTTCTTTCTCGGAATTGATGAACAGATAGTGATTGAATATACTGTCCATGACGAGGTAGCTCGACGAGCCGATTTCCACCCGTAAATGATGATTGAAGCTGCCGGTCGTATTGGCAACCGAGTTGGAGGTCGAGCGGAAATGAAAGGTCGGCACCGGAGCATCGCCACCTGTGTAGAGGTTTGGTGTCGAAATCGGCCAGGTCTGAATGGTATTCGAGGTCGTTGCAACAGCCTGCGGAAAGCTCCATCCTTCGCCCGGAGCAAAGCTCGAGCCCGCTGCATCGGCCTGACGATAGCCTTCGCTGTAATGAGAACCCGCACTCGAAAAAGTTTCGCGCAGAACGAAGTTCGCCGGCGTATAACCGGAAAAATCAACGTCCGTATGAGGTGTGAATCGCTTGTTCGTGGTTTGATTGTTCCATGTCAGGAAATACTGGATCGTATCGTTGTAAAGACTGTAGCCCGGGTTGGCGATCCATTCGGGATCGTGGTACATATTCGAATCCAGCCAGCCGTCGTTGCGCTGAGCGTAGAAAAGGATATAATCGCCGGGATCGAGGGAATTATCGTTGCCGTCGACCACGAGGATAGGAATTTCCTGCTCGCGACCGAAGAGTTGAATGTTTTCGCTCGTAAAGCTGCCTACAGGAACATTTCCGGCCACAAGCGCCGACTGATCGATGCGATGAATGCCTGTTTGCCAGATCTTGAAAGCATAGTACTTCTGCGAATAATCGATCCACTCGTTTCCGTAATCCTGTGCAAAGACCGGAAAGCTGCATGTGAGGATAAAAAGTAGTCGCAGTAGTTGTTTCATCATTCTTTCGGTAATGCGTTATTGGGCTTGTTCAGCAACAGCCTCAGTGAAATGACATGCGAATAGAGTGCGGTCGATTGATCGCCGATATCGGTGAAGGCGTAATCCAGGTAAACGTTCCGGATATGCAATCCGATTCCGATGTTCGGCTGAATGGTAATGTGTTGTGAGTCGTCGAAATCCTTGATGTACTGGACGTTGGAAATTCCGCCGCGAAGCGCAACGATGTCCTTGAATCCGAAAGCGATTCCCATGTGAGGATCGCCGCTCACCAAACCTGTTTTCAGCAACGTATTGCGTCGGCCGTCGGTCGTAATGTCGAGGTCGAGCTCACCGGAAACGTAGAAGCCTTTTTTGCCCAGATCTGTACGGTAATTTGCTCCGACGATAATGCGGGGCAATGTCAGCTCCAGCCCGTTTTGCGGAATTTCGTTGCCGGTCATGGCAAATACTTCCTTCGTCGTTTCGTCGAGGTTGAAGATCCACGCGTTGAAAGTCGAAGTTACGTCGCGACCAACACCACCGAACTTCCAGTGCGGCCCTTTAGCATACGTCACGCCGGCGTCGAGTCCGAAGCCCCAGGATTTAGCAAAATCGCCCACTTTTCGGTGAATCAGCTTGAAATTACCTCCAACGCTCAATCCTTCGATGTTCAGCTTTCGGGCATACGAAAAGAGGAAAGCGTAATCGGCTGCGGTAAAAGTCGTGATGCGGTCGTAATCGATGTTTCCTTCGTTGTCGATGAGCTGCGTCGTATNNGTATTCGGAATATCATCGACAGCAAAACGAATGATGGACAAGCCGGCTGTGCTTTTGTCATCGATCGTATGCGCCAGTCCGAGGTAATCGTATTTGGCAATTCCTGCGAAATATTCGGAGTGCATCAGCCCGATGTCGAGCCATTTGTTCGTTCCTGTCAGACCGGCCGGATTCCAGTAACCGCTGTTCACGCCGCTCGTTTGAGCAACAACCGCGTTCGATAAGCCGAGTGCGTCTGCACCTACACCGATCGCCAGGAATTCGTTGGAATATTTCGGAGCCAGGGAGCCTTGAGCGAAGGAGAAGGTAGTCAGCAGAAGCGTAACAGCCAGGAGATTAAATTTCATGAAAATGTCTTTGAATACGCTTTGCTTAAACTGCATCTTTCTCAAAAAATTGTGTAGCCGGTCATCCATTCCGGATTTGAGACGTAAATTTACACCATTCGTCCGGAAACCGGCAGCTAAATGTTCATTTTGTCTATGCGAATGTTCAACATACCTAATTTATTGACCGCCATGAATATGCTGTGCGGTGTAATGGCGATCTTTCTGGCATTTGGTGGCCGTATCGATATCGCGCCGTATCTGATTTTTCTCGGGGCCATTCTCGACTTCTTCGACGGTTTCCTGGCGCGCTTGCTCAGGCAGCAGGGCGAGCTCGGAAAACAGCTCGATTCGCTGGCGGATATGATCACATTCGGATTGGCACCGGGAGTGATTATGATGGTGGTGCTCGTTTTTCAGGAAGGACATCTTCACTTATTGGAAGGTTCGACAATGTTCAGATCCGATCTTTTGTCAAGCTGGATAGGTAATTTGCCAAGTCTTCAACTATCGGGAAAACTTCCACTCGTTGCCCTGATCATCCCTTTTTTCTCCATGTTTCGCCTCGCGAAATTCAACATCGATACCCGTCAGAGCGAATCCTTTATCGGCCTGCCAACTCCGGCCAACACGATCTTCTTCATGGCGTTCCCGCTGCTCTTAACTCAATACGGCAACACAACCGGCTGGGAACACGACCTCATCCTATGGCTCATTCAGCCAATGGTTCTGATCCCGATCATTATCGTAATGTCCTTATTGCTAGTGGCCGAGCTGCCGCTGTTTGCGCTCAAGTTCAAATCTTTTCAGTGGAAAGGAAACGAAATCCGTTACGTGTTTTTGATAAGTTGTGGAATACTTATTCCGCTCCTGTTGTTCTGGTCTGTGCCGATAATTATACTTTTGTACCTGTTATTGTCCCTTATCAACACTATCATTCGCAAAAAACAGACGCATGAAATTCAAAGCTGAAAT
>DJFN01000137.1:0-8881 GCA_002432085.1 Flavobacteriales bacterium UBA5871
AGTTGTTGCCTTCTTCGGTCAGCTGGACTTTCAGCTTCGCCGCGCGGGCGTGTTTGACCACATTGTGAACAGCCTCCTGGAAAATACGCATCAGGTGCATCGTGGCTTGTGGCGGAATAATATCGGTCTGGTCGCTGTCGAGCTCAAATTCCGGCACGATCTCCGGATTGTTCTCCAGCGTTTTCAGTGCCACGTTTTCCATGCGCTGCGCCAGTGTCGCCAGTGTCAGCTCTTCGGTGTGCAAAGCCCACACGGTATCACGCAGGGAGCGCATGGCCGCCTGGCTCATCGCAAACGTACGGTTGATCCGGTCGTTGGAATTGTCAGTGTAATTGATAAGCTCGAGGTTGTTGACCACATAGCTGAGCTGTGAGCCGACATGATCGTGCAGATCGTAGGAAATACGGCGTCGTTCTTCCATCGTGGCTTCGAAGATCGCATCGCGGTTAGCCAGCTCTTTCTGGAGATTTCGCTTACGGATAATGAAAAACGACAGCAGGCCGGTCAGTAATAAGAAAATCACGCCACCCGACCAAAGCAGGTTTTCGCGGAAATGCTGGTCCTGCTGCTTGCGAATCCGGAACGCCGTTTGCTGACGGTGCTGTTTCAGCGCAAAACGCTGCTCGGTTTCCAGCAGGCTTCTGTTCATCGCTTCGTTGTAATAGGCCGTATGGAAATACTGGTATTCTTTCAGAATGCGCTCGGCTATTTCCGCATTTCCCCTTCTATAATACGCTTTCGACAGCTCGTAGCAGATCTTGTAGCCCAGCTCTTTCGAATTGATCTCCCCGAGCAGCGGATAAATTTCCTGCAGCAGCACAAAGCTTTGCGCCTCCTGGCCGTTTTTTCGGTAAGCATCTCCGAGGTTATGACCCGCGCTCACATACGAAAACGTATTTCCGATCTCTTTGGAAAACGCCATCGATTCCTGAAACGCCGGAATGGCCTCGACATAATTCTTTTTATGGACCAGCAACAGTCCCAGGTTGTTGAGCGCAATGCCAAGCCCGTATTTATCGTTTGTTTTGCGGTGACCGGCAATGGATTTATGGACGTAATACTTCCACGCCTCGTATCGGTGAAGCGCCTCCATCGTATTTCCGAGATTCGTGTAAACGTTGGGAATCGTGGACTCATCACCCGATTTCCGGTAATGGACAACGGCCCGGCGGAACCATTTCCATGCCAGCCAGTGCCGCTCCATTTCGCCGTAGATCATCCCGATATTGTTCGAAACCGTTCCCAGGTTGTATTCGTCCTTCAGCTGCGAAAAGAGTACATAAGCCCTGTTGAAATACTTCAGCGAAGCATTGAAGCGATTCACTTTCAGGTAGATCAAACCCAGATTATTGAGGTTCGACGCGATCGCCTTCTGATCATGCGTTTTCTCGGCCAACGCCAGCGATTGCTTATACAAACGGATAGCATCCTCGTTCTTCGAGATCACGTCATAGATGATTCCCATGCGAATCAACGCCCGGACTTCTCCTCTACTGAAGCTCAGTTTTCTCGACGTCTTCAAAGCCAGATGAGCCACGCGCATCCCTTCTCCAGGATTCGAATACGCCAGGTCAAGAGCACGATCGTTCCACGTATTAACGGTATTGGTATCGATCTTCGCCGACAAGCCAAACGGAAGCATCACCAGCAGGAAAATGAGTAGAGAGCCCGGTTTCATGGCCCGAAAATACGCAATCGGATGTATTTCTGAGTATTACCGGTTCGAAAAGACAAGCCAAAGCCCGGAAGTCCTGAACTTATGCTCGAATTTAGTTTTCGGCCAAAATCTTCTTCTGCGCTCCAAGCTGGATGTGATAAAGATAGATGTCCGATTGCTCGTCAATAATGTACAAGCCATTACCACCTTCTTTTGTTGCATTCACACGCTCCATCAGAAGGTAACGACCATCATCAGAAATGCTTATAGCCCGGATATTCCTGGCTGTACATAAATCTTCCAACTTTGTGTTCGTCAATGTTTGCTTATCAAATCGATAAAATCCCTTAGAATGCATTACGTAAAACAAATACCGATCATTCTGTGCGATGGTCATAGGGCCTTCTTCTGCACCATCAAACGAGTACACAATTGACACATTATTGCCAATAATCTGGCAGAGTCCATATGCTGGATCTGGTGTGCTAACATCTCCAGACATTTTATACCCGGAATGATGGCGATCTATTGCCTGACAATGTCCACCGACGTATATATTCCCGAATCTCCAGCGGAGTGAATCCACTTTAATACCATCTACGTTGTAAATTCCATGATAATCGGAATCTCCCATATTCAAGCCGTTTGAATGGATCAGCACGTTATCGGTAACCTTATCGACTCCAAAGTTGATGGCTTCCCAGCCCGGCTGTGTGATTTGGGTGCTAGGGCCGCCATTCTCACTTACTTTATAAACGATATTGGCAGGCGCGACGGTGTAAAACACCCATCCTGAACGAGTCCAAACAGGCTGAGAAGAGATGAACGTATTTTCAATCAGAACAGTTTCCTGCTTGCTTGATATATTGTATTTCACGAGTGCGTGTTGATTGCCGTTCGCTCGAACGTATACAATTTCATCTGAGTTGTCCGGATTAAAACACGGAAAGTGGTATTGAATTCCGGTTGTTCCAAAATCAACGACTATAACAGGGTCATCATACTGAAAAGGTCCGCACTCTTCATCGGAAAGCTGGGACCACTCACTAACCAAGTGATCCTTTCCGCACGAGAATAGCGCAAAAACAAATAGCAAAACTAGTATACTATTGCTTAATAACCTTTTCATGATACATCTCATTATCTATCATAACGTTGACAATGTATACTCCGTTGGAATGAGCTGCTTATCGTTTCACTTCCGCGTCCGGACCCGCTTCAAAAAGTTCTTCCGCTGACGGATCAGGCTCCAGCGCCACAGCCAGCCGATCACAAAGGCCAGTGAAATGCCGATGAACCACCACAGCACCGGACGATCGTACCATTTGCCCATGAGCATGAAGCGTTTTTCCTGGATAGGACTGGCCGTGCGGGAAACAGGGTCGACGACTCTGAATTCGATGCGGTAATTGCCCGGACTCAGGTGCGATAGGCTGAGCTGGTCAACTGAGGATGGCAGCGAGTTCCACACGCGTTTTTCATTGCCCGAACGGATCGCATACTGAATAATGAAGTGCTGGTTGCCGGAAAGATCCACGCATTCGAACGGAATGATGATCGCGTGCTCGTCTTCCGGGAAGATCAGCTTGTTGTTTTTGAGCTTGATCTTTCTGTATTTCTGGCCGTACAACTCGTTCAATACCAAAGTGAATGGCACCGTCGACTGCAATTGCCACTTGAAGCGCAAGACGCCGCGTTGGGTCGCAATGAGCAGGAAGTCTTTTACAAGGGTGAAGTCGCGGATCAGCAATCCGTCGAAACCGGCGAGCTCTTTCAGGCTTTCGATCTTGGCATTGACTCCGGCAAAACGGTACAGACCTTTTTCCGTGAGCATGTACACGTGTTCATCCGTTGCCAGCATTTTCAGCACGATGAGGTCGCCGATACTGCCCGAAAGATCACCTTTGCGCGTCACTTTTCCTTCGTGTACCAGCAGCAGCTCGTTGGATGTCGTAGCAATGACCAGGTCGTCGTGGAACCAGGCAATGCCCTGAGCGTCGATCGGTTTTGCGAGATGGGTGATTTCCTTCAGCTCGCCGCCCTGCTTTCTCCAGAACACGCCTTTAACGGTGCTGAATGCCACGGTTTGGTCCGGATGTAAAGCAATCGAGCGCCCCGGCTCACGGCGCAGGAACGTGAATTTCGTCGTGTCGCCCAGCGCCGACAACTGGTTCTTTTTCCCCGGCGGGATATAGACAATTCCCGAAGNNCGTGCGGGCAATGCTTTTCACGGACTCGTTGATCGTTACCGGGCCGGCTTTCGGGAAAACATTGAAAATGCCGGCATTCGAAAAGAGCATACGTCCGAAACTGTCGTAATGCAGGTACAAAGCATCCTGGCTGCCGGTCTCGCTGTTGTATTCCTGTAATTCTTTGCCCCTGAGATCGAACCGGGCGATCGTTCCGTCGAGCTTCCCGCCGAAAAAGGTGTTGTCCGGTCCGGTTTCAATACTCAGCAAGGAGCCTGAAAAAATAATATCGTGACGACCGGCCGGTACAAACAATACGCCCTTTCCACGTGTTCCTATCCAGCTGTTTCCCTGTCTGTCCCGGAAAATATCCGTAACCGAAACTCCCGGAAACCAATGTGCAGGCCGTTTGGTCATGGCTCCCGGATAAACGAAAATACCATTCTCAGTAAGCACGAACAGCTGGTTATTGATCACGCGGGCGTTCATTACGCGGGAAGTACTGCGCGGCAGCATCGTTCCCCAGAAACGAAAGCGTCCGCTGAGAAAAGTCGTCACCGGCTCNNCATAATTCGGCAGAATGACCAGCTGATTGTTGAATCCAACGATGAATTTCCCGGTCGAAGAAGGAATATTGCGTGCGGCGCCTTCATCGATCTCGACGAGCTCATCGGAGTTCAGAACGGCGTAGCGCTTATTCTTAAAAGTCACCACGCTGTTGGCATTCACGCCTGGCACTTCGGTAAACGGAATGCTTTCCTGCTCGATGAATTTGAAATCCGGCAGGGAATAACGGGTGATGAATTTGGAACCGGTGATGATCAACACCTGTCCTTCGACCTGCAGCTGACGGATATCGCCGCTAAAATCCTTCAGCTCGACGGTATGCAGCTTGTTTTCCTTCATCTGGAGCAGCTGTCCGGCACGATTGGCAGCAAAAACCGAATTCCCGACACAGGTAATCAGGCTGATCTCGCGGGAATAGTTGCCGATCATCGGAACGCGGATGCTTTTGAATCCGTTGTAGCGGTACATTCCTTTATCGGTCCCAATGAGCAATCTTCCATGTACATCCTGCTCGATGCAATAGATCAGCTCCGAAGCAACGGCAGCCGGTACACTGTAATGATAAGGCGTGCCCTGTGCCTGCAGACGCAAGGTCCAGATCGCAAAAAACAGGAAAAGGGCGAGTTGCTTCATGACGTGGTTTTAGTGACCGGAAATTACTTTTTTCTCAAACCATTGCCAAAGATTATCTGCCAGAACAGGTGCCGTAACGGTGATTTCCTCCTCTTTTGTCGGGTGTTTGAAGCGCAAAGAACGGGCGTGCAGACAGATCGATCCGTCCGGATTGGAACGCTTGGCTCCGTATTTCAGATCGCCTTTAATGCAACAGCCGATAGCCGCTAATTGAGCCCGGATCTGGTGATGACGACCGGTCTCGAGCGCAATTTCCAGCAACGTATAATTATCGGATGAAACCAGTTTGGTATAACGCAAACGCGCTTCTTTACTATTCGGAACCTGCTTCGTATGTGCATACGATTTGTTCTGCTTTTCATTCCGGACAAGGTAATGCTTCAGGAAAGCCGTTTTTTCCGCCGGAGCCGTTTCCACCACCGCCCAGTAGGTTTTTTCGGGATGATTGTCGGCAAAAAGCTTGTTCATGCGCTCCAGCGATTTACTGGTGCGGGCAAAAACGAGCACGCCGCTTGTCGGACGATCGAGCCGGTGTACCAATCCACAGAAGACATTTCCCGGCTTGGCATATTTCACACGGATGTATTCACGCACTTTTTCGACAAGCGGCTCATCACCGGTCTTATCGCCCTGAACGATTTCGGAAGCACGCTTGTTAATGACAATCAAATGATTGTCTTCGTACAACACTTCCAGCTCAGCCTGATCCGCCAAATCTGCCGGTTTTTAGTATTGTTCCTGTTGATTCGGGAAATCGCCCGACTTTACGTCCTTGATGTACTGCCCGAAAGCGCCCATCATCTGCTCGTACAGGTTCGCGTATTTACGCAGGAAACGAGGACTGAACTCATTGTTGATGCCGAGCATGTCGTGAACGACCAATACCTGTCCGTCGACACCGTTTCCAGCCCCGATACCGATGATCGGAATGTTGACACTCTTGGCAACTTTCGTGGCCAGGTCGGCCGGGATTTTCTCCAGCACGATGGCAAAACAGCCTGCTTCTTCCAACGCTTTGGCATCGTTCATCAGTTGCAGGGCTTCCTGTTCTTCTTTCGCGCGGACAACGTAAGTCCCGAATTTATAGATCGATTGTGGCGTCAGGCCGAGGTGTCCCATAACCGGAATTCCGGCCGTGAGAATGCGCTTGATGGAATCGATGATCTCGACACCGCCTTCCAGCTTCACGGCGTGTCCGCCCGATTCTTTCATGATACGGATCGCGTTCGAAAGCGCCTCCTTGGAATTTCCCTGGTAGGATCCAAACGGCATATCGACAACCACGAGTGCGCGCTCAACCGCCCTTACAACGGAAGAAGCGTGGTAGATCATCTGGTCGAGCGTGATCGGAAGCGTTGTTTCGTGTCCGGCCATTACATTCGAAGCAGAATCGCCCACCAGGATCACGTCGATTCCCGAATTATCTATGATACGGGCCATGGAAAAATCGTATCCTGTGAGCATGGAGATCTTTTCTCCCGACTGCTTCATTTCCTGTAATACGTTGGTCGTTACACGCTTGACGTTCTTGTGAACTGACATAGTCATCGAATTTGAAATACGAAGGTAGGGTGTTTTTGGTGAACAGTGAATAGCGAACTGTGAATAGTGAACAGTAAACAATGAATAGTGAGCTTTTTCGTCACCAGTCTGTAACACGAAGCGATACACTGAAGGGGATCTGCCTCGTGTTCAGTCTCCGGTTTCATAGCCTCCGCTGATTTCGTGGATCCCGCAGAAGTTTTGGTTTTGGTGAGTGGTCATTTGGTCTTCGATCTTTTCACAACAACAACTTCCAACCTATGTGCCCTATGTGTTCTATGTGGTTAAATCATAAGTCAACTTCAGTGTGAGTTGGAGTGTGAGTGTGTTTTCAGTCTCCGTCTTTCAATTTAGTGTCTGGTCTAAAGTCTTGCTGTCTTGAAGTCTTAAAGTCCTGAAGTCTTAAAGTCCGCCATAGCGGACGATCCTGAAATCAATTATAGCTATCTTCACGGCATGACAAATACATCGACTCCGAAGCTGCAAAAGCTCATCCACGCATTTATCGGAAATGAAAAATCGGGCGGAATCCTGCTGATCATCTGTACGGCTGTTTCGCTTTTTCTGGCCAATTCGGCTGTTGGACACAGCTATACGCATTTCTGGCACGAGCCGTTGCTTGGAAAGACGATCGAGTTCTGGATCAATGACGGATTGATGACCATTTTCTTCCTGCTCGTGGGTCTCGAGATCAAGCACGAAATGCTTTCAGGCGAGCTGTCCGATGTTCGTCAGTCGATGTTGCCTTTGCTCGCGGCGTTGGGCGGCATGCTCGTCCCGGCTGCGATTCACCTGTTTTTTAATTACGGAACGGCCACTCAATCGGGCGTGGGAATTCCCATGGCAACAGATATTGCTTTTTCACTCGGCGTGCTTTCACTGCTGGGCAACCGCATTCCTTTGTCGCTGAAAATCTTCCTGACGGCGCTGGCCATTATCGACGACCTTGGCGCTATTATCGTGATCGCGGTGTTTTATTCCAGCAGTTTTTCATTGCTTTACTTCGGACTGGCGATCGGGATTTTTGCGGTGCTGATGTTGCTCAATCGCTTCGGTGTCCGGAACCTCATCCCCTATCTACTGCTCGGCGGATTGATGTGGTATTTCATGTCACTCTCGGGAATTCACGCCACGATAACCGGCGTCTTGCTGGCCTTTGCCATTCCGTATCTGAAAGGAAGCGACGATTCTCCTTCGCTGAAGCTGATGGATTGGCTGGAAGTGCCCGTTGCCTATATCATTCTGCCCGTTTTTGCATTGGCGAATACAGGAATTCTCGTCGAAAAAGACTGGACCGATCAACTGACTTCCGTCAACAGCCTCGGGATCATCCTGGCCCTCGTGATCGGCAAACCGTTGGGAATTCTCCTTTTTTCGGGAATCGGCTCATTGCTTGGCTGGTGTAAATTCCCGACCGGCGTTTCACTTTCGAGCTTTATCGGGGTGGCCATGCTGGCCGGTATCGGATTTACGATGTCGATTTTCATTGCCCTGCTGGCATTCGATACACCAGAGCTGATCGGCGATTCGAAAATAGCCGTCCTGATCGCTTCTGGAATTTCAGCATTACTGGGATTTGTTGTTCTGTGGATTTCCACACGGAAGCAGCAAGCATCCTTAGAAAACGTTGATTCTGAAGAGAAAAAATAATCAGGCGCGAATGTGCGTCTGCGTCCTGCAACGCACAACGCGTTCAAAGCCTGACAAGTCGCTTAAACCCGGATGCCGATCAGCAGGATATCGTCCACCTGCTCCAGCTCGCCCTTCCATTGGACGATCGTGTCATTCAGCGTTTGTTTTTGAGCTTCGAAAGGCAATTTGTGGTGTTCCAGCAGCATATTTTCCAATTGACGGTAGCGGAATTTCTTACCGTTCGGTCCGCCAAACTGATCCGCGTAGCCATCCGTGAGCGTGTAAATGCAATCCCCCGGATGCAGCGGAACGACGTGTGACGTAAACGGTGAATCGATCGTGCTGTAGCCGCACGGCATGCGATTGGCCTTGTATTCTTTCAGAACGGGCTCACCGTTTTCGTCCTTGCGGATGAGGTACAGATCGTTGTTCGCCGAAGCATAAGTCAATTGATTCGTTTTCCGGTCGATGCAGCAGATCGTGATATCCATGCCGTCCTTGCTTTCTCCTGCATTGCCGGATTGATTTAACGCGTGAATGATCTTATCGCGCAGCAGGTTCAATACCTGTGCCGGATCGGAAATGCCCTGGCCGGCGATGATCTCATCGAGAAAAGACAGACCGAGCATCGTCATGAAGCCACCCGGTACGCCGTGGCCCG
>DJFN01000137.1:8896-10554 GCA_002432085.1 Flavobacteriales bacterium UBA5871
ACGATGTCTTTCGGCTTGAACAGAACGAAGCTGTCGGCAAAATGGCTGTTGAACCGTTCTTCCGTCGGAATCGAAGCGCGCTGGATGCTTCTTGCGTAATTGATACTGTCGGTGATTTCACGGTTCTTCTGCTCCAGAATATCTTTCTGGCTTTGAATTTCCACTTTTTGCATCACCACTTCCTCGTGTTTCTGCTCGATAAGCTGCTTCGACCGCTCGAGCTCCATGCGGTTGCGAATCTCGCTGAATGTAAGCCTGTAGCGCGTTCGGATAAGGAAAATGCAGAAAATCAACACCGTGAGTGTGAGCAAACCGCCGTTGATCAGGAATTCTTCCACCGAAAGACGGCTGTTCAGCTTATAAAATAACACATTGCTCACCACCGTAATGACAAACAGCAGAAGGGAAAGCCGCAATTCCCACAAAACCAGCATCCCGACACCGATGAACAGCACCATATAAGCAAACGCGTGCTCCTGGAAGTGGGAAACATCCATCACGCTCCACATATAGGCGTTCTGTACGGAAATGCCAACGACCAGCACGAACATACAGGTGTAAATATTGATGCCGAGCTGTTTGCGAAACAACAGAATAGCGAGGCTGGCAGCGGAAACAATCAACCGGAACAGCAGGAACGGAACGAAGTACTCCCGGATCACGAAATAATCACTGGCAAACCAGATAAGATTCAGTAGTAGTCCCACCCAGCAGGCGATGACGTGAAATTTTTCGGTTGACCGGTAAAACTCCTCTTTAACAAGGATATGGGGTACGTTGGTTTCCTGCATCGGACTAAAGATACTAAAACTACCTTTTGATGATTCGGGTTTAATTACGCGGAAAATCAGCGGCCGGATTCCCGATCAGGAAAAAAAGTTGCAACTTGCCGCTACCACGAATGAATTATGAGAGCAATTGTACGAATCGCAGCCGTTTTTTTACCTGTTCTGGTGTTGTTTTCCTGTGGTCAGCAGGAACAGCCCAAAGCGCCTGAGCCTGTTAAGCTGACTGAAGAACAGGAAGATTCGCTCCGACTGGTCACGCTGGGCGAAAAAGTACTGAAAGCTTTGAAAAAGAACGATTTCAAAGAACTGACGAGTTTCACGGATCCAATGGAAACATTGCGGTTTTCCCCCTATTCCTACCTCGATAGTACCAACCCGATCTTTACCGGCGGCTTAACGCATATTTCGCCCGATCAGACCTTTAACTGGGGCTATCACGACGGTACGGGCGAACCGATCCGGATGACCGTCAAAGACTACTTCAAGCGATTTGTCTACGACCAGGACTACCTGAAAGCACCCAAAGTATCGGTTAACCGAACGCTCGGAACCGGAAATTCCATCGATAACCTGAAGGAAATCTATCCCGACGCGGACTATGTGGAATACTATTTTCCCGGTTTCAAGGAAGAATACGGCGGTATGGACTGGCGCTCGCTCAAGCTGGTTTTCCGGAAGAAAGAGGGTCATTTTTACCTGGCAGCGATCGTACACAGCGAATGGACCATCTGATCTTCAGATAGTTTCAACCAGCGGCAAATTCAGGCAGATTGTGAATTACGCGTTTAATAATTTTTTGCACCCAGCTTGATACTCCTGCGAAACCTACTAACTTTGCAAAAACAAATCTGTAACCTGGATGTAACATTC
>DJFN01000238.1:0-34480 GCA_002432085.1 Flavobacteriales bacterium UBA5871
TCCGGAACTGTATCTGCAGCTGTAAACCCTTGCTAATGCTGGTTTTAACACGTCACTGTCCGCCCGAGGCGGATGGGAAGGCAAAACCAGCAGAGGGAAGTCAGAATACCTGCCTTTAACGAATGAATGAAGACTTCAGATTAAAGTCCGATTCATTACCGGATGCGCGCATCCGGTTCTGTCTCTTCTATTCTGATTTTTTCATTTGCTGTTTATTATTCATTATTAAATGCGTTAAAAGCAATGAAAAAAAAAGTACTCGCTTTGGCCGTTCTGGCCGTAACAGGTGCTTCGGCACAAACAACCATCACTTTTGACGATCTGACCATTCCGGCAGATACGTTTTACAACGGTTCCGACCTGGCTGGCGAATTCGTTTCCGGCGGACTGACGTTCACCAACGATTACAACGATCAGTTCGATTACTGGTCCGGCTGGTCGTATTCGAACATGACGGATGTCGTGACACAGGGTGCTGAAAACCAATACAGCGCTTTCCCGGGCTCCGGCGGTGACGGAAGTGATAACTATGCAGTGAACTACAGCGGTTATCTTCATTTAGGCGTTCCACGCCTGCTGGAAAGCGTTCAGATCACCAATACGACCTGGACGGCACTTTCGATGCAGAACGGCGACCAGTTCGGGAAAGTATTCGGCTCTCCGAACAACGCGAACGGCGATCCTGACGGAACCAACGGCGAAGATTATTTCCGCCTGCTGATCATTGGCTGCGATGCGGATACAAATGCCATCGACACCGTGACTTTCTACCTCGCTGATTACCGGTTTGCCAATAACGATGACGATTACATCGTGGATACCTGGGAAACCGTCGATCTCTCCGAACTGGGCGAAGTGACTTACCTCAATTTCAAGCTCGAATCGTCGGATGTGTCGTTCGGCTACATCAATACACCGGGCTATTTTGCCCTCGATAACCTGAAATTCGGTACCGTAGGTCTGACAGAGCATACCATTCCTGCTTTCCAGCTGTATCCGAATCCGGCAAACGATCACATTACGATCGACGGGCAAGCCGGTTCTGTTCGTATTTATAACGCTACCGGATCGCTGATCTGGAACGGCGCTTCCGACGGTCTTCTGACCCTGTCCACTGATAATTGGAATGCTGGCTGCTATTTTGTCGAGCTGACCAATGCAACGGGCGTGACGCGTTCTACGCTGATCAAACGTTGATCCGCTATTCACCACCTTTTTAGGTTTGAAGTCGCTGATCTGCATCGGATTGTTGTGTTCTTTTTCTGTCTTTGCACAGAAGACGGAAACGACTATTGACTCCGTTGTGGTATTCGGCTCTCCGACAAGCAGCCGTCCGGGTCTCATCACGCTGAACAAAAAACAGATCGAACGGCGTATGGCAAGCGATATCGGGCAGCTGCTTGTCTTGTTCCCGGGGATGCAATTACGCAGTTACGGGGGATTGGGCGGCATGAAAACCGTTACGTTCCGCAGTCTGGGTGCCGGACACACGAGCGTGGTGCTCGACAATTTTGCTTTGGCACAAACACAGAGTGGTCAAACCGATCTCGGGCAATTGCCTGCTGATTTCATTAAAAATCTTTCTTCCGTGCAGTCGGCGGCCACTTCCGTAGATTATCCCGTTCATGCCAAGCTCGCGGGTCAGATCATCGCCATCGAAACGCGGCACGCAGCTCAGCCAACCGATTCTTTTAAGCTCGTAACCGGTTTACAGGCCGGTTCGTTTCAGCAATACGATGCGCATGCATTCGTCGGTAAACAGTTTTCGAAATGGCGTTTTTCGCTTTCCGGAAAAGGCCGGATGTTCGAAGGCGATTATCCGTTCAACTACCTCAACGGAGCAACGGAAGTCAGAACGAAACGCCACAACGGCGATTTAAAAGATGCTTTCGGGACGGCTGCAATCACGTGGTCGCCCCATAAACGACACGACATCCGGTTGAGCTATTCCGGCGCGCAATTCAATAAAGGATTGCCGGGGGCAGTCGTTTTTTACAACGAAACCGCCGGACAACGCTTATACGGACAGAACAACCTGCTCAGCCTGCGCCATGCTTTTCGCGGCAGCTGGTGGCAAAATGCAACCACCGTTTCCTATCAGCAGAATTCACTCGATTACGTCGACTCGAATTACCTGAATGCGGAAGGTTTTCTGCACAGTCATTATGTCTCGCAGCAATTCGAAGGACAAACGCAGTGGAGCTATTCACAGGGAAAAATGAAGCTCCTGGGTGGCGCCGGACAACGGTATGAACAGCTCCGAACTGCTTCTTCAGCACAAAAGCCTTACCGCGCTTCTACGGATGCTTTACTAGCCGGAACGTTCAAATATCTCGGCGAACTATCGACACAGCTTGGCTTTCAGTATGTCAACGATCAGAACCGGCCGGTAACTAGCCGGGAAACATTTGCTTTCCTGCCGATGTTCGACTGGATGTTCCGCCTGAATCGCAAAGTATTCCTGTCGACCGGTTATCGCTATACCGTCCGTCAGCCGTCGTTCAATGAATTGTACTACAACCAGGTTGGCAATGACGATCTCGTTCCTGAAAAAGCACACATGGGCTGGATTCGAATGGACATTCGCCAGTCGTTGAATCAGCTGCTTTTCCGGACGAATGTGCAGCCGTTCTACGTTTATGCGACAGACAAGATCCTGGCCATTCCGACGAAGAACCTGTTCATCTGGTCGATCCTGAATGTGGGGAAATCGCAGGCCATCGGCGTGGAAGTCATGCAGGGAATCGATTACCGCTTCGACAAAGCACAGATCAGCCTGAATGTCAATTATACATTCCAGTATACGCAGGATCTCAGCGATCCGGACGGTCCGACTTACGGCCATCTGCTCGCCTATTCGCCCATGCATGCGGGGACAGCCGAGCTCAGCTTCGAGCGGAAACACTGGGGCGTTAGCTTGCTGGCCACTTACCAGGGCGAACGCTATGCACTGAACGAAAACATTCCGGCGAATCTTGTAGACAACTTCCTCTTGTTCGATTGCTCGCTGTTTTATACGACTGCTTTCGGAAAACATCAGCTCACCGCCCGATTGGCTGTGAACAATCTCACCGATCGTTATTATGATTACATCCGTTATTTCATCATGCCCGGCAGAAATGTCCTTTTCCGTTTAAGCTATGAATTCTAAGATACTACTGATCGCATGCCTCGGATTGGCGCTGGTCTCATGCAAAAAGAAAAAGCCCGGGCCGGAAGCGCCTGCACCTGCCGTTCTCGAACACGGCTTGCTGGTACTGAACGACGGTTTGTTTCAGCTTAACAATGCCACATTGAGCTGGGTGAATACGAACGATCACACGATCAATTCGACGTTTTTCGAAGACAAGACCCAGCGCGGACTCGGCGATACCGGCAACGACATCGCGCGTTATGGCAACAAGATCTATATCGTCGTAAACGTTTCCAGCACGATCGAAGTGCTCGATGCGCTTACCGGAAATCCGATCACGCAGATCATCATGCAGCAAAACAACGTAGCGAAACAGCCGCGTTCGATTGCTTTCGACGGTTCACGCGCCTTCGTGACCTGCTTCGACGGTTACGTGGATGTGATTGATACGACTTCGTTGACGGTCACACACCGCATCGCTGTAGGCAGCAACCCCGAAGGACTCGATATCAGCAACGGAAAGCTATACGTGGCCAATTCAGGCGGTTTGAACACGATCAAAGACAGTACGGTTTCCGTGATCAGCCTGTCGACTTTACAGGAGCTGGACCGCATTGTCGTGGGGGAAAATCCAGGAGCGGTCTGCACCGACAGCGAAGGCGACGTGTACGTGATCAGTCGCGGCAATTATGGCAGCATTCCGTCGCGTATGCACCGCATCGATCCGGTAACCGATACGAAAGTCGAAAGCTACGCCTTCGACGCCAGCGGGATCACGCGCATGAATGATCAGTTGCTGATCAGCTATTACGATTTCGACACGCAAGTAAGCGCTATCGGCCTGTTCGACGCGTTAAGCGAACAGCTGATCAGTCCGAATTTCATTTCGACCGCTTCCATCACCACATTGTACGGCGTTATCTATTCGCCGGTCACCAACAAAATTTATTGCGCCGACGCCAACGGGTTTACCAATACCGGTTACATCCACCTGTTTACGGCAGCCGGCAGTTTTGAGCGTAGCTACCATGTTGGCCTCAATCCTTCAAAAGTCATTGTTTATGAATAAAATTATTTTTTTCCTGCTCGCCCTTTCGCCTTTCACGACGTCGGCTCAATCATTTGCCCCGCAATATGGTCAGCCGGGCTCTACGGCCATTCCGAAAGACAGCTCCTGCTTTATCGCCTGGGCCACGAATGGAACAATTACACGCGGCTACATCGATATCAACGACACAACCGCTGAGTTCGACGGCAGCAACCGTGCTACGTTCGGCTATCTCGAAGATGCATTCGGTCCGGCTGAAGGCGATCTCACATCCGTTGTTTCACTCGGCGACAGCGGCATCATTACATTGACTTTCGATCAATTGATCACCGACGGTCCCGGATTCGACTTCGCTATTTTCGAAAACGGTTTCGTGGACCATTACATGGAGCTCGGTCATGTGGAAGTGAGCAGCGACGGCATTCATTTCTTCCGCTTTCCTTCTGTTTCCGAAATTCCGACCGACGCACAACTGGACAACGGCAGCATTTCAGATTGTCGTTACGTGAACAACCTGGCCGGGAAATACAAGCGCGGTTTCGGAACACCGTTCGATCTCGCCGACCTTCCGACAGATGCGTTGCTGAACACTGAGGCAATCACGCACATCCGCATTATCGACGCCATCGGTGCTATTACCGGAACAGGAACGACCGACCAGGACGGAACGGTGATCAACGATCCCTATCCGACGCCATTCGCCTCCAGCGGTTTCGACCTCGACGCGATCGGGATCATCAATGTATTCCTGAATGTGGAAGAAAACGAGCTGGCCGTTTCGTTGTATCCGAATCCGGCGAACGATCATTTTACGTTGTCGCTGCAAGGAACGGCAACCGTTTCCATCGTAAACACCGCCGGACAAATCGTGAGCTCTTTCGAACACACCGACAAAAGCGTATTTACTTTCTCAGACCAGCAGCTGGAGAAAGGCGTTTACTTTATCACGATTGAAAGCTCGGACGGAAAAGCTGTAAGGCAGTTGGTGAAAATCTGAGCCTGTAGCTGGATATTTCACCACAAACCTGCCTGTCGGCAAACAGGAGGCACAAAAGATTTGTTCGGATGCGCTATGTGTGGTTCGAAGCATCCGTCCATCGCGGCAGACGGATTACACAAAAGCTGTCACTGAAAAATAAAATCGCTCAAAAATTCGACTTTTGCGTTGCAGTGAAATTGGAAATTTGTGAATCGCCATGGGCGATATTCGCCAGAATTCAACCTAGTACGTCAAAATTCGCGAATTCGTGGGAAACCTTACAAAGTGCATCGCTTTTTCCAGCATGATTTCTTTTTCAAAAAAAACAATTCAATTCTTTCAATTATTATTGAAAGTTTTGTATATTTGGAAATATGGAACTCGAAACAGCAAAACAACAATTCATTCAGCTCTGGGGAAACTTTGGTTCCCAGTGGGGAATTAACCGTTCGATGGCGCAGGTTCACGCTCTTTTGTTGACCAGTACGAAATCGCTCTGCACCGAAGACGTGATGGAAACGCTGTCCATTTCCCGCGGGAACGCCAACATGAACATCCGCGAGCTCATGAACTGGAACCTTGTTTACAAGGAAACATTTCCCGGCGATCGTCGCGAGTATTTCCGGGCTGAAAAAGACGTTTGGGAAATTGCCAAGCGCATTACCAAAGAACGCAAGCGCCGTGAGATTGAGCCTTTACAACAACACCTGGCTGAGCTTTCTGTTGTCGATGGCCCGGATTCCGAAGAAAAAGAAGCTTTCACCGGAACGATCAGCGATCTTCAGCGCCTGGTTTCCCGACTCGATGGTTTATCCGATACATTGATGAAAGCCGACGAACACGTCTTCTTCGGCAAGATCGTTCAGTTCTTTAAATAAAAACCCAAGCGGCAAGCGAGCCGTTTCTTTTTGATAAGATTTTTCAATTTTTATTGAAAGTTTAGAAACTAAATTCATCATTATGAAACCGACACACATGCTTCTTTACGACCAGGATTGTCCGCTGTGTAACTGGTACACGGGCGCTTTCATCCGACATGGTTTTCTGAGTCGGGATGGTCGACTTCCCTACAGCGAAGCGGTTGAACATCCTGAATTGACGTTCGATGCTACACTTTCCCGTAACAAGATTGCGCTGGTCGACCCGGTAAAAGGCACCGTCGAATACGGCATCGATAGTTTGCTGACCGTTCTCGGAAACCGTTTCCCCCTGATCCCGCGTATTGGTAAGCTTCCGGTAATTCACTGGCTGCTGGAACAGCTCTACAGCTTCATCAGCTACAACCGGAAAATGGTCGCGCCATCCGATTGCGGCGACAGCTGTGCCTGCACGCCTACTCTTTCCATTGGCTGGCGGATCGCTTTCATTGCTTTCTGTTGCTGGATCGTGAACATCGCGACAGGCGTTTATTTCACACAACAGCTCGGCGATTATTTCATCGGTCACCCGGTTTACAGCGATCTTGTTATGTTCGTCGCCCAATTCGGCTTTCAGTTTCTTGCCTTCCGAATGTTGCATCAACGTGGTTTTGCCGATTACGCCGGAAATCTCGCTTTTGTCAGCTTGCTCGGTGCGTTATTATTATTGTTCTTCCACTTCGGATTGAATTTCCTCACTTATCTCGACATTAATACGACCATGCTGCAACCGTTCTGTTACGGATTGGTTTACCTGTTCATGCTCTACGAACACGCGCGCCGGTTGAGGCTCCTGCACCTGAGCGGCTGGCTCAGCATTTCCTGGATCGTCTTCCGTTTTTTAATTTACCCTTTTGCTTTTATCGTATGAAACCCACCATTGTTATCGCTGCCGCAAACGGTTTTATCGGCCGTAGCCTGATCGACTTTTTCAAAGAACGCTACCGCATTATTGCGCTCGTTCGCAAACCGCAGACTTCTACCGAAGATGTTAAATATCGTGTCTGGGACGGCAAAAATGTCGGCAGTTGGTCCATTGATCTCGACGGTGCACTGGCGGTCATTAACCTTGCCGGAAAATCCGTGAACTGCCGTTACAACGAAGAGAACAAAGCCGAAATCTACGCTTCCCGGCTTGAAAGCACGGCTGCTCTCGGAGAAGCGATCCGTTTGTGTGCCGACAAACCGAAGGTCTGGATCAATGCAGCAAGTGCGACCATTTATGCGCATTCAATAGATCGTCCCAACACGGAGGAAAACGGTGTGATCGGAACCGGTTTTTCCGTTGATGTCTGCCAGCAATGGGAAGCTTGTTTTAATGAATACAAAAGGCCAGAAACACGTCAGATTGTCTTGCGAACAGCCATTGTTCTGGGAAAAAAAGGCGGCGTAATGGTTCCTTTCAAACGCTTGGTGAAATTCGGATTCGGTGGTCGGATGGGTGACGGAAATCAGCAGTTCAGCTGGATTCACGAGCACGATCTGTGCCGCGCCATTGCGTTCTTCATCGATAACGAGCAAACTTCCGGCGTTTACAATCTGAGCGCACCGGTTCCCGTAACGAATCATCATTTCCTGCGTGTTCTCCGGAATAAAATGCGTCATCCGTTTGGCATTTCACAACCTAAATGGCTGCTGGAATTCGGTGCCTGGCTGATTGGGACCGAAACCGAATTGATTCTGAAAAGCCGTTACGTTCTTCCCGCTCGCTTACAGCAGGCCGGATTCAGCTTCACCTTCCCGACTATCGAAAAATGCCTGGAAAACCTCGTGAAATGAGTTTCCTCTGCTTCCATAATTGGAATTGAGCCGGAATCCGGTTACATTTAACAAAAGAACGCTATGAAACGGCTCCTCGTATTCGGCTTTGTGCTTGGCTGTGCGGCTTGTGTGGAAAATCCCTCGAAGCGCGACAAAGGCATTTCGACCATTAAAANNATTAAAAGCAGCATAACGGGTTGTTATGTTTACATGGAAAACGGCGATACGATCCTGCTCAATTTGCATGAAAAGAACGGAACCGTTTCGGGGAAGCTCCTGTACCAGCTCGACGGCAAAGACCGCAATACGGGAACGATCGTAGGCAGCATGCGCGAAAACGTGCTCCTGGCCGATTATACATTCCGGTCGGAAGGCGTGACTTCCGTCAGACAGGTCGCGTTCAAGAAAAAAGGCACCACATTTCGCGATGGAACCGGTGAAATGACCGAGAAGAACGGCAAAATGTGGTTCAGCGATCCCGACAAGCTGAAATTCAACACCGGGCCTGTGCTCACCAAAACCGTTTGTCCGTGAGCGATTCCCTGAAGCCTTTTTTCCTCTCGCTCTTTCCACAATCCGATGCGAATGCTAAAGATAACTGGGACGAGCTGGAACGCCATTACAACCAGAACCGACGATTTTATCATACGCTCGAGCACATCACTGCCTTGATCCGGCAACTGGAAACCGTTCCTTCTTTTGATGATCCGCAAGCGATCTGGTTCGCGGCTTTTTACCACGATGTCATCTACGACACGACAGCCAGCGATAACGAAGAGCAAAGCGCCAGACGTGCCGAAGAGCGTTTACAGGAAGCCGGAATCCCGGAAGAAACGATCGCGCGGTGTGTTCAGCACATTCTCGCGACCAAAAAGCACGAACAAAGCGATTCGAACGACACGAACCTGTTCACCGACGCCGATTTAGCCATTCTGGGAAGCGATCCGGAAACTTATCGCCGTTACGCCGAAGCCATTCGCAAGGAATATTTCATTTATCCCGATGACCTCTACAATCCCGGCAGAATCGCCGTGTTGAAACACCTGCTTGGCAACGGCACCATTTATAAAACCGAGTTTTTCCGCAACAAACTGGAGCAGCAGGCACGCTTCAACCTCGAATGGGAACTCCAACAATTATCCGCATGAACGAGCTCGACCAGGATTTCTGGCAATCACGCTACGATGAGCAGGCTACCGGCTGGGATGTCGGCACGGTTTCCCGTCCGCTGAAGGAATACATCGATCAGCTGACCGATAAAACGCTGCGTATTCTCATTCCCGGCTGCGGTTTCGGACACGAAGCGCGTTATCTTGCCGAGCAGGGATTTACCGACGTAACAGTCATCGACCTGGTCGAGGACGCCGTTTCGGAATTGCGCTCTACAACTCCTTCGGTGAAGATCGTTATCGGTGATTTTTTCGAATACAGGGGAAGCTACGACCTCATCCTCGAACAAACGCTGTTCTGCGCCATTCATCCGTCGCGCCGTATCGAATACATGACGAAAGTCTACGAGCTGCTGGCCGATAACGGCAAATACGTGGGCGTGCTGTTTAACCGCGATTTTCCCGGCGGACCGCCATTCGGAGGCTCGGCAGCGGAATACGAGNNTTGTGATCGCCCGAAAAACCGAATGCTGAGTGGATTTCGGGATTTTAGGAGCGTCCGCCGCGGCAGACTTCAGGACGGTAAGACATCAAGATGTCAGGACTTCAGGATATCAGGACTATATAGAGTCTAATGTCCTGAAGTCTTAAAGTCTTAACATCCTGATGTCTATTTAATATCCCAGGTAACGGTCGTGTCTTCGTCCGTGATATCGAACAGCAAATGAACTTTGTTCTGCGTTTTGAGCGTGTAAGTTCCTTCCGTAAACGCATCTACCGAATACTCGTTGTCTTTCGTATGTTCTTCCCATTTGCCTTCGTAGAGCGTTTCGTTGACAATGCGAATGGTGTGGCTGCCCGTTTTTACCGGGACATCCAGTCTTCCGCGAACCGATTGCTTTTGCTCTTTGGAAGTAGCTACCAGCTTTCCGTCCACATAGACTTTCATGCGGCAGATGTGATCGTAGCCTTCAATGATTCCGCTGTAATTCCAGGTAACAGTCAATGATGCAGCGCCTCCTTTTGGTGCTTTCGGAGCTTTGCCGCCTTTGAAGCTGATCTTGGTTTTTTCCAGGTCGATATCCCAGGCGATATTCAGCGTGTTTTTCTTGCCGAACATACAGCTTTCGTCGTAGATTGCATCGATCGAGTAATCGTTTTCGATCGTATGTTCTTCCCATTCGCCTTCGTAATAGGCCAATCCGACAACACGAAGCGTATGCATTCCCGTTGGGACATTTATCGTATAAGTACCGGTTTCGGTTTCTTTGTAGGAGCCCGATTCTCCGACGCGCTTTCCGTCGATCCAGACTTCAACCTTGTTTTCATGGTCGAACCCTTCAACGACATTGAGATAAGTCCATTTGATTGTGAGCTTTCCCTCCTGGGCAGCGACATTCCAGCCGATCAGTGCAAGCAGGAGCGTCATTAACATTGTTTTCATAGGTCGAATTGTTTGAGTTAAAGCTAAGGCAAATCCTGTTACGAAAAGGCGTTGTTGGTAACAATCCGGTGAAAATACTGCAATTGAGTTACTTAAGTGGGAGTTGGAAGTTTATAGTTGGAAGTTGGAAGTTTGGAAGTTTGGAAGTNNTAAGGAGCATTTGGGAACGTGAGCATTGATTCAATTGACATGAAGTTTGGAAGTTTGGAAGTTGGAAGTTAGGAGGTTAAGCTCTTTAAGCGCCAGCGAGGCGTTTCAGCTTGTCGCGATCGAGGATGGTGAGCTTGCGCGTCTGTATGTGGATCAGACCGTCTTCTTTCAGCTCGCGGAGTAAACGAATGAGCGTTTCGGTGGCCGTTCCAACGAAATTCGCCAGGTCTTCACGCGAAAGATTGATTGGTCCGTCGCGGTAAATGTCTTCAAGCAGCAACAACGAATAAGCCAGTCGTTCGCGCACGGATTTCTGGGCCAGCGTGGTAATAAACAGCGCTTTGTCACCGAGTTCTTTGGCCAGCTCGCGGATCACAGCATCACGCAACGGTTTGTGGTCGTCGATGAGCTGTGAAAAGGCGTTTCGGTCGATAAAACCGATGGACGAAGCTTCCAGCGTGGCTGCGGAAACTTTGTAAGTCTCGCCGCTGAACATCGCACGGAAGCCGATCACTTCGCCTTCGCGCGCAATGTGAATGATCTGTTCTTTTCCTTCGTTTCCGACGGCGTAGATCTTCACTTTCCCGCTGTGGATGTAAAAAACACCCTTCGGATACTGGCTTTCGGAGAAAACAACACAGTTTTTAGCGTAGTCGTTTACGATTTCATGCTCCCGGATTTGCGCGATCTGTGCTCCATCGAGGTCGGAAAAGATCCCCGTTCGCCAGGCATGAACGTGTGAATGAATTGCTCTCAGATCGCCCGCCATGTTTACAATTGAATGAAATCGACATGGAGCAGATCCTGGATATAGCGCAGCTTTTTCCGCTCGACAGGTTCCACGAAGCTTAGCGACAAGCCGCGTTTTCCTGCACGGGCCGTACGTCCGCTGCGGTGCGTGTAATAATCCGGATCGTCGGGTAATTGGTAATGGACCACGAAAGCCAAATCTTCGAAATCGATACCACGGGCCGCAAGATCGGTTGCCACGAGGTATTGCATCGCTTTGTTGTGGAACATCCGCAGCACTTTCTCGCGCTCGCTGGTCGTCATGTCTTTATAGATCTCGCCGACCTTTAAGTCCTGCTCACGCAGCTTTTTCGCCAGCGACTGTACATCGCCCTGTGTGCGGCAGAAAACGATCCCGCGGGCATTTCCCTGCGAAGAGAGAAATTCCAGCAGCAACGGCACTTTGTCTTCCTTCAGGCATTCCACGTACTGATGCTCGATACGTGGATTCATGACCTGCGCCGTTTTGATCGTCGCACGCGGCGCGTCTTTATCGATCACCTCGCGGATCCACGTGCTCAATTCGCCGTGAACCGTAGCCGAGAACAGCCACAGACGACGAAAATCGTTCGTTTTTGCGAGGATTTTATTGATCTCTTTCTTGAATCCTTTAGCGAAAAGCTCATCCGCTTCGTCAAGGACAACCGTACGGACGTGCTCGAGGTTCAGTGCTTTTTCGTTCAGCAATTCCACCAGTCGGCCCGGCGTTGCAACGACAATCTGCGTCGGACGCTTCAGTCGTTCTTTCTGTAAAGCGATGTCTTCGCCGCCCATGATCTCCTCGATGTAGTACTTCGGCAGATGTTTCCCGAGCTTAAAGAGCGTTTTGGAAGTCTGCAACACCAATTCTCGCGTCGGAACGAGCACCAGCGCCTGGATTTTCGCCTCTTTTCCCACCAATCGGTGCAACAGCGGAACGCCGTAAGCAATGGTTTTCCCGGAGCCGGTATGCGCCTGTCCCACATAATCCTGGTGTTTTTCGATCAGGGATTTCCACGCGTGTCCCTGGATAGGCGTCGGCTTTTCAAAGCCCAGCTCGTCCAATCGTTTGGTAATCGCCGGAAGAATGGGGAAAGACGTTTTCATAAACACAAATGTAGTTATAAGTCTCCAGCCTGACACGAAGCGTTACACCGAAGGTGGACCTGCTGCGTGCTCAGGTCTTCATCGAAAATCGACAGCAGTAGCATCATATTCCACTCCAATCTCTTCACATGGAAAAACCGCTGACCGGACCTCACTTCTAAACGTTGCCTGTTCCTTCCGCAAACGCTGAACTTTGTAATCCTCTTTCTCGACGGCCAGCCATTTCAATTCGTTGGTGATCGACATTGACTTTTTATTCCGACCGCTGTTCAGCTCTTCGATCATCGCATTGAACGTCGCCTCACTCACTTTTTCCAGCGAAACGGTTCCCAAAGCGCCTTTATTCAGGCCGGTTTTCCGGTAAATGAAATAGCCTGATTCGTTGATGCCAATAACAGCAAGATCATACTGAATGTCGTTGTTCAGCGGGTAATCGAACACACCTTTGCCTTTCGGATCGATGCGCTGGAAGCTGTTCAGCTCTTTCGGGAACAAGTAGAGAAACAAACGCTCGTATTGCTCGGGCTTGTCGACCGAAACCGAGAAATCGTTGTAGGTAATCTGTGCTGTTTTGCCTGTCGTGGCGTCGGTAATCGTTGTCGATTGACGAGCAACGGTCGCGTCCATCACGTATTTATCGATGTTGTAGATCGCACTGTTCCCGGTGATCCGGAATCCTACCGTTTTTCCAAGCTGCCTGAAAACGAGGGGATTGGGTTTACCCAGTTGTTCGTATACGTTATTCAAATTCAGCTTGTATTCTTCCTGCAAGGCCTTCGCATCCCGTTTGGCGGTTCGATCTGTTTCCTTGCTGCGCTCTTTACGCAATTTCCGATCCCAATCCATTTCCAGTTTTCTCAGGAATGCCTTGTCCTTCTTCACCTGCTCTTTCAGTTGGGAAACCGCCTGATCGTAAAAATGCGCCAGGTTGTTCATATGGGGATTGTCGAGCTGAATGCCTCCTACTCGCTCGGCTGCAAAGTCGCTGAATTCGGTATAACCCATCTCGACCAGCATTTGATCGATTTCGTGTAAAGGCTTATTCAGATTATTCGTGTATTTCTCCAGCACGTCCTTACAGCAAGTATTGTGGATAACGCGCATCCGCTTTTCGAAATCTCGCGTGGCGAGGATCGTGTTGTTGAATTTCGGGTTCCAGAACGCGAGGACTTTGGATGGCGGGATATGATCGCCGGAAATTCCATCGATATAATCGAAAATCGCATCGATTTCTGTATGCTGTAATTCGGGAAAACGCAGCATATCTGTCACTTTCTTCCTTGAAACCATTAATGCATAAGGATCTGTTTTTGCCGCATTTTCAAAGTTCTGCACCCATTTATAGATACTTCCCGGTTTCGCCCCGCCATTTGCCCATGTTTGACGAATATTAAACAATTTCGGCCCTGTAGCTTCTTTATGAGGTTGATGACAAGTGGCACACTTAATTTCAAAAAGTTCTTTACCTGATAAGTTCCCTCCTATAGTTAAGGAAAATGTTTCAACACGTGTAGCCAAGACTCTGTCTCGATCAAAAACCTGGTAACGAACCTTTCCAATTACCGCAAATGATTCAGATGTATTCACACGAACTTTTCTGCTTATTTCATTTGTTCCGTGTGCAGACGTACCGTCCGATAGCTCTATTGTTTTAGCACTAGTCGCCGAAGTTGCTCCCAACATCGTCATAAAACGAGCATCTACCTCAAGATCGATACTGGCGCTATTACCGACGTTATCCAAAACGATGTAATTGCCCGGAGGTAAATCTACGCTTGCAGTTATCAATCCTTCTTTGGAATTCAGCCATTCGAAATGTACGTTCAGTGTTTTATTCGTCGATTGTTCAACAAGAATCGAAATGGGTTGTTGTCCTCCCATGTAATTCACACCCTTCTCAAAACTCAAATACAAACTATCCCGCTCCTTCTTCCCGGTTTTCCATTTCAGCTCGTCCAGTTTCGCTTCGTAGCCCGGCGGATAGAAATCCAGCTCGCGCATGTCGGCTGAAACAGGGAGTTTTTCCAGCGGCTGGGGATTCTGCCAGTCGATGACGCCGTTTTTACCAGGCTTTCCTTCGAACAGCTGCATACCTTCCTTGAGCTCGTCGACCGGCACCTGGACATAAACACCCACTTTCGGATTCACCTGCAGTTTTTTCCCTTCCGGCGTAAAGGCTTGGATACCAAACATGCCCTGTGTTTCCAATAAACGATCGCCCGACATCGTACTCAGTCCGCCTTTGACAATCGTCGACGCATCCATCGCTTCCTGCCATTGAACGATCTTCCGTCCGGAATAGACTTTGCCGTTGAGCAGAAACGCGCCTTCGGGAACCGAGAGCAACACGCCGTTTTCCGACAGTACGACCGTATCTTTTGAAGAAATCTCAAAGTATTCGTTCGGAACGAATTCCATCGGTGCGAGCTTGTCGAGCTGCTGGATCAGTGCCGCCATTTCCGATTCGGACAATTCGCCTTCCAGTGCATTCGTGTTTTTCCATACCAGCCAGCCCGCTGCAGCCACGGCTCCGGCAATGGACGTCGCGATAATCGCCTTGATCAGCTTCTTCCGGAAATGGTAGCGTTTGCCCGTTTGCTTTACGGTTTGTCGCTGAAAACTGCGTTTTGCGCCTTCGTGGATGGTTTTCTGCAGCTCCAACGCGGCACGCAAGGCATCACTTTCGGAAAGCTTTTGCTCAAAAGCAATTTTATCTGTTTCCGACAGCTCGCCGTTCAAATAGCGCTCGATGATTCTGGTCAATTCAGGATTCATGGCTTGGGGATTAAAATTCAACATGGGTTTGCGGGTCGTTCAGCACGAGCTCCTTCGCTTTTTGCAGACAGCGGTACTTTTGCGCCTTGGCCACCTTGTCGTTGCGCAGGCCGATCTTCTTAGCGATATCGACCATGTTCTGTCCGGCTCCGTAAAACAGCTCCAGCAGCTCGCGGCATTGCTTGCCGAGTCCCTGCATGGCCTTTTCGACTTTTCGCAGCCGCTGTTCCTTTTCGAACCATTCGTCCTGCATGGCCGCCACGTCTGTTTCCAGTGCAAAAGTCTGCTGCCTGTTCTGCTTCCGCGACTGGTTGTACCAAAGCAGCTTGCACGTGTTCCGGACGTAGAAAAAAGGCTCGACGGTCAACACAAAACCTGGTTCTTCCTGCTTGCGAACGAAAATCACCAACGCTTCCTGGAAAATGTCTTCCGCCTCATCCTTCGAACAGCCCATTCCTTTCAGAAACTGGCGGATATCAGGCCATTTGCGGTAAAGCGTTCTCAGGTCGGTTTCAGAAGAAACGGTCGGTTTCGGGACTGCTGTCATGTTGCTGTTTTACTACCCAATGTTGATTTTGCGGAAAGGTAAACATTCGGGAGTGAACAGTAAACAGTGAATAGTGAACAGTTGGTGGTGAGCGGCTAATTAGTGGTTGAGGTATATCTGATGAGCCCAGAAAGTATTTTAGAGATTTCTTCCAACTGTTGATTCAGCTTACTAAAGTTTTCCTGATCTATGTAGTTTAGTTCCTTGCTTAAAAGGAGTAACGTATCTAATTCACTGGCTGAACCAAGTGAAATATGCAAAAAATGAGTGAACTCTTTCTTTGATTTCCTAGCAGCTCCTTCAGCTATGTTTACGGGAACAGAAACCGCTGCTCTTCTAATCTGGGATATTAGCCCAAACTTTTCTTCAGTGGGAAACTCCTTGGTAATGGTGTAGACTTGAGTGGCAAATTGAAAACTGGTCTTCCATGCATTTAATTTCTGATGAGGTCTCATAAAAATCGTTTCTATTGAATATACTAAAAACAAACAACATAGCCCACCATAAACTATTTGTAGTTTATTACTAACGGAAACTATTCACTATTCACTATTCACTATTTCGTAATTTTAGACAATGAAAACCATCTCGTCTCCTGATCATCTTCTGCTCCTCGGCAGCCGTCGCGCAAACCGATTCGACTTCCCTTTATTATGGCGTTTACGTCAATGCTGATAAAAGCATGACCTATCTGTTCACGGAACCGTTGAATGAAAGTGTTTCCATGGAATTCGACTGGAAAAGCAACGAAAATCCAGATAAATCAGACAACGGTCGTGTCGGACTTCCAAGCAAAGGCCGCTATCCGATGATGATGGACGATCCCACAACAGGCGAACGGGTTTACTATTGGCTGGATTTCAAAACCGCTTCCGACGGCAAAAAGAGCGCCATTATTTCGACAAAAACAGACGCCATCGACACGCTTTTCTTCAGCGACGACCAAAGCTGGTATCAGGAATATGTTGATTACATGAACGGCGCATCTGAACCTGAAGAAACGGAACAAACCGAGCTTACTGTCGGAGAATACACGATTGCAGGCTTTCGACGCAAGGACGAAGCCACGCTGATCCTTGATTTTTCTTCGGCTGAAGGTGTCAAATTTTCACTCATGGGCTCACCGGAAGAAGCGTGTGCAGACGGGCACTATCTGGAAGGTGTAATGCAAGCGAACGGAGACAAGAAATACATTTATAAAACCGACGGTTGCACCATTCATTTTGAAATCGAAGCCAAACAGGTCACGATCCGCGAAGAAAAATGCGCCAGGCCACCAAAAGGCTGCTCATCCTGGAACGGCGTCTACCTTATCGATATGTAGCTATCCGTCGACTCACACTCACACCTGTCTGCCGACAGGCAGGCTCACACTCACACTGAAAAGACCGAAGCCTGAACACGAAGCAGATTCACCTTCGGTATAACGCTTCGTGTCAGGCCGGAGACTGTTCCACCAAAAAACTGTTCACTATTCACTGTTCACTGTTCACTATATACTATCTTCGCCCCATGACGTGGCTCAAGGATCTCATCAAGTATTATTGCAATCCGTTCATCCATCGGCATAAGCTCGCGCCGGCGGTTGGGATCCAGCAGCGACAGCTCATGCAGCATTACCTCGTTTGCAAGGCCAACAAACAGTTGCCGGATATCCGTACGACGGGCTTCAAAGTCTTTTCGCAGTTCGAAGAAGACGGCATTCTGCTCTATCTTTTTTCCATCATCGGCGAAGGCTCGAAAACCTTTGTGGAGATCGGAGCGAACGACGGTATCAACAGCAACTGCAGCAATCTTGCTCTGCATTTCAGCTGGAGCGGACTTTTCCTCGAAGGAAGCGAAAAACTCATCAAGCGTGGACGCAAATTCTACTCGCGCATTCCGACGCCTTACCATCCGAAGCCGAAGTTCGTTCAGGCGATCGTGAAGCGCGAAAACATCAACGAATTATTATCACAGAACGGCATTACGGGTGATTTCGAGCTCTTATCCATCGATATCGACGGCAACGACTACTGGGTCTGGGACGCTATTACGGTGGCCCGTCCGAAAGTGGTCGTGATCGAAACGCACATCGAATTCGGCATACGGAATATCGTCGTTCCTTACGATCCGGATTACATGTTCCCGGGCAAACATCCGGTTTACCACGGCGCTTCCGTTACGGCGATGAACAAGCTGGCGGAGCGTAAAGGCTATCGTCTTGTTGCCGCCAGCGATTACGGGATCAATCAGATCTTTTTGCGCAACGACCTCGCCATCGGTGAAATCCCGGCAATCGATCCGGCCGGCACGCTCTGGCATCCGAAAACGATCGCTTCGTTCAAAACGTTCGAGCCGATCAAAGACTGGGAATACCTGGAAGGTTAATCACGTTCAAAATTCATATTATGCACAGCTTATTCGACAAAGAACACACCGAAAATGCGATCGCGCGACTCGAAAAGATCACGGCCGATCAGCAGTCTTTGTGGGGAAAAATGAATCCGGCGCAGATGATGTCACACTGCTCGGCAACAATGGTCGTAGCCCGCGATCAGCGTGAAATCAAGCGCATATTCCTGAGCTATGTGCTCGGGTCGCTCATCAAAAAAGAGTTTTACAACGACAATCCTGTCAAGAAAAACAATCCGACACACAAGACGTTCATTCGCACCAGCGATGCCGATCTGGAAAAAGAGCGTCAGGAGCTGATCGGGCACCTGCGTGCATTCCAGGAAGGCGGAATCGAAAAATGTACCGCCAGGCCGCATGCTTTCTTCGGAAATCTAACCAAAGAACAATGGGGATTGGGCATGTACAAGCACCTCGATCACCATTTACAGCAATTCGCCGTTTAACATGGAATTCATCGACGAAGCGCTCGACACTTACGTCTGTGCGCATACTTCACCGGAAAATCCGCTGCTGGCAAAATTGAACCGCGACACGCATGTGAACGTGCTTCAGCCGCGTATGCTAAGCGGACATTTCCAGGGACGCGTTTTGAGCATGCTTTCTCAAATGATTCGTCCGGAACGTATTCTGGAAATCGGGACCTATACCGGCTATTCGGCTTTATGCCTGGCNNGCTTATCACACTGGATGTCAATGCACAACTGGAAGAATTCGTTCGCGACTATTTCGCACAAAGTCCGCTCGACAGCAAGATCGATTTCCGGATCGGAAACGCGATGGAAATTATTCCCACGCTCGACGAAACGTTCGACATCGTTTTCATCGACGCTGACAAGATGAATTACATCAATTATTATTACCTCGTCTTCGATAAAGTCAAAAAAGGCGGCTATATACTGGCGGATAATGTGTTGTGGTCCGGAAAAGTCATCGGCGACTACGACAAGCTTGACAAAGACACCCGTCTGCTGATGGATTTCAATAAGCTCATCCAGGAAGATGAACGCGTGGAAAATGTCCTGCTGCCGATTCGGGATGGGATTATGATTGCGAGGAAGTTGTAGGCTTCGCCACAAAGGAGTAAAGATAAATTACAGCTGTGTTCCCAATGGCTATCGGGAAGGAAGCAAAGGCAATACGTAAATAATTGCCTTTTTGCCGTCTTTCATAATCTATTCAATTGATCATCATGTTATTCATTCGGACACATTAATTTCCATTGCCGAATCACCTTTGCTCCCTAATCGGGCAAGTACGTCAAGAAAACGTTGTTCCTTTGTAGTGAAAAAATTCCCATCTCAAAGTAACTTTTTCCCCGTTTTTACGATATAGATCATTGGGCATGAAAATTGCCTGAGTGAATTGTTTTGAATTAAGCCTATGTGGAATAAATACCTTCTCCTGTCTGTTATTTCCGTTTCCCTGTCGCCTTCTTTTCTGGCGCAGGAAGAAGATCCGTCCTGTTTACCGCCGTCGAAAAAAGCCCAGAAATACCTGGATGCTGCAGTTAATTCCGCCGATGCCAAAACGGCTGTGGAAAACTTCAACAAGGCTATGGAGGAAGCACCCGACAACGCCGGCGTGTACTTTACTTATGGAAAATATGCCTATGATAACGGATTGAAGTACTACGAATCGAATCCGAATCCGAATATGGGCAATCGCAGCTTCGTAAAGGCAGAAGAAATGTTCGAAAAAGCCATCGAGTTCTGTGACGACTACCATTCCGATATGTATTACCTGCTCGGCGTGATCAATTACACGCAGGGTGATCAGGAACGCGCCGTGCAATGGTTCGAGAAATTCGTGGCATTCAAGCACACGGAGCCGGAGCGTTATGCCGACGATTATAACAAACAGCTCGCAGATGTCAAGGAAGTACTGGGAGAAGTGAAAGCCAACGAGGAGTTCATGGCGAACCAGGTTCCTTACAACCCGAAAATGGTCCCGAATGTTTCTTCTTCGGAAGACGAATACTTCCCGATGATCTCGCCGGATAACGAATTGATGTTCTTTACGCGCAAAACAAACGCCGCCGATCTCGGGACCATTCAGTCGAATATGGTGGAACAGTTTACTTACGCAAAACGTGCCGACGAAACACTGCCGTTCGATAAAGGAAAAGCATTTGCGCTGCCATTCAACGATGGCTCATTCGATAGCTACGGAGCGGCTTCGATGTCGGTCGACAACAAGGAAATGATCATTTGCGCGTGCAAGAAAACCGAAGTTTACAGCCAGCCTTACATGAACTGCGACCTCTACGTGACCACCTTCGAAAAGATCGGTGAAAGCGGAAACGATTACCAATGGTCGCCACTCGTGAACCTCGGCCCGAAAATCAACACGCCGGATGGCTGGGAAGGTCAGCCTTCACTTTCTGCCGATGGAAAAACCTTGTTCTACACGGCCAATCGGGCTTCCACGAAAGACAACGACGTGTTCATCGTGACCCGTAATCCTGACGGAAGCTGGGGAACGCCGCGCCCGTTTGATGAGATCAATACGCCGGGCAAGGATAAAAGCCCTTTCCTTCACCAGGACAGCGAAACGCTTTATTTCGTTTCCACTTCTACAGATGAGCGCAAAGGTGCCGGCGGACTCGATATTTTCTACATGCGTCAGGAAGGCGATAAATGGACGAAGCCGAAGAACATCGGTATTCCGATCAACACGCCGGAAGACGAGCTCGGTATTTTCGTTTCGACGGATGGAAAGCTGGCTTATTTCTCTTCACGCGTCGGTGGTAACTGGAATATTTACGCGTTCGAGCTGTATGAAGAAGCACGTCCGAAAGCGGTTGCCATTCTTAAAGGTGAGCTGAAAGATCCGGCAGGAAATCCGATCACCGATGCGACGATTGAAGTGGCTTACGAAAACTCCGACAAGGTCGAGCAGGTGAAAGTGAATGGAAATGATGGAAAATATGCCGTTGTCGTGAAACAGGACGTTCCGCAGGATGTCATGGTGACCGTTAAGAAAGAAGGTGCCGCGTTCGACTCCAAGCTCATTACTAAAGAAGCGATTGCCAACAAGGAAGAACGCAAGAATAATGACCTCGCGGTTAAAGAGCTGAAAGTCGGCGAAGCGTATACAATTAATGACATTTTGTATGCCTACAACTCCGATGTGCTTTCGGACAAGTCCAAGTTCATTCTGCGTGAGTTCGCCCGCTATCTGAAAGATAATCCGAACATTCAGATCGCCATCCAGGGTCATACTGACAGCGACGGAGACGATGCTCAGAATCTCGATCTCTCCGATCGCCGGGCGAAAGGCGTAAAAGAATACCTCGTTTCACTGGGAATCGATGCAGAGCGCTTAACAGCCAAAGGCTTCGGAGAAACCCAACCGAAAGTAGCCAACGACAACGCGGCNNAACCGTCGTACGGACTTCGTTATTACGGGAATGTAATTCCTTATACGAGGCAGCGATGTTCTCCCACGAATGCACGAATTTGATGCACAAGGTTTCATGCAATCGAATATTCGCGAAAATTGTCAGCCATGCTGACAATCTGTTCGTTCTGATGCTACCTGTAATGCATACACAGCTTATCAGCATTCGTGCATCGTGGGAAGGTAGTACACAGTACTTCGCTTGGTTAAAACAACTAATTCGTAATTCGTGAACCGAAAATTGTGAATTTTGCACCTTGCCTGCGGCAGGCAGGTTCTGAATTTTGAATTGTATGCAGACTTCCAACATCCAGGGTTATTACGCCATCGGCGTGTTCAACGCCAAAACGCATCACAACATCGGAACGCTGTGGCGAACGGCTTATATCCTCGGAGCAGCATATATTTTCACAGTTGGCAAGCGCTACAAGAAACAAACTTCCGACGTGGTGAAAGCCTGGGCGCGTATCCCCTATTTTCATTACGACACGATCGAAGATCTGCTGCAGAACATTCCTTACGATTGTCGGTTGGTGGGAGTTGAGCTAACGGAAGCGGCCGGATTTCTCCATGATTTCGAACACCCGAAACGCGCTATTTACCTGCTTGGCTCCGAAGACCAGGGCTTACCGGAAACGGTGCTGGAAAAATGCCATTATACGGTAAAGCTGCCCGGCAATTCGTCGCTGAACGTGGCCGTTACCGGCAGTATCGTTTGTCACGACCGTGCAGCGAAAGTTCCGTCCGATCTGCCGCCGCATCATCGGGATTGAAATGCTGGCTTGGGAAAAGTCGGATCGAAAAAATAACGCTATCTACCTCATAGNNAGATCCCGTGAGCGAAACACATTATCACAATAATAGTTTTTCAGAAATTTATTCTTGAAAAGCCAAAAATGCTCTCTGCTTAAACGGTTGAATTATAGCTGATCCTGATCAGGCGATCCCGGCGACTCTTCCGGCTCCATAATCGGTACGCCGGCTGTCGTATGAGGCTCATCGTAGATCACTTCTCCTTCGATTGTCGGTTCACCCGGAACAGGTGCTGCAAGTCCACCGTTGGTCGGTACACATTTACCAACTGCCGCCCGCATAGTCAGACGCACCTTCTGTCCGATGGCGTCTTTGCTCATCGACCAGGATTTCAGCGTATCGGTCTTGTAATTAGACTTCGACAGGATAAAATCGAAATTCTCGCGCACCAGGTCGCCTTCGTCTAAAACGATGGAGAAATTGCCTTTTTCATCGGTTTGATCACTGCGGATCTTTTTCCCGTCCTGATAAATCGCCACTTCGGCAAAAGGAAGCGGCTTTTTGGTGGTTTCATCCTGCAGCAAACCTTCTACTTTCATCGGAAATTTCAGGCGATTGAAAGCTTTCTGCTTGATTTCGTTCGCTTTCTTTTCAGGCGGTGAAGGCTTTTCGTCGGAACAAGACGTTAAAATTGGCCCGAGAAACCCTAGTATTCCCAGCAACGACATGCCAACCCGACGCGTGGAAGGCAAGACAAGCTCGCTTGTTTTGAAAGCAAACTGATGTGGATGAAAAATGCCACAGACTTTCTGTTCCGATGTTCGAATGGTATTCACGATTGCATCGTTGGTTTGGCCCCGGAAATCCGTCAGCACTTTATCGCAGCTGGAACAATGATAACCTGCTTCACCTTTTTGCAGATCGTCAAGGTGCATTTTACAGGGAAGACTTAACAACGGCCGGTTCGTCATATTGGGTGATTTTCCCCGAAGAAAGCGAAATTCAGCATCCGCAATTCTGAAAAAATGCCAAAGGCCGGAAATGTTGAGGGAACGGTTGAATCAGACTGCTGGCGGCCTTGCAATCCAATCAATCTGCAGACTCGGTGCTTTCAGCAACCTTCTTACCACCGGCTTTTTTCGCTTCTTCGACAGTCGTACCGATATGGAACAGCGCATCGCCTTTGTTCACCAGCGGCGCCTCGTTTACGCAGAATACGAAGCCGTTGCTAACCGATTTGATCTTCCGCTCTTCCCTGCCGTAAGGGTCGCTAACGATTCCCAGGATCGTTCCGACGGAAACTTCATCGCCATTGGCAACAGCAGAAAGGAATACGCCGGAATTGGGTGCACGCAGCCATTTGGCGTTGCGAATGAGAATCGGCTCGCGTTCCGGATCGAGGTCCTGTTTGAAAGAACGCATGCCCAAGTGCTCCAGAACGCGCTGGATACCCATCAGGCCTTCTTTTACCACTTCTTCTTCGATGGAATTCGTCTTTCCACCTTCGAACAGCAGGATCTTTTTCCCGCGCTTGCTCATAGCCTCACGCACGGATTTGGCAATGTAGCGTGAATGCACGATAAACGGCGGATTGAAAATACGCGCCAGCTCCATGCTCGTGTCGTCGGTCATGACGCAGCGGATCTGAGGCGCGTTGTTACGCTGTGCGGCGCCGGTGTGGAAATCGATCACCAGGTCGACATGCGGAGCGATCTCTTTCATGAAATGATAAGCAAACTGACTGGCCAGCGAGCCGTTTTTCGTTCCGGGAAACGAACGGTTGAGATCGCGGCCGTCGGGCAATTCGCGCATCACGTTCAGGTAACCGAAAATATTGAACACCGGAATACAAATGATCGTTCCGGCATTGGGTTTGTTCCATCCTTTGCGGATTACGCGGCGAATGATCTCCATACCGTTGATCTCGTCACCGTGCATGCCGGCCATAAGCAGCAAAACGGGACCGTCTTTCAGCGCACGTTCCACAAAAACCGTCACCTGTACGGGCGTATGCGTGTGCAGCTTTGCCACGTTCATGCTCAGCTGGGCGCCTTTGCCGGGCTGAATTTCCGTTCCGAGGATGGTGAATTTCTTCATAGTTCGTAGTTTGAAGTTGGAAGTTTGAAGTTGGGAGTTATACGTTCATAGTTGATCAGGCGATTGTAAACATTTCCAACTATGCAACTTCTAACTTCAAACTCATTCAACTGGTCAACTGATATCTATTTCCAAGAGACGTTTTTCTCAATGTACTGAATGATGCGCCCGGCGATGTCTTCTCCCGTAGCGCGTTCGATGCCTTCCAGTCCAGGTGAGGAGTTCACTTCCAGCACCAATGGCCCGCGCTCGGATTGCAGCATGTCGACACCGGCGACTCCCAGCTGAACGGCTGCAGCAGCTTTGATCGCGGTAGCCTTTTCTTCTTCACTCAGGTTGATGTGAATGGCGCTACCGCCGCGGTGAAGATTGGAACGGAATTCGCCTTCTTTTCCCTGCCGCTTCATGGCTCCTACGACTTCGCCATCGACGACAAACGCACGAATATCCGCACCTTTGGCCTCGCGAATGAATTCCTGGACGATCACACGAGCACGCAAACCGTTAAACGCTTCCAGCACCGACTGCGCCGCATTCTGGTTTTCCGCCAGTACGACGCCCAATCCCTGCGTTCCTTCGAGCAATTTGAGGACAACTGNNCAACTGGCGCACCACCAGCTGATTCGACCACGTGCTCGACATTTCGGGAATAGTTGGTGAATACTGTTTTCGGCAGGCCGATTCCTTCTTTCGACAGTACCTGTAAACAACGCAGTTTATCGCGTGAATGAACGATCCCGCGTGAGCTTACGACCGAGAAAACGCCCATCATTTCAAACTGGCGCACAACGGCCGTTCCGTAGAATGTCACCGAAGCACCGATCCGCGGGATCACGGCGTCGAAATCTTCAAGATAACCCGAACCGTAGTACAACGAAGGACCTTTCTGCTCGATCTCGATATTGCACCGCAGGTGATCGATGACCTGTGCGGTGTGCCCGTGCTTTTCGGCGGCTTCGACCAGTCGCCTGGTGGAATACAGCTCGCTGTTTCGGGAAAGGATGGCAATTTTCATGTTGTATGTCGGCGTTAATGCGTTATGGTTTGTTTTTCGATTCGAACCGGAACGAACAGTTCGTCAGTGAAGTATCTACGAGGAAGCGCTTGTTGAGCAGTCTTCGTCCCAGTAAAACCGGGTTGCGCAGGCCGTTTCGTTCCGTCAGCGAAAATAGCGTTTCCACCGTTTCGTTGAACAGGCGAACCGAGCCTCTGATAAAAAAACGTTCTTCGGCAATGCCATTGGAGCTTTTCACTGTTTTTCGCCGGAAATCTTCAAAAGCAACGATCTGGCCGTTGTAGCCTTCCACCGAAGGATCGAGGAACACCACTTCCAGTAGCTCGATATTGCCATGCTGGGCCAGTCGGATGGTTGTACAATGCAGGGAGCTCGAATAAGCGCCCGTATCGATCTTCACAGGAACGTTTTCCAGCCCGAAATCCGGGAAAGAAGCTTTGTCTTTTCTGCCGATAATCCGTTTATCCATAATTGTATGACTTCACGTGGATCGAAGGTAATTAAAATCTGTTGTAACTGTCGCGGAAACAGCTATCGGGTGTAAAAGAAGCAAATCCCTTAAAAAAGTTGTATCTTTGCGTGAGAAATAGAAAATAATTTGCTAATATTGCACCCCCAATTATGGGTTTAGCGTAGAAAATAAGAGTCATGGATTTTATAAAAGAGCTTCAAAAAGAATTAGTGGAAGTGAAGGAGTTTCCTAGCTTCGGAGCCGGCGATACCGTTACTGTATCATACAAGATTAAAGAAGGAAACAAAGAGCGTATCCAGCAATTCCAGGGTGTTGTACTGCAACGTCGTGGTTCTGGTTCTACTGAAACTTTCACCGTTCGTAAAATGTCCGGAAACGTCGGAGTAGAGCGTATCTTCCCGATCTCTTCCCCGTTTGTTGACTCTATCGTAGTGAACAAGCATGGTTCCGTTCGTCGCGCACGTATCTTCTACTTCCGCGAAAGAACCGGTAAATCTGCTCGTATCAAAGAAAAAAGAAAATTCACACACGCTAATTAATTTAGCAAGTGTTCCGATACTGAAGGCTGTTCGAAAGAGCGGCCTTTTTGTTTTAGTTTGAAGTTGTATAGTTGGAAGTTCTGCACTTACAAAAAACTCTCTAACTTCCAACTTCTAACTTCCAACTTCTAACTTCCAACTTCTAACTTCCAACTCATAAACTTCTAACTAACTTTAGGTATGTTTTTCTTCCTTTCGAAAGTACTGCTGATCTTCCTCTACCCGTTCACGTGGGTGCTCGCCGGATTGGGATTCGCCTTCTTCGCCAAAAGCGCCAGGTGGAAAAAACGCGGCCGGATCACTGCTATCGTTTGCATTCTGTTCTTCAGTAACACGTTCATTTACCTGGAATGCTGTCGTATGTGGGAAGTTCACGGAACACCCGCTTCAGCGCTGAAACACCATGACGTGGCGATCGTATTGGGCGGAATGGCGGAATACAATAACGATCTGAAAGAGCTCAGTCTCCGTCGCGGCGGCGATCGTATCTGGCAGGCGATTACACTCTACAAAACGCACAAAGTTGATAAGATCCTCATCAGCGGCGACAACGGCGATCTGGTCGACAAAGGCCTGCACGAAGCCCAGCAGATGAAAAAAGTACTCGTTTCCTGGGGCATTCCGGAGAAAGACCTCATCGTTGAAACGGTTTCGAAGAACACGCATGAGAACGCCGTGGAAACAAAGAAGCTGCTCACACGCTCCTATCCGCAGTACGATTCGTTCGTACTCGTGACTTCCGGCCGACACATGCGTCGCGCGCTCGGCTGTTTCGAAGCCGAAGGTTTGAAATGCACGCCTTATTCCACCGATCTCTATACCGGCCCGAACCGCTCGTATACGTTCGATCAGTTTGTTATTCCAGATGTTTCCACGATGAGCGACTGGAACGGTTTACTGAAAGAATGGGTCGGCTACATTACCTATTCCATCTGCGGATACATCTGACGATTCTTTATTGACGTTTCGTTGACAACTGAAATCCGAGTCCAGCCGTTACATAGAGCTGATCCAGATTCCCGGCCTTCGAAGGATCCTGCATGTGCTGGTAATTCGCTTCAGCGAAGAAATAAAAGAACCGCGAAGCATGGAATTGCGTTCCGCCGATCAATCCGATCGTTGGCTGAAGATCCGTTCCCGTTTGCGAATGCAGGCGAACACGCGCCAGTCCCATCATATAGTATACGTACGGATTCCAGCGCTTGATCGGAAAATGACGCCCGAATCCAGCCTGTAGCTGCGTATGCGACGACAAATACTTCGCATCGCCCTGCGCATCGATGTAGCTCATGATCTCGCCGCGAAAGCTGTACTTGTCGTGGACAAAGTAATTCAGGTGACCGGCAACGTAGTTGTTCTGCACATTCCGATTGAGCATCCACGCCGGATACAGCGATGCCGTTCCCTGGAGCATTCCGTTTCGTTGTCCTTCCTGGGGCTGCTGCGCGGAAACGGTAAAAGCAAGGCAGCTGAATAACAGGATCAGTCGCGTGACCATAGATCGACGATTTTATAGTTCAGACTCAATGTAAACAGTAGATGTCCTTCGACCGAGCCGCCTTTGTGCTCATCGAACACGACATCGCCGCCGATAATGTGCGAATGGACTTCCGTTCCGAGATGGATCATGTACTGTGAGCTTAAGCTCAGATCAAAGCGGTCCGTAAGACGAAAATGCGTTCCGATACCGGCTTGCACAGCGCTGCTCCAGCGATCGATCGAATTGGAACGGTTGCTCAGGTCGACGTGTTTCGTGTAATCGAAGCAATGACCGGCGAGCACATACGGCATCATAAATCCTTCGTTCTTCAGCGGATAGTACATCACGCTCCAGCCGATGTGGTAATCCGCTCGTCGGGTGTAATCGTTGGTTGCAGGCAGGTAATCGGCAAACCACTCCGTATTGATGTGATCGGATAAACGAAGGCGAAATTGCCCGCCGATTCCCAGTGCAGATCGCTCGTTACCGTGGTTGAAAGCGCTCAGTGTAGTGCGTTGTCCGAGGGAAAACGTTCCGCCGGGTCCGCCTTTCAGGTTCAGGGGTTGTGCCCACGTTCCGATCGATACGACCGAAAACAGGACGAGTAGTAACTTATTCATGATCGTGTTTTTTTAGACGACAGCTCAGCAGGCTTTTACCCCTATCCGGTCGGTAAAAATAATTTGTGACCGTGTCTCTTTTTTTATTCAACGTGCAAATAACGCATTGTAGTGACTCAAGTATAAAAAAAATGCCGGAACGAATCCCGGCATTTCAGTATTGGATGTATGTCTTACTGGATTCCCAGCTTATTCATCACTTCGTTGCTCACGCCTGTAGAAGAGTAACCTCCGTCGTGGAACAGGTTCTGCATCGTTACCATGCGGGTCAGGTCCGAGAACAGCGTAATGCAGTAGTTCGCACAATCTTCGGCGCTTGCGTTTCCGAGCGGTGCAATGGAATCAGCGTAATCGTAGAAATCGCCGAAGCCTTTGATTCCCGTTCCTGCCGTTGTTTTCGTAGGCGACTGGGAAACGGTGTTCACGCGCACTTTTTTCTCCACACCGTAGTGGTAACCGAAGCTGCGTGCAATGGATTCCAGCATCGCTTTGATATCGGCCATATCGGTGTAGAACGGATACGTACGTTGTGCCGCCATGTATGTCAGCGCCACTACACTTCCCCATTCGTTGATCGCATCGAGCTTTTTCGCAACGGCCAGCATTTTGTGCAAAGACATCGCCGAAACATCCACTCCTTTCGCGAAGTAATCGTAGTTGGATTCCGTGTAAGGAATGTTCTTGCGGATGTTCACGCTCATCCCGATGGAATGGAGCACGAAATCGATCTTTCCGCCCAGAATTTCCTGCGCTTGAGTATAAAGGTTTGTCAGGTCTTCGACGCTGGTTGCATCAGCAGGGATAATCTGCGAATTCGTTTTCTCAGCCAGTGCATTGATTTCTCCCATACGCATCGCGATAGGAGCATTGGTAAGTACGAACGTAGCGCCGTGCTCATGAGCTTTTTCGGCAACTTTCCAGGCAATGGAGTTCGCATCCAGCGCACCGGTAATGATTCCGCGTTTTCCTTCTAATAGTTTTGACATCTCGATTGGATTTGGGACAAATGTATCATTTTTTTCGGTCTCTGAATTCAAAAGAATGAATCGGTTTCCCCCGCTGGAGGGGGATTAAGGGGGAGGATGTTTCAAAGGCAAATTTCGTTGCCACCCTCCTCAATCCTCCCTCAAGGGAGGACGCACAAATCAGACTTCGAAATATTGTCCGTCATACGCTACACGCACATGCGCCGGCAATTCCCGCTCGATTTCTTCATGCGTGCCGAATAAGTGCGAAATGTGCGTCAGGTAAGCCTGCTCCGCTCCTACCGCTTCGATGAACTCGAGTGCTTCGTCGAGATTGAAATGCGACAAATGCGGCTCTTTTCGGAGCGCGTTTACGATGAGGATTTTCACGCCTTTCAGCTTGGCGATTTCGATTTCCGAAACGGTTTTTGCATCGGTCACGTAGGCAAAGTCGCCGAAACGGAAGCCCAGCACCGGCATCAGGTAATGCATCACTTCTACCGGCTCGACATACAGATGTCCTTCCACAACGAACGGCTCTTTCGTAATGCGATTGATGTTAAGCTGTGGAATGCCGGGATATTTGTCTTCTTCGAAAGCGTACTGGTATTCACGGCGCAACGCTTCTTCGACCCGCGCGGTACAGTAGATCTCCATATCGCGGTCTTCGATGAAGTTGAACGCGCGCACATCGTCGAGACCAGCCACGTTGTCCTTGTGCTCGTGCGTGAAGAGAATCGCCCGCAACGATTTGACTTTCGATCGCAGCATCTGCTGACGAAAATCCGGTCCGGCGTCGATCACGTAATTGTGTCCTTCGTGCTCGATGAGAATGGAACAGCGCAAACGGTCATCGCGCTTGTCTGCGGATGTACACACATGGCAAGCACAGGCAATTACGGGAATTCCCTGCGATGTTCCGGAACCAAGGACGGTAATCTTCACTCAGGCGCTTTTTCCGAAAATACTAAAATTAACGTTTGCGGCTAACGCCCAGCAGCAGGATGGTCCAGCCAACGATCATCAGCAAACCGCCGATCGGTGTAACCGGCCCGAAGAATTTCAGGAAAGGCATTCCGGCAGCTTCTTTCAATGTCAGCAGGTAAATCGAGCCTGAGAAGAAAAGCACGCCCGTAAGCAACAAACGAAAGCTCCATTTCGGATCGAGGGAAAAATGACGTGCGATAAACGGTACGATCAGGAAAGCGATAGCATGGATCAGCTGGTAACGAACGCCGGTTTCAAAAGCAGCCAGTTTGTCTTTGTCGGTTACGATGTCTTTCAATGCGTGTGCACCGAAAGCGCCCAGGATGATGCCCGTAATGAGCAACACCAGCCCGGTAATGATCCATTTTCTTTCCATATATCAAAGGTAGAAAAGGATTTCAAGAACTGTTCCGTCAGGGAGTTTTTGTTTTGGAAAGGATTTCCACCAGCTCATACCGATAACGGGATTGATCGGTGTCGGGATTCGGTACCAGTTCCATTCGAACGCTCAGATCGTAGGTATAGCCTTCTTCGTACTTAAATCCTTCGATCGGCTCGCGAAGTACGTCCCAGTTATCGCTGCCAACTGCCGCTCCTTTCTGGACCATGAAACAACGTGAATTGCCTTCGTAGCCGTCACAACCGACCATGTGGTCTTTCACGCGGAATACGACCATTTCCTGCTGCTCCATTCCCAGACCAGCTGCGGCCGCTACCAAGATACAGGACAGGACCACCAATGCCGTTTCCCAAATCCGTTTCATACGGGGTTTGTTGTCTTTTCAATTTACAAAAACCCGGTCGACGATCCGTTTCTGTTAAGAAAGTTTAAGAAACGACTTTCAATTAACTTGTTGATCTATAAATCAATCCGTTTAATCGGTCTTCAGCACCTTCATTGTACTGCTGTTTCCTTTGTCATCGATGGCCCGAACGAGGTAAACGCCGGCTGCATAATTTTGTCCGAAAGTAAAGCTCATCCCGTTCAGAACGCGGTCATGTGATTCCAGCTCTTTACCCGAAAGATCGAGAATGGAAACACGCTCATTCGTGTGCATGGCGACGAAGTTAAACGAGCTTCCGGAAGGGTTCGGATAAACGGTATTCGGAATGACGTTGTTTTCGTCAATCGAAGCCGTGCTGCCGACGCAATTCGCCGTTCCGCCCATAAAGGAAGTTACCAGGTTCGGAAGTCCGAGGCCGGAGTTCAGTCCTAAAAAAGCGGGATCGAGGTCCAGCCCCATTTCGATGTAATTGCAAGCCACGCCTCCAATGTTGTTCGGTTCGTGGATCACACCGACATATTGCTGGTAGCTTCTGCAAACGTAGATCTTTCCATCCGGTCCGCGCTGAATTGCATACGTGCTCGGTGTAGTGCTGACAATCTCCCGGGTGGAAATCATTGTAGGAAGGTCGGCAATGGTCAGATCGTATTGCAGCAGAGTGGCATTTTCCTCGTAAGCACTCACGTATAATACGTCGCCGTTTTGGGAAAATTCCACCCCATAAACGTGATCGGAATAGGAAATCGTCTGTGGATTGCTCACCTGGCCGGTTTCTAGATCGAAATCAAACAGCTCGACTTTATCCAGGTAGCCGGCAGCTAATACGAGCCGGTCGCCGCAAGGATTGAATTTCATTTGTCCGTAGCTGTTTTGAATGACGTCCGAGCTGTGAACGATTCCAACACTGCTTTCAATTGCATTTTCGATAGCCGATGGCGTGATTCTGAAAGCATAGAAGGTGTTATTTCCCCAGCCGTGTGCAACGAGCCAGTAATTCGATGTTCCGGGATCGTGAACAGCCGTTATTTTCTCGGCAACGGGTGTTTCCAGCAGGATGTTTTTAGCGGTAACGTTCCCGTTTCCTCCATCAAGCGACATATCGACGATGGAATAGCGCAAACCTTCCGTTCCGCCGATCTGGTCCGTCGTGAAAATTAGTATTGATCGCCGCTTTCCGGCACAGGAACGATCAGCGCAGCCTGAGTGGAAGAAAGACCTCCAAGCAAACCGTTTCCGTTGGGCATAATCGTATTGTTGCTGTTCCAGACGTTCATACCGTCGGTGTAAAAGAGCAAAGCGCCTGTTATCGGATCTGAAACGGAAGCAGAGCCTTCCCCCGCTTCCATCTGGCTCGAGCTGATCGCAGTGGCCGTACCACTTGTAAAATCGATTCCGGCTTTCGTTCCGAAATACCATTTATCGGCTGCATGTTGCGCGAATAGCTTTACAGAAGCACACAGCAACAGGATCGTTAAACCGTAGTGTTTTTTCATAGCAGTAGAAATAATGTTTGAAGTAAGTTACGAAAAAACGAAAGCATCGAAAATGTCCGTTGCAGATTTCACGGAATTGCACATCTGCAAAACAAAAAAGCCGCTCTTTCGAACGGCCTTTTTCATTGAGCTATGCTGTGTTATTAATGTGTCGACATAAACTTGCGCAGTTCCTGCTTATCGTTATCGAAAGTCAGCAGTTCAAGCAAACGCGAACCGTTGTTTTTATCGGTCATGTGTACGTAGAGGAATTTCGAGATCTTCAGCTTATCCGGATCGAAGGTCAGCGCATTTACGATGCGGTAAGCCTGATCGGAAGTCACACACGCGTTTTTCAGATGCAATTCGACCATGGTGATTTTATCCGCATCGAAATCCTGATTGTTCAACGCGTTGACAAATCCGTCTGCATCGGTAAGCATTTCCGTACAGATCGTTGACCCGCTATAAGGTTGCGTATAACGTACACCCGTCGTATTCGGATCGCTCATCGTTTCGGATGTTGTCATCGTTCCACCGATATTGGTTGTCGTCGTTGTCGTCTGACCATTCTGGGTAACAGTTGTCGTTGTTTGACCTGTCGTTTGTCCGTTGATGGTCGTCGAAGAAGATGTTGTCGTCGTGCTGCTTTCCGTTACGGTCGTCGGCTCGGCACCTTCGATATTGATGTGCACACCGAATCCTGTCGGAATGTTCGGATCAGGAATGGTCACCGATGAGCCGAAAGTCGTGGATTGCTGATTCGAAGCCGGTGCCGGTGGTGCTTGTGTATTCACCGTTCCGGTGTTGGGATCCGGAATTGTTATGGTTGCCGTTCCACCTACCGGCTGTCCGGTTGCAGGATCGATCGTTGTAGTCGTTACGGAAACGGCCCCACCTGTTGTTCCCGGAGTTGTAACGGTCGTTGATCCGGAAGCTGTTCCCGTTGGAGATGTGATAACTGTTCCAAACTCATTCATAGGATCCGGCGTGGTTGTCGTTCCGGAACCTGTTCCCGGTGCAGGCGTTCCTGAAACCGTTGGCGCTGGTGTGGTAACAGTTGTTCCCGGAGTTTGTGGCTGGTAAGTCGAGCCCGCCGGAGGAGGCGTTACTGTCCCACTTGCCGGTGGCGCTGGCTGCGGCTGGTCGGAATAAACGCTCTGGTCATCCGGACGGTATTCAATCGTTGAGCCCGGAGTAGGTTGCTGTCCTTCGGCCATACCGAAATAACGCAGCTTGCGTTTCTTGCCTTTGATGTCTACGCGCGCCAGGTAATCGCCGCCCGATTCGAAAAAGATCTTTTTATTGATGTCGCCGGTCTTACCATCCGCAAAGATGAGCTTGACCTCATACGCGCCGGTCGTCATACCACCGATCTTGACATTCGTCTGTGGCAGTGAGTTCTGACGAATGCCGTTCATGATCACGAAAAAGGATTGTCCGCCGTTGTTGAATATCGTCAACGACACCGATTGGGCGAAGGCGCTGATACCAATCAGCAAAAAGGATAATGTAGTAAGTATTCTCATAACAGTATTTTTGAAGCGGGCAAAAACAAAACGTGTGCCTCTTTCTATCAGTGAAGGTACGAAGATCGGCCAACAAGCACAAATACGTGGAATATCTCACAGTTTTGGGGCCTGTGTGTAGTGAATTAAGAAATCTTTAACTAGAAAAAGCTTTAGCGCAGATGATCGACAAGAAGGTAAGTTTTGAAAAAGCACCTGCATTCAAACTAAAAGTCACAGGTAATATTACAAT
>DJFN01000238.1:34497-34663 GCA_002432085.1 Flavobacteriales bacterium UBA5871
GCGGCGGACGGAATTACACAAAAGCTAGACTCTGAAAGGAATCTCGATTTACGAAATCAAGAGCATATCTAATTTAGGAATTCTTTTGTGTAGGTCCCGACATCTGTCGGGAGCGCTTTAAACTACGCTGGTACTTAACCTACCTTTTGTGCCTTTTGTGGTGAAA
>DJFN01000184.1 GCA_002432085.1 Flavobacteriales bacterium UBA5871
GATACCTACTTTTCCTTTTTTGAACACGAAGCCTGGCATGATACCTACTTTCGCTTCGCCTGCGGTGATTACACCCGGACAGTTCGGACCGATCAGACGCGCGCCTGATCCTTTGAGGTATTCTTTGGCTTTCACCATATCGTTCACCGGAATTCCTTCCGTGATGCAGACAATCACTTTGATACCCGCTGCTGCAGCTTCCATGATAGCGTCTGCTGCAAATGCAGGTGGAACGAAGATGATGGAAACATCAGCACCGGTTTTGGCTACGGCGTCAGCTACGGTGTTGAATACCGGACGATCGAGGTGAGTAGAGCCACCTTTTCCAGGCGTAACACCACCAACCACATTGGTTCCGTATTCAATCATCTGTCCCGCGTGGAACGTACCTTCACTGCCCGTGAACCCTTGTACAATTACTTTTGAGTCTTTGTTTACCAGAACGCTCATGTTTGAGAATTTACTTCGTTTTAAAATCGTTCCCAAAAGTAGGGGTTTGATTTCGTTTTAGCAATAGCATTTGCCGGAATTAAATTGCAGGATTTTTTACTTAATTATACAATTCCTGCTGACAATCACAGATCAACAGTTTGAACCATAGGCTCGGGCACTTTTCCGGTAATCCGTGCGCGGTGCTGATGGCCCCATTTCGATAAGGCAAGAATAACTTCCTCTAATGTCTTTCCATAAAGAGTAAGCTCATATTCGACGGTCACCGGTCGTGTTTCGAAAACGGTGCGTTTCACCAGCTCGTTGATCTCGAGCTCGCGCAATTCCTTCGAAAGCATTTTCGCTCCGATACCTTCTACACCTCGTTGCAGCTCGCCGAAGCGCTGTTTTCCATTAAAGCTGAGCGAGCTGATAATAGCAATTTTCCATTTGCCACCCAACAGATCGAGCGTGTCGTGGATGGCCCGCAAATGCCCTTTACATGCGGCCGGCGAATGTTCCGGAATACCTTTTGGTGCCATTGTGTTTATGTAATTGGTTTCTCGCAGGAAATTAGTTTCTAAAAGGGAACTGGTTTCAAAAGTAAAGTAACTTTTGGACATTTGCACCAGTTAATTACAAACAATTCAAAAACACAGACAATGAAAGGTTTAAAAATCACTTACTGGTCGGCAACGATCCTGCTTTCACTCATGATGTCATTCTCCGTATTCATGTATTTTACTTCACCGGATGTTTCCAAAGGATTCGAGCATGTCGGCTTTCCGGATTTCTTCCGTATCGAACTCGGCATTGCCAAAGCTATCGGCGTTTTGCTCTTATTGCTTCCGCTTCCTCGCAACCTGAAAGAATGGGGTTACGCCGGCTTTTTCATTACCTTCGTTTCAGCGTTCATTGCCCACGCGGCAATTGGTGATCCGGTTTCCGGAATGATGGGACCGATTTTCGCGCTCGTGCTGCTGGCGGTTTCTTATTACAGCTATAACCGTTTGCAGCTTGTAACAGTCAGACAATAATGAATCAATCACACATGAAAATAGAAATCTGGTCGGATGTCATCTGTCCGTTTTGCTATATCGGGAAACGCAGGCTGGAAGCAGCAATTGCGCAATTTCCAGAAGCTGAACGACTCGAAATAGAGTGGAAGAGCTTTCAGCTGGATCCCGATCTGAAAGTCAGCGGACACCAATCACCTTACCAATACCTGGCGGAGCGTAAAGGCTTCAGCTACGAACAATCGGTTGCGATGCACCAAAATGTAACGGAAATGGCTGCCGGTGAAGGATTGAACTACGATTTCGAACATGCCGTCGTGGCCAATTCCTTCGATGCACACCGTTTGTTGCACCTGGCGAAAAGATACGGACGCGGCGACGAAGTCGAAGAAAGCTTGTTCAGTGCTTATTTCACAGAAGGAAAGAACATTGCCGATCCGGCGGTTTTGACAGCAATCGGGCTTAATGCCGGATTGGACGAAGCGGAAATCAAACAAGTTCTGGAAACGGACCGCTACGCAAGAGAAGTGCACGCCGATGTTCACGAAGCTCAGCAGATCGGTGTTCGCGGCGTACCGTTCTTCGTTTTCGACCGCAAGTACGCGATCTCTGGCGCACAACCGATGGAAGCGTTTCTGCAAACGCTGGAAACGTCGTTCGGAGAATGGCAGCAGCAAAATCCCGGAAAGCTGAATATCTCGGAAGGACCATCGTGTTCAACCGACGGCGAGTGTGAGTAAGAGAGAAGTGTTGATGATTGGAGCTCCTTTTGTGTAGGTCTCAGCTGTGGCGGAGAGCGCTTTCAACTACGCGAGCACTTGAGCCTGCTCTTTTGTGCCTCCTGTCTGCCGANNCCGACAGGCAGGTTTGTGGTAAAATTAAGGGAGCTAGCTTACTTCACATCAACAACTTCCAATTCGAATACCAGGATGGAATTTGCGGGAATTTTCCCGTAAGCTTCGTCACCATAACCCAACTGGGGCGGAATGATCAAACGCATTTTCGCCCCTTTTTTTTGTCCGAGAAGCGCTTCCTGAAAGCCTGCGATCAATCCGTTCAGCTTCGATTCGAGCGGTTTGCCCGGAAGCGATTGGTCGACCGTCTTTCCGCTCAGCAATTTCCCTTTATATTGGAGAAAAACGATGCTTTCGTACTGAACTTCCTCGCCGTCGCCTTCGTTCAGCTGCTCGATAAACAGACCGGAATCTGTTTTTGAGACGTTCCAGCCTTTTTTTGCCGCATACGAGCTGATTTTCTGATCGAAACCGTTTTTATCGTCTTCGGAATACGTTTTACACGCGCCGAGTAAAGCGATTGTCGTCAGCAGCAAAAAAGCTTTAGTAAGAAAGGGGCGTAACCTGATAACCTGCATGTTGAAGTAATTGAATAACGCCGTTTTTACCGCCTAAATGTCCGGCGCCAACAGCAAAAAAGCACGAACGGGTTTCCATCAGCTTCATCATCACCGGAATCCAGTTTCGGTTGCGCTGATAGAGCAATGCATCCACACTGCCTTCCATTTCATCGGATGTTTCGATAAGTTCTGCTAACGCTTCGACATCGCGATTGATGTACAATTCGGTCAGTTTTCGTTGTTCTGCCCGACCGCCTTCCGGATCGCGGATCTGTGCCATGATCATTTCCCGGATGATGGTATCGGGAAGCTGATCGAATAATGAAATCTGGTATTCCATGGTTTCGAGTCCTTCGATGGGTTGCTGGTTGTTGAGCGCTCTGCTCATCAGCTCGAGCTCGTAGGAACGTGCACGGCCTTCAATAGAGTTCTGCATACCGATCTGCAGCAATACGAACGGTTTTTTCTTCTCGAAGCCTTTACGAAAAACTTCAGGTTTCATGTGTAAAAGAGTTGATCCCCAATTTACTACGCTGTCGGCTTGAGCAGGAGTGAACAGATCGAACATACTTCCCGAATCAAGCACGAGCAGATCGGAAGCTTTTTGCTGGTCCATGATGTTGTCGATCTCGAGAACGAGTAGGTCGGCTTTGGCCAGTGTTTTTTCCAGCTTTGATGAGAAGTAAAACGCCGAATCGGCGATCAAGTGTGTCGTTCCGTAAAGATACGATGTTTCACTGCCGTCCTTCTTCACGCTGTATAACAGGCTTTTCTCCTGCGCAAAACCGGTTGCGGTAAGGCAAACGAACAGTATGAAAAGCAGTTTTTTCATCAGGCGAGAGTCAGCTCTGCAAGGAAATGATCGTCGATTTCGGTCAAACGACTGGCTTTCAGACCAACGTTTTTCGCTGCCTGGAAAAGAGAATCGAAATCTACATAGAGCCAATCGAACCAAGGGCCTTTTTCTTTTTTGTATTTCATCTGGAACCGGAAATTCCCGTAGTATTCAGTGTTCAGGTTCACCCACATGCTGCCATCTTCGTCTTCGTATAGGTAACGAATGTCGGATGAGTCGCACAGGATTTTCCCACCGGGATTCAGCAGCGATTTGGCATGCTGAAGCGTCCGTTCCAGATTGGAAAGTTTACCGGCAATTCCTATGCCATTCATGAGCATGAGGATGGTATCGTATTTCACATCCTTCAGATCGAAGAAATTCGTGCGACTGGCTTTCAGTCCCATGTCTTTCAAATGTTCGACCGCTCCGGCTGAAATGTCGATGCAGGTAACGTCCATGCCCATGTCGGACAGGTAGTTGGCATGAATTCCCGCTCCGGCGCCCACATCCAGGATTTTTCCTTTGCAACGCTCCAGCGCCATTTTTTCGATCTGAGGCATATCCTCATAAGAACGGAAGAGCACTTCGAGCGGAATAATATCGTCTTCGCAGATATCGGAAGAAACAATGATGTCGCCGGGTCTGCGGTCCCGCGCGAATTCCTGTATTGCTTTTCCTATCGGATCACCGTATGTTTTTGTATTCATTGAGAATTATCAATTATAAATTATGAATTATCAAGGCTTTTTCACTAACGAAGCCTCTTGATAATTGATAATTAAACCATTCATAATTTATCTGTAGTCGTCATAATCAGCCAGATCTTCTTCGTCATAGCCGTCTTCGAAGTCGTCGTCGCCGAATTCGTCCCCGTAAAGATCTTCATCGTCTTCGCCGAATTCCATGTCTTCCTGCATCATTTTGGAATCTTCCGGTGGGGCCATTCCTACGGAAAGTAATGTCAGCGGTGCGTCAACGGTTTCTTTTCGTGTATCGATCAGCTCGATCAGAAAAATCCACATGCGCATGAAGTCGTGAACGAGGATCAGCTTCTGGTCTGATACTTCCATGAAATCCTTGAGAATCGCCTGTTTCATGACAGAGCTGTCTTCGTCTTCCGAATAACGCATGTCCATCAGCGCGATCTCGTGGCCTTTGTCCCATTCGTCGTTGGAAACATAGAACGAAGCCATCTGGTTCCCCTCGAAGCTGAATGCCTTCAATATCGCATGGTAGAGCGATTCGAAATGATCGTCTTCATTGATCTGGATATCGCGAAAGATTTCTTCGTTTTTTTCGGAATCCAGCAGTACGCGGAATTTAAGAGAACCCATGAAAAGTAAAATTTGCCCAAAGGTAACAAGAAGCTGTGAAGGATGAAGTTCCGTTTAACAAAAAGTGATCCTTCAGTGACCAGGTCCGCATAAAAAACGACGGATATGAACATTTGCCCATATCCGCCGGTGATTGGTGTTAGTATGTATCAGATCTTCGTCAGTGTGCTGCGGTGGAGCACGTTTCCGTCTTTTTCAAATAATACGAGGTAGTTGCCCGGCATCAATCCTTCGACGTTGAGCTCGCGCACCATTCCTTTTTCGGTAATAATGATCTTTCCGGCCATATCCACAACGTGAACGGCATCGTATTCGGCTGTTGAAGAAAGGTTCACGATCGCCGTAGAAGGATTCGGAGAAATGCTCCAGGTATCTGCTTCGACAGACAGCACGGATTCGTCTTCGTCGCCGTCACAGTTTTCGCGGCATTCGATATGCGTTACGCCAAGATCGTTGCTGTCCCAGGAATCTTTCATCGGAATGGTATGCATGATGAGCTGTCCGTCGAGCGCTTCACAGAGCTGCGACATCATTTGCGTGCTCGCCTCACCGATCCAGACAACGTGGGTGAAATCAGCTCCGAGCTTTGCGCGTTCGTAATAGCCCAGTTGGTAAGTGCGCATTTCGTTTTCATCGTTTTCGAAAACGGTGTAGTAACGCAGACCGTCAAGAGAAAGCTGGCCGATAGCGGTTCTCGTGCCTTCATCGATGAGAATGCGCTGCTTCAGTGTATATTCATTCGGTCCTGTATGTACGAACTGCAGGCTGGAATTTCCTCTCACACGATTCGCAAGGAACAGCTCCGAACGATCGGGACTGAAGCTTGGCGCGAACAGACAGCCGGACAGATCGGTTCCTTTCAGGATCACTTTTTCGGCGCCTCTGAACGGCTCGTCCAGCGAACGACGCGTGGCGCGGTAAAGCGTTGTCATCATCGCATCCGTGGAAACGCGCGCAATGAAGTACATTTCCAGCTCGTTCAGGCTAACCCAGCAGGAAAGGTGATCGGCGTAAATACCGCTTTCCACGATCAATCCCTGATCTTCGAACGGCTCGTCGAGCGAAGCACGACTGGCGAAATGGATCTCGTCGTATGTTTCAGTCGATTTCGTATAGTACAAATGCAAAGCATCCGCCGATAAGAACGGATAGCACTCGGCCATTCCCGGCTGATTCAGTTCCGAAACGGGAGCAAAATCCTCCACGATTTTCAATTGTCGGGTAACGGGGAAGTCCTGTGCAAAAGCAGAAATAGCAAAGGAACAACACAAAATTGCAACGGGTAAACGGAGTTTCATAAGCCGGTGATTTTAGGATTTATAACCCTAATAATACACTCTTTTCATGAAAGTTACAAATCAGGAGACGGGTTTTAATCCCAGCTCTACACCAACGGCCAGCATCAGGGCGTAAGCGGCTTCGTATTCGTTTGGAATGTCGCCTTCGAGAATGGCGTCCTTGATGCGCGTTTTGATCGTACCGATTTCCGCACACGGGCCCAGATTGAAGGTTTCCATGATCACTTCGCCGGAAACAGGCGGCTGGAAGTTGCGTAAGTGATCCTTTTCCTCGACATCGCGCAGCTTTTGTGCCACCGTGCGGAAGTTTTCGCGGTATTTCTTGACTTTGAATTCGTTTTTGGACGTAATGTCCGCATTGCAAAGCGTCATCAGATCGTCGATGTCGTCGCCGGCTTCGAACAGCAGGCGTCGCACGGCCGAATCGGTGACCGTTCCTTTTACCAGCGCAATAGGGCGGAGGTGCAGCCGAACGAGCTTCTGCACGTATTTCATTTTGTGGTCCAGCGGCAATTTCAGACGGGCGAAGATCTTCGGGGTCATACGTGCGCCCAGCTCTTCGTGACCGTGAAAGGTCCAGCCA
>DJFN01000130.1 GCA_002432085.1 Flavobacteriales bacterium UBA5871
AGAACGGCCTTTGCGATCTTGTGTGAATTCTTTTCGGCGAAACCGAGAAGGAAGTTGATCAGACCGTCGATCTGGCGTGGCTTTAACGAAGCACACATTCCGTGGTCGATAAGCACGATCTGGTTGTCGCCGCGGATGAACAGGTTTCCCGGATGCGGATCGGCATGGAAAAAACCGTGTTTCAGGATCATCGTAAGTACAATGTTGATCCCGTTTTCAGCGATCTGAGTGCGCGAATAGCCTTTGGCATCGAGCTCTTTTACATGATCGGGCTTTTCGCCTTCGATGTATTCCATCACAAGCAGCTTCGAAGTACAGTAACGGTTGTACACTTTCGGGATGTAGCAGCGCTCGTCGTCCTTGAACATATGCGTAAAGCGAAGCATGTTCGACATTTCGTTCGTAAAATCGAGCTCTTTGAGGATGATCTCGCTGAAATCGGAAATGAAATTAACAATATTGAAGCTGTTCAGCTCCGGATAATGCCGCTGGATCTTTCTCGCAAAAAGCTGGATCAGGATGAGATCGAGCTTGATCTTTTCCTTGATTCCCGGGCGCTGGATCTTGATGACGACCTGTTCGCCTGTCCGGAGCGTAGCTCGGTAAACCTGGGCAATGGAAGCCGAAGCGATGTGTTTCGTATCGAACTCGTCGAGGATATTCGCCACGCTGTCGCCGAGCTCCGTTTCGATCATTCCCAAAGCGAGATCATCGTCGAACGGTCGTGCAGAAGATTGCAGCTTTTTCAGCTCGATGCGCAGATTCTCGGACACCAGATCGGGGCGGTCGGCAAGGATCTGCCCGAATTTAATGAACGTAGGCCCGAGGTCTTCGATCAGATGGCGAAGGCGTTCGGCGCGTGACATGCGCTTGCGTCCTCTCGGATCGACGATCTTCCGAAGTGGTCCGGTTGTCAGCCAGTTTCTCCAGTAATGCCCGATCACGATGAAAATAATCGCCATCAAACGGAAGAAATTCTTGAGAAATTGGTTGAACCGGAGTATCCACATGATGGCAGCTATTTTAGTCGCTAAAATAGCAAGATAGTAAGCGTTTTAACAAGCATTAGGCTTTTTTATCATTCCTTTCACCACAAAGGAGCACAGATTTTTCTGAACTCATGCTACTCAAGAAAGCAAAGGTGTTTTACAGTTGTTTAATGATCGGATTCCAAAATCCTAAATCAGCTACAACTTTGGGCTTTTGATGTAGAATTATTTCAATATCAGGATCGCCTTTGCTTCCTGAACAAATCCAGTATTGCAAAGCCTTTGCTTCTTTGTGGTGATTTAACAAATCTTAAGATTCAACAAAATTCCTATCTTTAGCACCCTGAACTTTAAAAACGAAGAAATGGCAGGTAGTCCATGGCGTAAGAAACCCATTCACCTCTTTGAGGCTGACATGAAGAAAAGTGAGCTGAAACGCGTATTGAGCCGTTGGGGGTTGACCTCATTAGGTATCGGTGCGATCATCGGCGGTGGTATTTTCACTCTGACCGGTATTGCGGCGCATGATCACGCTGGTCCGGCACTCGCACTGGCGTTTGTAATCGCCGGTATCGGTTGTTTGTTTGCCTCGCTGTGTTATGCGGAATTTTCTTCCGTATTGCCGGTTGAAGGCTCGGCTTATGCTTATTCCTATGGAACCGTTGGTGAGATTTTCGCCTGGATCATCGGATGGAACCTTATCCTCGAGTACATGATGGGAGCCACAACGGTTGCCGTGAGCTGGAGCGGTTATTTCGGAAAGCTATTAGACCTGTTTAATGTCCATCTGCCCATGTGGTTAATGATGGATTACACAACTGCAAAAGCAGCGCTTTCCGACGCCACAGGTGTAACGCAGATCCAGGAATACCTGGCAAGCGTGAATCCTAAGATGGATGTTGCGTTGCTGCGCGATGCACTCGCTGAGAAAACAAATGCACTTAAAACACTTGGTCTGCACAACAGCAAAGAAGTGATCGCTTATATCCAGACGCAATTGCCGGATCTGACTACCGTTAAAGCATCCCTGAGCGGAAAAACCGACGCTTACGAGTTGGTAAAAGGCCTGAGCGAGAAGAAAAACGAAGTTTATGCGCTTGTCGATATTGCCGGCCGTGAAAACGTTGCCGATCTGTCGAAACATTATTCCAGCATTAATCTGCCGGGCTTTGCCGTTAACCTGCCCGCTTTCCTTATTACATGGCTCGTAACTTCTATTCTCGTCAAAGGAATCAAGGAAGCAGCGAAAACGAATAATCTCATTGTGATCCTGAAAGTGGCTGTTGTCTTGTTTGTGATTGTCGTAGGAGCTTTCTATGTTGACACAGCCAACTGGACACCGTTCATTCCTGAGCAATACACCGATTACAAAGGCGCTGACCATTTCGGATTCTCCGGCGTTCTTACAGCCGCTACAATCGTATTCTTTGCCTATATCGGTTTCGATGCCGTTTCAACACAGGCCGGTGAAGCGAAAAATCCCCGACGAGACGTGCCGTTTGCGATCATCGCCTCGCTGGTGATCTGTACCGTGATGTACATTCTTGTTTCCCTCATCCTGACAGGTATGGTGAAATACGATTCACTCGATATGCGTGCTCCGGTGGCAAGTGCCTTCTCCGGCGTCGGACTGACCTGGGCGGTTTACATTATCGTGATCGCGGCCGTTGCCGGTCTGACATCCGTAATGCTCGTGATGATGCTCGGTCAGACGCGTATCTTCCTCGGTATGGCGAAAGATGGCCTGTTGCCTCGCAAGCTCTTCGGTCATATCCATCCAAAATACAAAACACCTGCACGCAGTACCTTGCTCGTAGGTCTCATCATTTCCATCGTTGGTGCGGTAACGCCGATCAACAGCGTTTCGGAGATGTGTAGTATGGGAACGCTTCTCGCCTTCTCCATGATTTGTATTGCCGTTTGGGTATTGCGCGTAAAACAGCCGCACCTCGAGCGTCCGTTCAAAACGCCGATCCTGCCAGTGGTTGCCTTGCTTGGAGCCGGATTCAACATTGGTCTGATGTTCTTCGTACGTCCGGAAACATGGATCGCGTTCCTTTGCTGGTCGGCACTCGGTGTAATCGTTTACTTCGCTTACAGCCGCCGCAACAGTAACCTGAATGAGCTTGAGTTCGAAAAATCGCTCACCGGTCACGATGCGATCAATACTGCAGCCGGTGTTGACGACAGCGGACCTGCAGGACCGATTGAAGACTAGAAAACAACCTCCATAAATGAAAAATCCCGGTTCGAAAGACCGGGATTTTTTTATGTTGTTAATTGAGTTTCAATTGACCTAAGGATAAAACCACGATTTACGCGTTCGCCTTCGGATTGGCGAAGAGCTTCACGTCTTCTCCGGTGATCTTGTGTCCGCAAAGAATCACGAGGCGCTCAACGATGTTGCGAAGCTCGCGGATGTTCCCGGTCCAGTCGGTATTTTTCAAGGCTTCGAGAGCGTCATCGGTGAATTCTTTTCTCGGAATACCGTGCTCGGCGCAAACCATTGTCAGGAAGTGTTCGGACAATAGCGGAATGTCTTCGCGACGCTCGTTCAAAGATGGAACGTGGATCAGGATCACGGCCAGACGGTGGTACAAGTCTTCCCGGAAACGACCGGCTTCGATCTCTTTGCGCAGATCTTTATTGGTCGCTGCGACAACGCGTGCATCGACTTTGATATCGCGCTCGCCACCTACTCGCTGGATGACGTTTTCCTGCAGCGCACGCAGTACTTTCGCCTGGGCGGATGCACTCATATCGCCGATCTCATCGAGGAAGAGCGTTCCTCCCGAAGCCAGCTCGAATTTTCCTTTTTTATCTTTTACCGCAGAGGTGAACGCGCCTTTCTCATGGCCGAACAATTCNNACAATTCGCTTTCGATCAGCTCGCCCGGAATGGCCGCACAGTTTACTTCGATGAACGGCATTTTCTTGCGGTTGCTGAAATCGTGCAGGGAACGCGCCACCAGCTCTTTCCCGGTTCCGTTTCCTCCTGTGATGAGCACGCGGGCATCGGACGGTGCCACTTTTTCGATCATTTCCTTGATCTTGATAAT
>DJFN01000219.1 GCA_002432085.1 Flavobacteriales bacterium UBA5871
GATGAAGGCCATCTGCGCCAAGGCCGGTGCGGTGCTGCCGCCCGGTGCCGATGGCAAGCCGTTCGAGATCAAGGTCGGCAAGCTGCGCGGCGTCGAATCGCAGGGCATGATCCTGATGGCCGAAGACGCTGAAGGCAAGCTGAGCTTTATGATTCCGGAAAAAGGATTTGAGGCCGGCGGGGAAATCCGTTAAGCATTTATTGTATCAGGATAGCCACGTTTCCTGACTTTCGTCCGGATTCCACGTACGTGTGGGCCTCGGCGATCTGTTCCAGCGAAAAACAACGATCGAGCACGGGCTGGAACAAGCCTTTTTCGACCAGCGTTGCCAGGAAGGTCAGGTCTTCTCGTTTCCAGTAAAAATTGGAGGCTGCTACAATCACTTTTTTGCGGCCGAAGACGGACGACCATACGGCTGCAAGCATGTCTGACAAGCCGAACTCCGTTGCGAGGTATTTTCCTTTGTTTGTCAGCAGACGCATGCCCTGCTTCCGGTCCAGTTTGCCTACTGTATCGAACACGATATCGTACCTGTCACGTATTTTTGTGATGTCTTCCCGTGTATAATCGATCACGTGCGTCGCACCGAGTGATGTTACCAGTTCGGCATTTTTCGTGCTGCAAACACCGGAAACGGTAGCGCCAAAATAACACGCCAGTTGGACGGCAGCACTTCCCACCGAGCCTGACGCGCCGTAAACCAGCACGCGATCACCTGCTTTGATGCGGCCTTTTTTCTTCAGGTAAACCAGTGCCGAAAGCGGGCCGTTTACCAGGATCGCTGCTTGCTCGAAAGAGACATTCTGCGGTTTAAAAGCCATCAATCCACGCTCGGGCATGCACTTGTATTCCGCATGGGCGCCAAAGCTCAATCCGGTATAGCCAAATACCTGATCGCCGGGCTGATACTCCCGGACGTTCGGCCCGACGGATTCTACGACGCCGGAGAATTCCATGCCGGGAATAGGTTTTCTGGGCTTTCTGAATCCGAACAACAGGCCAATCGGTAGCTTAAGCAGCGGTGCGTGATTAAAACCTCTCATCTTGGGATCTTCCGCGGTAACCGAGCTCGCGTGTATTTTTACAAGCACCTCCCTGTTTTTCGGAGTTGGTTTCGCGATGTCCGCCAGGCGCAATACCTCCGGGCCGCCATATCGTTCAAAGATCACTGCTTTCATGTGTAAGGGATTTGTTTAGATCAAAAATCCCCTCTTTTCGAACGCGGTAATTTGATGTAAGTCAAATAATAGCTCAGGTGAGCTTCGATCGGATTCTCGATAAAGTTTCCAGCGAAATGTTCAGGTACGAAGCAACGATGGTGACGGGTAGAAACCGGGCGATGTCGGGCTCCTTTTCCATGAGTTTGGCATAGCGCTCGGAAGCGTCAAGCGTCCGGAACTCACACAGCTTTTGTTCAAACCAGACCGCATAGTATTCGATGAACATTTTGTCGATCAGCATGACTTCCGGGTATTTGTTCTTCATCTGGTAAAACCGGCGGTAGTCGATGACGGTTACCTCGAGATCGGTCAGCGCTTCGATATAAACGTCGGCGGGCTTTTGCATGATGTAGCTGTCCAGCGACACGGCCACATCATCGTGAAAGTAGATTTCTGTCGTAATTTCCCGGTCTTTGTGAACGAAATATTTTCGCGCGATTCCCTTCCGGATCAGCAGGTGAGCAGTGGATGTCTGGCCCGGCTTTAGCAGGAATGTGCCTTTGGAGCAGTGCTTGTCGACGAACACCTCTTCCACTTCCGCAAGTACCTGCGGGTCCAGCCGTTTGGAGAGATCCTTGATTCTTTTGATGTACGGGTCCATAAATCGTTGTTCCTCCGAAAGATAAAGTTCTCCCGGTATGCGCGAGTGGTAAATATAGAAAGATGGGCTTTATTCACAGGGAGTTATTCGTATCTCTGTGTAACCGACTGCCAACGATCCGCTTTCCTGCATAGCTTTGCAAAAACAGCACTATGCGACCTGGCAGCTTCCTTATTCTACTAACCGCCTTTATCCTGGCTTCCTGTTCTTCGTCGGAGAAAGAAGAGGAAAAGATCTTACACGGCTTTTATTTCTGGAAATCCACGTTCGACGAACAAAGCGATACGCTGCTCACGCAATCCAAAGCCGATGTGGTCTATCACCGCTTGTTCGACCTCGAGTGGGACGGTTTCCGCGTAGCGCCGACCAACGATCTGTATGCCGCTTACTATCCGGACCTTTCGAAGCCGCGGAAGTTTATCCCGGTGATTTACATTTCCAACGAAGTATTTGTAAAGCTCAACGATTCGCTGAGCGCGGACCTGGCGGATAAAATTTACCACCGCATTCGCATGTACCTCTATGCACAGGCGTATCAGAAAATCCAGTTCGAGCGCGTCAACACCAATGAATACGGCTATGAAGATTATTCCCCGGAACACCAGGTGGATTTCGACACCTCGCAGCGCGAGCGGCTCAACATCGACGAGCTGGTGAACCAATCCATGAAGCAGTTCCATGAATTGCAGATCGATTGCGACTGGACGCCGCGAACACGACAGAAGTACTTCCGTTTTCTCGAAGCGTGCAAGAAGCGTTTTCCGAAGCAGGACCTTTCCTGCACAATCCGCCTGTATCCGTACAAATACCAGAAAGAAATGGGCATTCCGCCGGTGGATCGCGGCATGCTGATGTGCTACAATATCAGCGACGTCTACCGCCGCGGCAGTCAGAATTCCATTTTCGACCTGAACGAAGTGAAAAAGTACCTCACAGGCTCGATCGATTACCCGTTGCCGCTCGATTATGCGCTGCCACTGTTCTCGTGGGTAGCGGTTTATCAACAGCAACGGTTGGTGAATCTGACACAGACCTCGGATATAGCCTGGTTCCTGGGTTCGGAAGGTACCAAACAGGTTTATGCGGACTCGGCGAAAGGAATCCGGGAATACGAAGTGCAAAAGACCGATTATCCTTACCATGTGAACGGCCATCCGATACAGCCCGGCAGCATTCTGCGCGTAGAAGAGCCGAACCAAATCGACGTGCTAGAGCTGGCCAGGCTGCTGAAGAAAATGAATAGAAATCCTTCGGCGCGCGTGGTGCTCTACCATTTCGATGCCGAAGAATACCCTAAAAACAAAGCGTATGTTGCGAAGCTTTTCCAGACTTTCTAAGCTCTTTTTTGCGCTCATCATCAGCGGAAAAGCATTGGCGTGTGCAGAAGGCTGGCCGAGCTATCCGTTTATTCTGCTGAACCCGGATATTTACAGTGCCAAGCAGGCGCGACCGGTTTATTTTTCGTTCAGCACGTACCTCGTCGACCCGGTGGCTTCGCAGGGACAGGACGAATGGCAGCTTTCCGCCGAATGGAAGAAAGAGCTGAAGCTGAAAGCTTCCGTGAACGACATCAACGATTATTTCTTCGGTCAGCTGAGCGATTCGGCTTTGGCAGTCCACGTTTTTCAGAAAGAGATCAAGTCAAACAAAGAGCTGCGTGAATTCCTGTCGTTTGCCAAGAAATGCGAGCGCCACGTGATGTTCACCGATTTCTGGGACGAGCAGAATTTCGTAAAACGACTCAAAGCGCTTCCGGCACTGTTGATGGAAGGTGAGCGACTGATAGGAAAAACACGCACGGCTTTCTGGAAGCGGAAATACGCGTTTCAGCTGCTTCGACTGGCCTATTATTCGACCGATCACCAGCGTTTTTACAAGTACTACAACGCGCATTTCGGACTGCAGAAACGCAGCAATCCACTCGACTGGTGGGCCACGCACTACTATTCCATGGTGCTCGAGCAGAAGCAGGAAGTCGATTCGGCGAACTATGTTCACGCACTCGTTTTTTCCCATTGTTCGAACAAGCTTTCGGTTTCCCGCCANNGGGTTTTACACGACGCGCAATTTCGACGCGCAGCTGGCATTGGCACAAAACGAATCCGAACGCGGCGATCTGCTGATCATGCAGCAACTGAAGGAATTTTCGACCAACCTGGAATCGCTGGAGGCTATTGCAAAACAGTACCCGCAGCACCCGCGTCTTGGGTTGTTGCTGGCGCGGGAGGCGAACAAGCTCGATCAGGAAACCGGAAGTCTTTTCTACCAGCACTACGGCTATTACTTCGAAGTTTCGATGGATGCGGGCATTGCGCAGCAAAAACAGGAATTGCAATCGAAACAGCAGCATTTTTACGCGATCATCCGGCAGCTGCGCAAGACCAATCGCAACATTCCGTTCCTCGAGCTGATCGAAGCGCAGGCTGCGATCCTTGCTCAGAACTACAAACAGGCGCTTAACGTGCTGAAGAACGTTCAATCGACCGACCAGAAGATTATTTTCCAGAAAGAGCTGCTGGAGCTTTGTGCGATCGTTTCGTCGGAAAACCTGCACAAGAACACCGTTCAGGAAGATATCGGAAACCGTCTGTACTCGCTGGTTTCGCACCGGAAGAACGTATTCTTTGCCGACCAGATGACGCAATCTTTTTTCGAATTGTTCAGCAAACGTCTTGACCAGGCCGGGCTGTATCATCTGACTGCTTTTGCCAATCATTACGCGGCGGAAGTGTTTGGCGGCGGCGGTTATGCCACGCTGGACCATTACCTCGATTATAAAAACTCGGCCGAAGTGTGCCTGAACTGGATGGAAGTGTTCAACGATCCGAAACGCAACCGCCTGGAACAGTTCTTCTGCATCGAGTTCAATACCGATAACGACGTGAAGCTCTGCCTGGCGCGCATCTATTTCCGCAAAGGCGATGTGGCGAATGCTTATAAAACGGTCAACAGCATAGCCGAGCTGGATATTTACCGTCCGCAGGAGGTGCATAACTGTTTCGTGCTCGTGCAGCCGCATTACCGTGCCGGCGAGCCACCGACTCCAGTAAAGGAACAATTCCAGGAATACAAAGGCGGTGAATACAAGCGCATTCTCGACCTGCTGAACAAGAAGAACAAGAGCACGCGCAACTGGATGCAGCTCGGCGCGGCATTCTATAACGCATCTTCTGACGGCGAGAACTACGACCTGGCACATTACACGGTTTCGCATTATCCATCCGAAACGCAGCACGAGTTCGATGTGTTTTTATGGAAACGCGCGAAGAATAGCTATACCAAAGCGTTATCGTCAAATCCGACGGCCGAGGAAAAAGCGGAGATCACGTACATGCTGACCTACCTGGCGATGATGATGAACGATGCGGCTGAATACGAGCGTTTATCGGCCGAATACGAAAGCATGGAAGGTACGGCGTTCTATAAAAAGTCGAATTGCTCTTATACCCGGAATAAACGCTGGGCGGAACGGGCCGATGTATACGGATACGAATGGTGGCTGTAAATGTGTAGTTTTAGATCATGAAAAAAGCGCTGTTTTTTGCCGTTTGCGGCCTTTTCGGGCTGTTGGTGCTCCAATCCTGTACGGCGGCTGCTTTCGATCACGCACAGCCGGTAAACGGCAAATTGGAGAAAGCGTTTCCGAAATCAATCCTGGGGAATTGGGTGGCTACCGAGCTGACCGAGCATTTTTATGTCGACAAGATTTCCTTCGATAAAACGACGGTTACTTACGAAATGACGGCGCTTTCGCCTGATAATCCGGCGTCACTCACGTTGACGAAAGACTCCGTGGAGCTGCGACGCATGAAAAAGGATTACGTGTTCAACGTTTCCGGCGATAACATCTGGATCTGCTTCATACTGCGCCAGTCTTCGAAGAACAAGCTCGAGATCTATGGCTTCGACGAAGCGGCCAAGAACTACGTGGCGCGCTACGAAACGGAAGACACTGAACAAGGCATCATTTTCGTCAAATACTACCCGACAGAAGCAGAGTGGGAACAGCTTGTTGCTTCGGATGCGCTGAAGAAAGTAGCGACATACGAACGAATGAAATAATTATCAATGAGCAATTATGAATTATCAAGGCTGTCCACAATGTGGAAACAGTCCTTGATCATTTATAATTCATAATTGCGCGCAGCGCTTACCATTTACGAGGTAGTTCCCCAAATCCCATATTCCACAACGTGAACGCCTGGATGTCCGTGCTTTCCTGGATGGTTTGCGAGATCGATTTTCCGGCTCCGTGACCGGCGTTGACATCGATGCGGATGAGTACAGGATTCGGGCCGCTTTGCTTGTCCTGCAATTCGGCTGCGAACTTGAAGCTGTGTGCCGGAACCACGCGATCGTCGTGATCGCCGGTTGTGACCATTGTTGCGGGATACTGAACGCCTTTTTTCACATTGTGAACCGGTGAATAGCCTTTCAGGTAAGCGAACATTTCCTTGCTGTCTTCCGCCGTTCCGTAATCGTAGGCCCAGCCGGCGCCTGCCGTGAAAGTATGGTAGCGCAGCATGTCGAGTACGCCGACTGCAGGAAGCGCCACTTTGAACAGCTCCGGACGTTGCGTCATCGTTGCGCCAACCAATAATCCGCCGTTGGAACCGCCGCGAATGGCGAGGTATTCCGACGACGTGTAGCCTTGCGCGATGAGGTATTCGGCTGCTGCGATGAAATCGTCGAACACGTTCTGTTTCTGCAGTTTCGTTCCGGCATCGTGCCAGCTTTTTCCATATTCACCGCCGCCGCGCAGGTTCGGAACGGCATAAACGCCGCCTTGTTCCAGCCAGACGGCATTCGAAATGCTGAACGCAGGCGTAAGGCTTACGTTGAAGCCGCCGTAGCCGTAAAGGATCGTTGGATTCGTTCCGTCGAGCTTCAGTCCTTTTTTGCAGGTAATGATCATCGGCACCTTTGTTCCGTCGCGGGAAGTGAAGAACACCTGGCGCGATTCGTACGCGTCGCTGTCGAAATCGACTTTCGGACGCTGGTAAACCGCCGACGTTCCGTGCTCCGGATTGTAGCTGTAGATCGTTCCCGGCGTGATGTAGTTCGTGAACGAATAGTAAAGCAGCATTTCCTTGCGCTTGCCGCCGAATCCGCCTGCCGTTCCCGGTCCCGGAAGCTCGATGTCGCGGATGAATTTGCCGCTGTAATCGTATTGCTTTACGAGCGAGATAGCGTCTTTCATGTAGCTCGCGAAAAAGTAGCCGCCGCCGGTCGAAGGTGAAAGCACCTGCTCGGTCTCCGCGATGAAGGTTGTCCAGTTGCCCGGGCCCGGTTTCGCCGCATCTACGGTCACAACGCGCCCGTTCGGAGCGTTGAGGTTGGTGTAGATGTAGAGTTTGCTGTCGACATTGTCGATCACGTAACTGTCGGTGTCGAAATGATCGAGGACCGTTACCAGCTTCGCTTTCGGGTTTTTAAGGTCGAGGATGTAGAGCTCGTTTCCGGAAGTGGAATTCGCAGCCGTGATCACGAGGTAGCGATCGTCTTCGGTAACGTTTCCGCCCACATAACGGCGTTTTTGTTTCTGTCCGAAAATTACGGCATCGGTTTTCTGCTGCGTGCCGAGCTTGTGGAAATAGAGCTTGTGCTCATCGGTTTTCGCCGACAGCTCGCTTCCTTCCGGTTTTTCGTAGCTGGAATAGTAGAATCCGTCGTTGCCCAGCCAGGAAATCCCGCTGAATTTCACATCGACAAGCGTGTCTTCGAGTACTTTTTTGGTTGCGGCATCCATGATGATGACTTTGCGCCAGTCGCTGCCGCCTTCGGAAATCGAGTAAGCCATCAGGTCGCCTTTTTTGGAAAAGTTGGTTCCGCCCAGTGACGTTGTGCCATCTTTAGAAAGGGTATTCGGGTCAAGGAAAACTTCCTCTGTGCCGTCTTTGCCTTTGCGGTATAATACCGACTGGTTCTGAAGGCCGTTATTTCTGTAGTAATATGTAAAATCGCCTTCGTTGAACGGGGCGCTTATCC
>DJFN01000039.1:0-4551 GCA_002432085.1 Flavobacteriales bacterium UBA5871
GAATTGCTGTGCGGAAACAACCGCCAGCTCATTGATCACTTCGCCTTTCTTGCGGGCCACAACCACTACTTCTTCGATTTCCGTGATGTTTTCCTGTAATTTGACTTCCAGTACGCTTTCTTTTCCTGAATTCACGATAACGGGAATCGTGCGGGGAGTATAGCCAGTATAAAGGACCACAACGTTGTGTTTTCCAACCGGCACATTGCGGATCTCAAAAACGCCTGCCGTATCAGTCACTGCGCGAAATCGAATGGTGGTGTCGCCAGTGAGTACTTCCACATCGGCGCCAAAAAGCGGGAAATCCGTTTCCGATTCCGTAACGGTTCCTCTGACGGTCTGGGTTTGGGAAAATGCCGGTACAGCGCTTGTCAGGAAGAACAGACAAAACAACAGTTTTTTCATAGTCAATGTGTTACGGGATCGTCCTTACTGGATGCTTTTCAGGTACTCTTCTTTCGTCCAGTCCATGAAATNNCCTGTCTGCCCTGCCTACCGCAGGCAGGCGACAGCCAGGTTTGTGTTGATCATTGGATGGTCTTCAGGTACAGGGCGAACGTGTTGACTTTGACGTACACTTCCTTCAGGTCGAGCAGCGCCATCGGGTTGTTTTTCAGGTTGCGGACATTGGAATACTTCAGCTGAATATCGCTTGCATACCACAGAACGATCAGCGGCGGATTTTTCATCAGCTCGAGCTCAGCCTGGTTGTACAAACGGTAACGCTCGGTCTGTGAGCCGGCAACGCGTGCACGCTCGATGAGATCGTCGAAAACCGGGTTCTTGTAGCGCGACTGGTTGATCTGCGAAGGCTCGTCCATCGTTTGCGGAACGTATTTGCCGTAAAAGTTCGTCAGGAAGGTCTCCGGACTGCAGTAATCCGCAAACCATGCCGAACGAAAAAGATCGCCGCGTGCATAGTCGGCATCGATATCTTTCTGCTCGAAGGTCGATCCGTCGATGTTCACGTTAATGCCCAGCGTCTGGAAGATCTGCTCGGAAATTTCTTCCGCTACTGCTGAATGCACATCGCCGATGTTTACACGCAGGTTCACGCTTCCGAATCCTTTTCCACCTGGGAAACCAGCTTCTGCCAGCAATTTTTGGGCTTTTTCAGGATTGTAATCGAAGCCCATATTCTTAACGGCACCGAAATCGTAGCCTTTGAACGTCGAGCTGATCGGTGGAACGATTCCATAGATGCCGTTTTCGTATGCCTGACCGCGGAGTACGTCCTGCGTGATCCGGTTGCGGTCGATCGCATAGTTAAACGCCTGGCGAACGCGCGGATCCTGAAAACGCGGGTCGGTCATATTGAAGAAGTAGAAATGCGTGCTCAGCAAAGCGTTATTGTAAAGCACCATGCGCGGCGGAACGGAATTGAAATCCTTCATGCGTCCTTCGAGCATTTCCGTGATGCGGCTTGTCGGAAGCGTATTGATCACATCGGTTTTGCCTTTTTCGAACAGGTCGAGCTGCTCGAGCTTGCGCGATTCCACGATAAATTGTACGCTGTCGAGGTAAGGCAAAGCATTGCCTTTTTCGTCGGTCATGTAGTAATCCGGGTTTTTCACCAGCACGATCGTCGACGGCTTATCTGGTTTGTTATAAATGAACGGCCCGGTTCCGATGAGGTCGCCTTCGAGGTTCGCCTTCACGATCTTTTCTGAAACGATAGCGGCATTGATCTGCGCCAGCTTGTTCACGAAAGCCGCATCCGGCGATAAAAGCGTGAGTGTGATCTCGTTTCCTTTTACGGAAAGGCCGCTGATGCTTGTCGCTTTCTTTTCATAGTATTCGGTCGCGCCTTTGAGCTGATTGCTGAAAATCGAAACGAAAGCCGCCGTTGGTGCGCCTTCGCCGTTCGGCTGACAGCTCTTTTCGATGGAAAACTTCACATCGTTCACGGTCATTTTGCGGTCTTCTTCCGACGTGAATGCAGCATTCGGGTGGAAGAGCACATCGTCGCGGATAACGAACGTATAAGAGAGTCCGTCCGGGCTCACTTTCCAGCTTTTGGCCAGCTGAGGCTGGATGCTGAGGTCTTCGGGATTGATGCTAACGAGGCATTCCAGAATTTGCGTGAGCACCGTATGGGAATAAAGATCGGTTACTTCCCTGGCAATGTGGGTGCTTGGCTCATTGTCGATAGCCATGGTGAAACAGCCGCCCGCATGTTCGAATTGCTTGCGTTCCGGTTTGCTGTCGCAGGAAAAAAGAAGGAAGGCGGAGAGCAGGAAAAGGCAGAAAAACTTCATAGCGCGTTTTTGCATTAGGTGACAAGATTACTAAAAAAAAATACGTTTCGCAACGTTTTGACGCGCTGAACATTAGCCGGCCGGGAACTAAGAAAGTCCTGCAGCCCGCTGTCGACCAACAACGCAGAAGCTTCGACTAAATCGTTTTTAGCTACCAGGGTAGCCGGAATTGGGCGTTTTTTCAAAATGTACGCCGTAAAGGTTTGGTTTTCTGAAAAATTGCTGCTATACTTGTCGCTGATTTTAGTGTAGCAACTAATCATATGAAACCAAAAAAATTCCTCTTACTCCTCCTCTCTACTGCTTTTTGTGGCCTTTCGGGCTTTGCAGCACTTTCCATCGAAGGTAGTTATCAGGGTAAAAACTTGTATGTTCAAAATCCGGAAGATGGCGACGGATTCGGTTTTTGTGCAACAAAAGTTACTGTTAATGGTGACATTATGCCCNNCTTTCGAAATCGACTTTTCTGTTTTCAATATCGAGATCGGTGAACCGGTTTTCATCGTGATTGAACACAACGAAGGTTGCAAGCCGAAAATCCTGAATCCTGAAGTCTTGCTGCCGCGCAGTACCTTTAAAGCAACTTCCATCACGGTTACCAATACCGGGAAGCTTACCTGGCAAACGACAGGTGAGCAGGGCAAGCTGCCTTACTTCATTGAACAGTACCGCTGGAACAAGTGGGTACAGGTAGGTGAGGTCCTCGGAAAAGGAACGCCGGGCGAAAACAGCTACGAATTCCAGGTAGCGCCGCATTCAGGTGAAAACACCGTGCGCGTTGTACAGGTCGACCATTCGGGAACAAAACGTACTTCCCAGGAAGTGAAGTTTACTTCTACTGTCGGAATCGTCGAAAAGAACCCTGTTAAAGTCAAAGATGTCATCAACTTTACTTCTGCCGGCAAACCGGTCGAAACGAAGTACGAGATCTATGACGCTTACGGAAACATTGTGAAGAAAGGTGTTGGAACATCTGTTCCGTGCGGTAATCTCCTGAAAGGAGCTTACTACATCAACTTCGACAACAAAACCGAGAAATTCTTCAAGGGATAAGATTACTTGTAAACGATACGAAACCCTGATTCCGAAGCTATCGGAGTCAGGGTTTTTTTCTTTTGATACCTTTACAGCATGAACAAGATTGAACACATCGGCATTGCGGTCAGCAACCTGAAAGAAGCAATGGAAACCTACGAGCAATTGCTCGGAACGGCTTGCTACAAGCTCGAAGAAGTAGAAAGTGAAGGCGTAAAAACCGCTTTTTTCAAGGTCGGCGAATCCAAGATCGAGCTGCTCGAGGCATCCAACGAAAACAGCCCGATCGCCAAATTCATTGCCAAAAAAGGCGAAGGTATCCACCACATCGCGTTCGATGTAACGGATATCAGAGAATCCATGAAGGAGCTGGCCGAAAAAGGCTTTCAATTGCTCAACGAACAACCAAAAGATGGCGCCGACAATAAGCTCGTAGCATTCGTTCACCCGAAATCGTCCAACGGTGTGCTGGTAGAGCTGTGTCAGGAGAAACCGTAATTTCCTTACCTTTGCCGGTATGGCTCACAAGGATATCGATGCGGTGATTTTTGACCTCGGCGGAGTGGTTTTAAACCTGGATTATGACCGCACGGCAGCAGCTTTCAAAAGCCTGGGAATTACGCATTTCGATGAGGTTTATTCGCAGCTGGCACAAAGCGAGCTGTTCGATCGTTTCGAGACGGGCCACCTTTCACCGTTTCATTTCATCAATCGCTTGCTGGACCAGCTTCCCCGCGGTTGTAACGGCAACCAGGTCGTTCATGCGTGGAATGCCATGATTCTTGATTTCCCGGCCGAGCGATTGGACTTCCTGTTGGAGCTGAAAAAAAACCGACGCACGTTTTTGCTGAGCAATACGAATACGCTACACATAGATGCCGTTCGTCGTTCGCTGGAACGCACCACTGGTCACCAGCGACTGGAAGATTACTTCGAGAAGATCTACTTGTCGTGGGAAATGGGTATTCGCAAGCCCGATCCGGCCATTTTCCTGCAGGTTTGCAGCGAACAAGGCCTGATTCCTGAGCGAACGTTGTTCATCGACGACAGTCCGCAGCATGTCGACGGCGCGCGATCGGCAGGATTACAAGCGATTTATCTGGAAAAGGGCGGAGACATCAGGACGCTGTTTTAGCACCACAAAGGTGAAATGCATTGTATTTCGAGATAATTAGTGAAAACCTCCATTATTCATTACTGCGAGAGGTCTGATAATACTCTGGTCCCTTTGCTGCCTTCCCGATAGCCATCGGGAACA
>DJFN01000039.1:4570-5064 GCA_002432085.1 Flavobacteriales bacterium UBA5871
CTTCCGGAAGCCAGCCGGCAGGAGCTGATTGCTATGCTTTATTTCCAGCTGGAGCGGGATTTCGATCGAGCTTCGGTAACGTTGCCCTTCACCATGACAGAGCCGGTAGAAACCTGGGTTTCATTGCTGGCCAAACAGCTTCAGACACTCGACAGCCATAAGCTGCATCGCCTGATTTACCTCGTCGACCTGCCCGAAACACTCGTTCGGAGCCTGTCGGGAAGCGAGCCGTATTTCCCCGCTTTGGCCGAAGCTTTGTTGTACCGCGAATTCGTAAAAGTACAGTTCAAAAGGCATTTCCGCGAGGGGAATTCCTGAGCTCTCAGCCGATTGTCATCCGGTCGCTTCTTTGCGTTCGTTGAAATTTCACGGGAGGCCCCTTTTTTCCACGCAATCCTATCCGCTCTTCCGTAGAATAGTGTTACTTTTACGGACCCCATTATTTGTATACAAACATGGATAAAGTTACCTACGTCGGAAATGCAGACGTGAAT
>DJFN01000039.1:5091-8866 GCA_002432085.1 Flavobacteriales bacterium UBA5871
CTATGAAGACGGTGGCGAAATCCCGGAAAACTTCCAGAAAGAATTCAAGGTGATCAACCTGATCAACAGCTATCGTTCGCGTGGTCACCTGTTTACCAAAACCAATCCTGTACGCGAGCGTCGCCATTATGAGCCGACGCTGACGATCGAAAACTTCGGTCTCGAAGTTGCCGATATGAACACCGTGTTCCAGGCAGGCGAGCAGGTGGGGATCGGACCGGCAACACTCAAGGACATCATCGATCACCTTGAGGAAACGTATTGCCAGTCGATCGGTATCGAATACATGTACATGCGTGAGCCGGAGCGCCTCGATTGGTTCCGCAACAAAATCGAGTTGAAGAACCGTCCGAAATTCGATACTTCCCGCAAGCTCAATATTTACAGGAAACTCGTTCAGGCAGCCAACTTCGAGGCTTTCCTGGGGAAAAAATACGTAGGTCAGAAGCGTTTCTCCGTTGAAGGNNTGAAGGAGGTGAAGCATTGATCCCGGCCCTCGACTCGCTCGTTGAAAAAGGCGCGTCGCTGGGTGTGGAATATTTCGTGATGGGAATGGCGCACCGCGGTCGTCTGAACACGCTCACGAATATCTTCCAGAAACGTCCAAGCGACATCCTTTCCGAGTTCGAAGGAAAAGAATTCGATTTCGACGGCTCGTTCGACGGCGACGTGAAATACCACCAGGGCTATAGCAGCTCTGTGGAAGCAAAAGATGGTAAAACTGTAGGACTGACACTGGCGCCGAACCCGTCGCACCTCGAAGCCGTTGACCCGGTTGTGCAGGGAATTGCCCGCGCCAAGCTGGACCTCGATTTCGGTCAGGACGAAAACAAAGTTTGTCCGGTAATGATCCACGGTGATGCTGCGGTTGCAGGTCAGGGTGTGGTTTATGAAGTCGTACAGATGGCATTGCTCGATGGCTACCGCGCTGGTGGAACGATCCACATCGTGGTGAACAACCAGGTTGGATTTACCACCAACTACCTCGACGCACGTTCTTCCACTTACTGTACGGATGTTGCGAAAACAACGCTTACGCCGGTATTCCATGTGAACGGCGACGACGTCGAAGCGGTGATCCAGACGATCGAAATTGCGATGGAATACCGTCAGCAGTTCCACCGCGATGTGTTCATCGACCTGCTGTGCTACCGTAAATACGGACACAACGAAGGGGATGAGCCGAAATTCACACAGCCGAAGCTGTACAACATCATCGCGAAACATCCGAATCCAAAAGACATTTACCTCAAGCAGCTTTTGGCTGAAGGTTCCATTACCGACGAGCAGGCAAAAGCTGTAGAGGACGAATACAACAATTACCTCGAAGCGGAATTCGAGACAGCCCGCAAGAACGAGAAAGCCATCGTATGGAACTTCCTCGGAAAAGTGTGGGAAAACTACCGTCACAGCAAGCTCGAAGACTTTGATCAATCGCCGGAAACGGGCATAGCCAAAGAACGTTTGCTGGAACTGGGGCGTAAGCTCTCGACATTGCCGGAAGGGAAGAAATACTTCCGTAAGATCCAGAAGATCTTCGAAGACCGTCTGAACGGAATCGAGGGCGACAAGCTCGACTGGGGTGCTGCCGAAATGCTGGCGTATGCAACCCTGCTCGAAGAAGGTCACCCGGTGCGTATTTCCGGTCAGGATGTGGAGCGCGGAACGTTCTCCCACCGTCACGCGGTGGTAAAGACCGAAGACACCGAGGAAGAGATCGAAACGCTCAACCTGCTTTCAGACAAACAAGCGAAGTTTGCGATTTACAACTCATTGCTTTCCGAGTACGCGGTGCTTGGTTTCGAATATGGTTATTCACTCGCGACACCCGAAGCACTGACCATCTGGGAAGCGCAGTTCGGCGACTTCGTCAACGGCGCNNGCAGTTCGGCGACTTCTTCAACGGAGCCCAGATTATGATCGATCAGTTCATTACGGCCGGTGAAGACAAATGGTCTACGCAAAGCGGTCTCGTAATGCTTCTGCCACACGGTTACGAAGGACAAGGCGCCGAGCACTCCAGCGGTCGTATGGAGCGTTTCCTGCAGCAATGTGCCGACGAAAACATCCAGGTTGTGAATACGTCCACACCGGCGAACCACTTCCACTTGCTGCGTCGTCAGCTGTNNGCTTCCGCAAGCCGCTCGTTGTTTTCTCTCCGAAGCTTTTGCTCCGTTACCCGGATGCAACGTCTTCCCTGGACGAGCTCGCAAAAGGAGAGTTCCAGGAAGTGATCGACGACCCGACAGCTGTTGTCGGAGCTGTTGACACGCTGGTATTCTGCTCCGGTAAGTTCTATTACGAAATGAAAGCCTACGCCAAAGAGCAGGGTGCCGATAATATGGCCTTCGTGCGTATCGAGCAGCTGTATCNNCGCCATCGTGCGTATCGAGCAGCTGTATCCGTTGCCGAAAAAGCAGATCGAAGCGGTTATTGCGAAATACAACGCGAAAAACATCGTGTGGGCGCAGGAAGAGCCGGAAAACATGGGTGCATGGAACTACATCGCCATGAAGCTCCGTCATATTCCATTCCAGGGCGTTTACCGTACGGCATCGGCCGCGGCGGCAGAAGGCTCGAAAAAACTGCACGAACGAAGACTGAAAAAATTGTTTGCCGATGTGTTCAGCTACGCATCCGTAACAGCGAAATAATTTACCGATCCAAAAACAAAAACTATGTCTGTACTGGAAATGAAAGTACCCAGCCCGGGAGAATCGATCTCCGAAGTGGAAATCGCAACCTGGCTGGTAGCAGATGGTGACTATGTAGAAAAAGACCAGGCCATTGCCGAGGTTGATTCCGATAAAGCAACGCTGGAGCTTCCGGCTGAGCAAAGTGGTGTAATTACGCTCAAGGCTGCCGAAGGCGATGTGGTAAAAGTCGGACAGGTGGTTTGCCTGATCGATACCTCCGCGGCTCGTCCGGAAGGTGCTGCTCCGCCAAAAGCAGAGGAAAAGAAAGCGGAAGTTGCTCCGAAAGCAGAACCTGCTGCCGAAGCAAAACCCGTAGCTGAAAAAACGGCTGCTCCGGATCCCGGACCGGTAAAAGACAGCTATGCGAAAGGCGTCCCATCTGTTGCGGCTGCGAAAATCATGGCCGAGAACAACGTTCCAGCCGGTAAAGTAAATGGTACGGGCAAAGACGGCCGCGTAACGAAACAAGACGTGCTGGCAGCGATGTCGGGCGGTTTTGCTGCCGATGCTGCACAGGGCTGGGGCGGAACACGCGAGCAGACTCGGGAGAAAATGTCTATGCTGCGTCGTAAAGTAGCAGAGCGCCTCGTTTCGGTGAAGCAGGAAACGGCTATGCTGACGACCTTCAACGAAGTGGACATGAAACCGATCATGGACCTGCGTGCGAAATACAAAGACAACTTCGCGAAATTCCACGAAGTGAACCTCGGATTCATGTCGTTCTTCACCAAAGCCGTTACGGAAGCGCTCAATCACTTCCCGGCGGTGAACGCACAGATCGATGGCAACGAAATGGTCTTCCACAACTACGCGGATATCGGTATCGCGGTGTCATCACCTAAAGGACTGATGGTTCCGGTGGTGCGCAACGCTGAGCAGATGAGTCTGGCTGAGATCGAGCGCGAGATCAAGCGCCTGGCGATCAAAGCACGCGACGGAAAGATCACTCCGGACGACATGACCGGTGGAACGTTCACGATCACCAACGGTGGCGTTTTCGGCTCCATGCTTTCCACGCCTATCATCAATCCTCCGCAATCGGCTATCCTCGGAATGCACAACATCGTTGAGCGCCCGGT